>JBCBOT010000007.1:0-71321 GCA_039821165.1 Planctomycetota bacterium | reverse complement strand
CCCTCACTTACGTTTCGGGTTACCAAATCCGGCAAGCGCGACTTCAAACGCGTTGGGTTTCGGTCGACGCCCCGGAGGGCTTGCTCAACTACCGCCAAAAAATGTTAGCGGAACAACGCGAGCCGTCCGGTGTCATCTAATGTTCAATTGCAAGAAAGCTCTAGGAAATCGCTTGGATCGGATCGCCTTCGCGTTTGCTCGGCCAAATTGACAGCTCGGCGAGTTCTCCGCCAAGCCGAGTCGCGAGGTTCTCGATCGCAAAACGCTCGCTGTGATAGTGCCCCAAAAGCCCCATCGCCATCTCGAGCGATTCCGCTTCGAGACATTGATGAAATGTCGCCTCGCCGGTGATCAACAATTCGCAGCCGCGACGGTGAGCCGCCGCCACAAATGATCCGCCGCTCCCGCATGCGAAGCCCACCTTGCGAACCTTGCGGTCCAGCGGACCAACACCTCGAAGCTTCTTGAGGTCGCCACCTGCGTGGACGAGACACTTTCGGATCAGCTCACGCGCTTCCATCGGCTCGGCCAACACACCGACACGACCGCTTCCCAATTCCTTCCCTTCGTCCGGATCCACCATTGGCCCGATTCGGTCCAAGGCGAGTGATTCGGCCCACTGCTGATTGATTCCATCGGCCGCGGAATCGAAAGCGGTGTGGGCGCTGTAAACGGCAACGCCGTTTCGAATCAGCCGCCACAGCATCGTGCCGGCAATCGAATCCGAATTGATCCGTGAGACGGGCCGAAACGGAAGCGGATGATGTACCACGACCAAGTCCGCGCCCTCGTCAATTGCTTCATCGACGACGGACGGAGTCAGGGTCAGACAAGTCATCACCCGCTCGACTCCCGCGGTTCGATCACCAATCAACAGCCCCACGTTGTCCCAAGACTCCGCAAGGCGGAGCGGGGCAATACTGGCCAACGACTGACAAACGGAATCGAGGGGAATCGACATCAGGTACGCTCGTGAACCGCCATCGCAGAGGCGGCCCACTCGATCAACGCGGTGCGATCATGCAAATCATTCGGCGACCGTGCTGTTGAGGCGGCGTTTCTACTTTGCCGACCTCTTCGAGCAACTCGATGACCTGCTCCATGACTTTGCGGCCTTCTTCGATGTGAGCCATCTCGCGACCGCGGAACAACACGCTGACCTGCACCTTGTCCTTGTGCTCCAAGAACTTCTCGGCGCGGCGGATCTTGGTGCGGATGTCTTCGTCACCGGTCTTGGGACGCAACCGAATCTCTTTCGTCTTTGTATGACTCTGATTGCGGTTCGTCTTCTTGTTCTTGTCGTATTTGTATTTGCCGTAATCCATGATTCGGCAAACCGGCGGCCGCTCATTCGGCGCCACTTCGACAAGGTCGAGTCCGACGTCCCGCGCTCTTTCGAGTGCCGTTTCCGTCGGGATCACTCCTAGTTGCTCGCCCGTCTCACTGACGACACGAACAGGGGTGATTCGAATACTTGAATTGATGCGAACTGTATCGCGGTTCTCTTGTTGAGGATTTCGTCGTGCCAACGCCACTAAAAAACACTTCTCCCGCCGGTGGGCATCCCGGACATCGTTGAAAAAAATACCAAGTCAGCCATCCAGACAAACACATCCGGGACTTGGTTCGGGCAAACCGCCGCGGCGGCTTCAAACGGTAGCTCACGAATGCAAGCCACGCCGAAAATTCGGCAAACCCAATATTGCCGGACTTCTCGACGCTAGCAGTATCGAATGTGCCGTTGGCCACCGTCAACAGTGAAAACCCCTGGTTTCAGGCAGTTTTCGTCCGTTCTGACACACTTTCGCAGCGAAAACGCCGCCAAATCAATCTCCTTGGGCGTCGAACAGCGTTTCATCGAGCGTGATGGTTTCGTCCAATAACTCGACCACATCTCCCAGAAACAGCTGTTTTCTGCGACGGGTTTCGACTTCACCGTTGACCCGCACCATGCCGTCTTGGATCAGCATTTTCGCTTGCCCGCCGCTGCCAACGAGCCCGGCGCGCTTGATCACATCGTCCAGACGCATCATCCGACGTTCCGGAACCGAGTCAGCTCGCACGTTCTCCTTCGGCGTTTCTTCGCCTGATCTCGCATTTTCGTCGCTAGCCACGAATCAGGCCGCGTTTCGATCGTCGTCGCCCAAGTCCGCGATCGAACCACGCTCGCGTCGTAGCGATCGAATCGTCGCGGTTTGCTGATGCACCTCGTCCTGCAGTTGCCGAATCGCCGCTTGGGCCTTCTCGTTCGCCTGCAAACTGTCCTCGTGCTCAGCACTGACTCGTTTCAGATGTGCCATCAGATCGTTCGTCTTAGCCGTCAAGACTTGGTTGTCGGCCTCCAATTGATCCATGTGCGCGACCTTGCCCTGCAATTGCTGGGCAAGCGACGTCTTGTCTTTCAACGCCTCTTTGGTCTTTTGCTGCTCGGTGCTGAGTTGTTGTAGCTGTTTTGATTGCTTGGACAGTTGCTGATTCAGCTCGTCGATTTGGCCCGACTGGAGTTGGATCGCGGAAGCCTGTTTGTCGACTTTCGTGCTCAACTCGGCGTTACTTGTTTGCAACGTTTCTCGCTCGCCCTTGGTGGCTGCCAACTGCTTTCGAACGTCGGCCAGGACCTTTTCGGTCGCCTCCAATTCCGCCAACTCCTTTCGCAGACGCACCGTCTCGTCGTGCTGTTCCGCATAGGCTCGCGTTTGCATTTCGCTTTGGCGTTGAAGCTCACCCACTTCGGCTTCACGCATCCGAAGCTTTTTCTCCAGCTCCGCCACCGAACTCAGGCGACGCTTGAGACCATCCAGTTCGGCAGCCCGGTCATCTAGCTGGCCCGCCAAATTCTCGGCGCGGTGGTCGGCTTGCTGGAGCCGCTGACGTGTCGCATCCAAATCGTCACGAACTTTTTCAGACAGGGCGACGTGCTCTTTCAACGAAGCGACTTCGATTTCTCGGTCACGAAGAGCCTCCGCAAGTGCGTCGATGCGCGAGACCGCATCCTCGTGCTGCTCCGTCAGTTCGATCAACTCGGATTCTTTTTCGCGAAGCGATTCGACCTCGCGATCGATGTCCTCGAGGCTTGCTCGAAGCCCCGCATTGGTCTTTTGTGCCGCAGCCACTTCGGCGGTCAACGATTCGTTGTTTTTCTCAAAGGCCTGCCGAGAGGCCGTGAGCGACTCGCAGCGTTGGGTCAGCTCAGCGAGCACTTCGTCGCGTTGCGTCGCCTCTTCTGCCTGACGTTCCACTTCCGTGACGCGACCGGTCAGTTCTTCCGAGAGTTCCTCGTTCAGGGACTCCAGTGTCTCGCATCGCTGACGCAACTCGGCGATGGTCTCGTCTCGCGCGGAGGATTCTTGCAACGTCTGTTCAAGCTCGACGCCCCGCAAACGCAGACTCTCGGCGAGTTCTGTCTTTTCCGACTCGACCGCCTCCACTCGTTGGAGTTCTTCATTGAGCGAATCGATCGTCGACTCACGATCCTGCAATTCCTCCGTCAGGGATTCGATCTTGTCGATATTTGCTTCGATACGCTCGCTCAACGATTGTGTCTCGCTTTCGAGCGGCGCAATCTGCTCACACCGTTGCGACAACTCGGCGATCGTCGACGTTTTTTCGCTCACTTTTTCTTCGAGCGTTTGGCAGATACTGCGTTGCTCTTCGCAAGCACGCGTCGCGGATTCGGCGCACTCGGTCTGCTCCATCAGCTGGCGTCGCAACTCGTCCAACACGGCGAGCTGCTCCGATTGCTCTGCCAACTTGGTTTCCAACGCGGCGTTTTGTTCCTGAAGTTCACGCGTACCTTCTCGAAGCGATTCGGCATCCTTGGTGCCTTCGGTCAAGCCTTCGATCTCGGCTCGTAGCGCGGCGATCAAACGGTCACGATCTTCAATCACGATCGATCGGTCTTCGAGTTGCTGCTCGGCAACAGCCAATTCCTCGAGATTAGCGCCGGCTTTGTCCAGCTCGCGTTCCAATTCCCCGATCCGTTGACGATCTTTTTCGACCATGTCAGCGAGTCGTTCGTTTTGATCGGCCGAACGCTCCGCCTGAGCGAGGGCGTTTTGCGACGTCTGCTCAAGCGTTTCCAGCTGTGCCTGTAGCTCACGAATGGTTTCATCGCGCTGCGTTACGAGTGACTCACCCGAGTCGACGCCGTCTCGAGCAACACTCAATTCCTCAAGCAATGCTGCCGTCGCAACCTCGGTCTCCGCGATCTCCTGCTTGAGCTGCACGATCATCGCTTCCCGCTCGGCAACATCCGATTGGGCGTGCTCGCTGAGCTCCGCGATTTGTTCCTTCAGGGCATCGATTTCGCTAGCTTGTGTCTTGTTCGTCTGAGCGAGTTTATCGGTGTCCGACTCAGCGGCGTCCAAATCCTCGGAGAGCTGATCCACTCGGCCACGAAGCTTTTCAATTTCGGTTGATTGTTCCTCGCTCGAGCTTACGAGCGTGTCTCGGTCTCCGCTGGCGCTCTCCAGTTCGCTGGTCAAGCGCTGGATTTCATTGTTCAACTCATTGATGGTCGTCGCCTGATCTTGGCTCGTTCGAGTCAATGAATCGATCAGGTCGCTTTGCCGCCCGAGTTCGTCTCCGGCGTCGCGGACCGCGTCCTGATTGAGCTGGCTCCGTTGCTCGGCGGATTGCTTTTCCTGCTCCAGCTCCTCCAAACTCGCGACCGTCGCGTCGTGTTGTTCCTGCAGGCGTTCGAATTGCTGGGTGACCTGCACAAGCTCTTCTTGGACGCCGGCGTTCTCGCTTGCGGCTGCCTCGACCTCAGCGAGTTGTCGATGGAGTCGATTGACTTCGGCGCTCCGTGCTTCCAAGTTTTCCGCGAGTGTGATCACCTCGTCGCGTCTCGCCGAGGAATCGACGGTCGTCGCCTCGAGTTTCTCCTCCAAGTCCTTGATCTTCGCTCGATCCTCGCTGGGATCGCGGTACCAAATCAGATGCCCGAATGCCAAACCGGCACAAAACAGCATCACGATGGAGGGCAGGGAATTGTTTAAGAACTCGCTCATCAGCTGGATCCGTCCTGCTTCAGGTGGCTGGCGCGGGCGATGGCCCCCCGCACAAAGGCTTTATTGGTTGGAATGGTTTCCGGCCGCGGACCGGGTCCGCCGAGCGGCTATAGCAAAGGCGTCGGGCGGGCGTCGAGGCGGATTTTGGCGGCGTCCAACGAGGTGCTCCGCCTCAAGGCCGTCGGTTGATCATTGCTACCAAGCAGTGATCTCTCTACGATCGTTTGCGGGTTCGATTTTGCATTCGTCACGCCCGCAGTCTCCGTTATTGATTTCAATTGTCCCATGTCGTCACGCGTTTTCCCGCCGCCGCCATTCAAGATCGGCGACCTGGTCGTCGACCCACCGATTTTGCAAGCACCGATGGCCGGTTTTACCAATGCGGCCTTCCGGCAAATGGTTCGTGAGTACGGAGGCGTCGGGCTGATTGCCACCGAAATGGTCAATGCCCGGGGGTTCGTCTGGATGGACGAGAACATCGCCGAGCACCCCGAGCGACTCTGGGGTGTGGCCGAGGAGGCACGTCCGCTCGCCGTCCAAATCTGGGACAACGACCCGGCCACGATGGCGAAAGTCGGCCGACGATTGGTCGACGAGTACCGCGTCAGCGTGGTCGACATCAATTTCGGCTGCCCCGTGAAACAGGTCACCGAAAAAGCACACTCCGGCAGCTACCTCCTGCGAACGCCCGAACGGATGTTCGAGATTATCTCGCAACTCGTCAAAGCATGTGCCCCCACGCCGGTGACGGCAAAGATTCGACTCGGTTGCAGCCCCGACTCCATCAATTGCAACGACATCGCCCACGTCGTCGAAGAAGCGGGAGCGGCGGCGCTCACCGTCCATGGTCGAACGGCCAAGGACATGTTTCGCGGTCACGCCGATTGGGATCGCATCAGCCAAATCAAATCTCAGCTCAAGAACATTCCACTCATCGGCAACGGGGACCTCGACAGCGCCGAAAAGGTGGTCCACGCGTTCAAGAACTATGACGTCGATGGCGTGATGATTGCACGAGCCTGCTTGGGTCGGCCTTGGATCTTTGCCCAAGCCGCTGCGGCACTGCGTGGCGATCCGATTCCGCCGGACCCGACGCTCCTGGAGCAGCGCGAATGCATGCTCCATCACTACGAACTCGTCAAACAACGTTTCGGTGAAGAGAAAGGCACGGTACTCATGCGAAAGTACGCGTGCTGTTACGCCCAAGGCAAACACGGCGCAAGGAACTTTCGCTCGAACGTCGCGAACGTCTCCACCGCCGAAGAGTTCTACCACGTCGTCGAAGAGCACTTCCCGACGAGGACCAAAGAAGAGCTCGCCAACGCCGGCTAACACTCTTCACTGCCGGGCGCGACCGAAGGTACCCGCTTTACGTTTCCGGCTGTGACGCGGCTTGCTCGGCGTAGGGTCGTTTACTCGATCCAAACTCCTCCCCGCTGAGTCGCTTGACGATTTTGTCGACGTGGTCGTGACAGTTCTCGAGGAACACCTTGTAGCGACTGCTTTGAGTTCCCGCGACGGCCGTACCCGCCACAAAGATGCCGGGCACGTTGGTCTCCATCGTCGCGTCATCGAAACTCGGGCGCTGCATTTCGCCGACCAGTTCAACGCCACACGATCGGAACAGCGTCTTGTCCTGTTCGTAGCCGATCAACAACAAGACGTCATCGACGTCGACCGTGATTTCGTTTTCGGACGGATTTGAAGCACTCCGCAGTCGAACGCTGCTCTCGCGAATTTCAACGGGCTGTGTTCCGAGAAGCGACCGAATCCGCCCCGACTTAAGCAGCCCCTTGATCTCGGGAAGCAACCAATACTTGATGCTCGACTCGGGAAGCTGCTCCCCACGATAGCTGAGCGTGACGTTGGCACCGGCGTGGTGCAATCGCAGCGCCGCTTCGATCGCACTGTTTCGACCGCCGACGACAAGAACGCGGCGGTTGAAATACGAATGCGTCTCGCGAAGGTACCCATCGACGTGTGACAAGTCCTCGCCAGGAACGCCCAAACGCTTCGGAAAATCGGTGCCCCCGATCGCGAGCACCAGTGCTCCCGCGCGACAGGTCGAGGGGTTGCACGCAACGTCGCCTTTGGCGGATTGCAAATGCAGATTGAACGCACTCCCGTTGCGTTCAATGCCGGTGACTCGGGTGTGGGTTCGAACATCCAAGTCGAACTGGGTGGCGACCGACCGCAAGTAATTTAGATACTGCTCTCGCGTCGACTTCGACTGGTCGGCGGTCAACAGCGGGACACCGGCGATCGCGATCCGTTCGTTGCTGCTGAACCATCGGGTTTGGGGCGCCCACCACGAAATCGTATGCCCCAGCGAACCGGCTTCGAATATTCGGGCCCGAACCCCGACCCGTTTGAGGGCCACACCCATCTCGATGCCAATCGGGCCGCCGCCGACGATCGCAACGTCAGTCTCTTGAGCGGGCGACGAGAAATCAGATGCTTGCGAAGGGTTCATGGTTTCCGTAGTTGGAAAGAGGTCGACGCCATGCGAACCCCGTTGAGCTGAAGGTCCACGAGATGCTCACCCGGGTAAAGTGCTCGCACGGTCGTTTCGCGCATCCGTAACTTTTTCTCCAGTTCGACGGACTCGCCAGGAGCCAACTCAACCGTTTTCCACTTGAACACTTTCTCGGATCGCTGTCCTTTCTGCCTCACAAAATGCACAACAAAGTCGACGAGGACCCTTTGTGTTGCGTTTGAACCGTTCGTCACCTCCGCGAACAACACCGTGTGATCTCCAATGGAGATTCGCCCGGGCCGAGCTGCGAGCTTCGAATCGATCTCGGAAGGCGCCGCGAAACCCATCAGTTCGAGCGCACGCGTGTCGCCATCCTTCACCAGTGTGCGCAGCGCATGGCGAATCACCCACTGTCGTTCTTCTGACCCGCCCGACCACACGCGGCAACGGTCGATCACTTGTCCAGGATGGTCCTTCGCGATGTCATTCAAATTATTCGCGACGGAACGGCGGACGTAGAGTTCGGGATCGTCCTTGAGTCGCTCGAGAATCGGAAAAATCGGGTCCGGCTCACGCACCAACTCCGTCAACTTTTTTCCCCACGGCAAACGCGGCCGAACTCCCTCACTGCACCAGCGGCGCACGTGGGGGCTCTCGTGAGTCGTGAGCTTTTTCAAACGCCGAAAAGTCGTCTTCGGATGACGCTCGACAAAAGGGCGAACCGCAAACTCGCTCGTGAACCGCTGGGTAAGCTCGATCATCGCTTCGAAAGAGGCCTCGATCTCATCGACGCCATAGTCGGCAATGAACTGCCCAATCGGCCACTGCAACCAGCCGTCAGTCACCGCCTCACAATCGGGCAACGGCTCCGGAAGTGAACTCGTCAGAATAGCCAACGCATCCGGAACGGACTCCGGCAACGTCTCACGAAGGGCTTTGGAGAACTGCTGGACCCTGCCGTGAAATTCGAGAGCCTTGAGACCCTGGGTACAAAGCCGTTTAAATCGGCGACGATCGAGCTGGTACGAACGTCCGATTTGATCCGCCAGTTGGTTCGCGGCATCCGCATCGAAATAGTCTTTGTACGCCCGCCGTTCACTCACAACGAGTCCGCCAACTGCTTGATACCGCTCGCACAGACCGCGTCCAACACCACCGTGACACGCTTGTGATTCTGCAGCGCAGAGGCGGGATGGGCATCGGTGACGGGACCGTACAACAGTTTGTCGACGGCTTCTGATTTGGCTTCACCCAATGCCAGCAGGATGATCTCACGCGCTTCGAGTATCGTCTGAATGCCCATGGTAATCGCGTGCCGAGGAACTTCCTCCCGCGAGTCGAAGAACCTGGCATTGTTCTCGATGGTTTCGTCGGTCAATGAAACCATTCGTGTTCGACTCTCAAGCAACGACCCTGGTTCATTGAACGCGATGTGGCCGTTGTGCCCGATCCCGAGCAACTGCAAGTCGATTCCGCCGCCGTCGCGAATCAGCGCCTCGTATTCAGCACACGTCGAATCGACATTGTCCGCAACACCGTTTGGAACATGTGTTCGTTTCGGATCAACATTCACATGATCGAAGAACTGCTGCTGCATAAAGTAGCGGAAGCTCTGGGGATGATCCGCGGCGAGACCGATATACTCGTCCAGGTTAAAGGTCTGGACGTCTTCAAAATTCACCGTTCCAGCCTGGTAGGCTTCGACGAGAAGCCGATACGTTTCGACGGGCGTCCCACCGGTCGCCAAACCAAGTGTTGCCCTTGGGTTCGCTTTCACAAGCGTGATGAACCGATCGGCGACCACTTGCGAGGCACTTTCGGCGTCGGGGCGAACAACGGTGACGATCTCCATGGCTACGCCCAACTCGCTTCAGTTTTCTCGGTCGATTCCGAAAGAAGCTCGGACCACTGTTCTCTCGTCATAAAACTCGCCCGGAGTTCGTTTCGCAAGTCAGGGCGAACAAATACACGGACTCGTTTTACTTGACTGTCAAATTGCTGATGCGCGAGCACGGCGGCGACGGGCGAAACATCCCCCAGCGTCGAGGACTCACCGTCGCTGCCGATCACGGTCGTATTGATGTCGACTTCCAGCTGAACGGGAGGCGCATCGATCAATAAATCCGCCGCCCCCACCGCAACACCGCTTCGCAACGAGATGACTTCGGCAAGCGACTCACTGAGGGCGACCAACCACCAATACGGTCGACGTGAGAGCTGTTGATGTGTCGCTTCACCGGCGCGACAACTGAATTCAGCCACTCGCTTAAAGAGCTTGCGCCGTGTCCCGAACAAGCCTTCGACCAGCGGTTCGGCCAAGCTTCCTTCCGCCGTTCGCCGCAATCTTTGAATCCACTCGGCATCACCCAGTTTCAGCGTTGCCGAAAGGTCCCATCGATTCGCGAGCAAGAAAAGACTTCGTTGCAACATAGCGGTCGCGGAACGGACGGCGTGATGCCAATACACTTCGCTAAACATGACGTATCGCGCGAACACCATCATCTCGGCGGCGGTACGGCCTTTTTCGCCGATCGCCAGTCGATTGGTGGTTGGATCGACGGTCAACGCCGACATCAGCCGGTCGGCGTCAAAGTTGCGTCCATACGGGACACCGGCGTGCAGGCTATCACGCTGCAGATAGTCGAGCTTGTCAATGTCGATCGGACCACTCAAGCAACTGCGAAGAAACGTCGCCGCGTCCGACGATCTGGCATCGCTCTCACCGAGCAGGCCGAGGACGTCCTCGGCATCGCAGCGCCAATCCGCATCGATCAGTTCTGCCAGTTCCCCGGTTTCGATCAAATCAGCGACACGTGATTCGTGCTCCGCCAATCCGTCGAGCTGCATGTCTTCGATTGGGTGGCAGAACGGCCAGTGACCGATGTCGTGCAGCAGCGACGCCAATACGAATGCGTCCGCCATCGGTGCATCGAGCCAAGCCGCGATCGTCGGATGTTGCCGGAATCGCGCGACGAATCGAAGCGCGTTGTGGTACACGCCGAGCGAATGCTCAAAGCGACTGTGCGTGGCCCCGGGGTAAACCAGTGAAACCATGCCGAGCTGACTGATACCCGCAAGACGCCGCAGCGGCGAGCTATCCAGAATCCGACGGACTCGCGGCGACAAGGGTACAGAATCCGACGGTGGAATGCGGATCAACGATCCGGCGTCACCGGCGGTGCTCAATAGGTCGAGTTCGGGAAGATCAAGCACGGGCGACGGGCGTCCTAAGGAAGCGACTCGGCAGTGGGTAGCCCCGCGAGTATGACGCCGCTGGCGAACGCTAACAACACGATGACGACGAAGTACATCCCGGCGTGGATCACGCCACTGATATATTCCAATTCAAACGTTGCCGACGAGGCGAGGGCCCCCAGCGCGATCATGATGCAGAGCGTGACACCGAACACGGCGTAAGACATTTCTGCGGCCTGGTCCAGCTCCAGCACGTAGGTCGGCGCGAACGCATAGACACACCACAGGACGGCGAAGATCGCGGAACAAATCCAAACACGATTCCACAATTCACCGCCGTAGTAGGGCTCGCGTTCCTGGTCGTACAGAAACGAATACCCGGACCGGACCAGCGGCGGGGCGAGAATCATCAGGCCGACGACTTGAGCCCACAACGGAGCCGAACCCGACTCGCCGGCGAAACGGAACACAATCGCGATCGCGAACACGGCGACGATCGCGCCGATCGTCAGCAACAGCCCACGACGGGTGACATCGGTCTCCTTCCGCTCGATGGGCTTGAGGACGCTTTGCCCTTGGCTGTCCTTGGGCGAATCGTCACGCGGCGCGTGAATGACGACTTCTTCATCCGCCTTGGGAATCTCGATCGTCTTCTTACAATTGGGGCACGGCCCCTTCTTCCCCGCGAATTTGTCGCTCACCGTGAAGCGTTTGAGACAACTGCGGCAGGTGACTTGGATCGGCATAGATCGATGGTTTGGGGGCAAAGCCGCAGCGGTCACTGGGCAAACGGACGACACAGTTTGTCACGCGACCGAGACGGTACGCAACCCTCTCACCCGTCGGAGAAAATTCGTTTCGTGACCCTCAGCCAATCCGACGCACCGATCGCCGCCCCACCGATCGCACATGTCGTCCTCTATCAGCCCGAGATTCCACAGAACACCGGCAACATTGGTCGGTCCTGCGTCGCCGTTGGCGCCAAGCTGTGGATCGTCGAACCGGCCGCGTTTGATCTGAGCGAGAAACGCGTTCGCCGCGCAGGCTTGGACTACTGGAAGCACCTCGAAATCGAATGTGTTCCCTCCTGGCCGAACGTCGCCAACCAGGTCCCAAGGGAACGCACCTTCTTTTTCTCGCGATTTGCGGAGCGAACGGTCTGGGACGTCGAATTCCAAATCGGTGACATGTTCGTGTTCGGCAGCGAATCCTCAGGACTGCCGCGAGAAATCGTGGGTCCCGACAATCCCCACGCACTGAGGCTGCCGACCAGCGACCGCGTGCGCAGCCTCAACCTGGCGACAACGGTCGGGATCATCTTGTTCGAACAGCAACGACAATTGTGCGGGGCTAGGAACAAAGATCCGTTAGAATAAGGAGCAACTGAGCGCTCGATTACCTCCCCTCCCCAACTCATCAATCATGCGTCACCCCTCTCGTCGTGCATTCCTGCAAACATCGTTCGCCGCTGGACTCTTCACGGGAATCTCGGCGAAGAGTTATCGTTCAACCTTCGCCACTGAATCGCCCAACGAACGCGTGCGGGTCGGAATGATCGGTGTCGGCAACCAAGGCGGCCCCCGCAACAACACCAAGTACTTTCTCAATCACATCGAGGCCATCTGCGATCTTGATGCTGCCTACCTGGATGAAACCGAGGGCTACATCCAAAAGGAAGCCGGACGACGAGTTGTTCGCACCGACGATTATCGCCGACTTCTCGATGCCAAAGACCTCGACGCCGTTGTCGTGACGGTGCCGGATCAATGGCATGCCCTGATGACGATCGAAGCCTGCCAGGCCGGCAAAGATGTTTACTGTGAGAAACCGCTCACGCTCGTCATCGGTGAAGGCAAGCCGATGATCGAAGCCGCGCGAAAGCACCAACGTGTTGTTCAAACCGGAACCATGCAGCGAAGCGGCCATGAATTCATCGCGGTCACAAAGTTCATTCAGGCCGGCGGCCTCGGAAAGATCAAAGAAGTCAACGTCACCTTGCCGGGCCCGAACTGGGTGGACCGTGCCAAGCAACCCGTCGCCGATAGTGCCCCTCCCCGAGGCTTTGACTTTGACCGCTGGCTCGGCCCGGCACCCCAAAGGCCCTACAACAAAAACCGAGTGCACTATCTGTTTCGCTTCTTTTGGGACTACAGCGGCGGCCAGCAAACGAACTTTGGTGCACACCATCTGGACACGGCCCAATGGGGCCTCGGCATGGATGACAGCGGTCCCGTCAGCGTCGAAGGCACCGCCGAGTACCATCCAAAGGGCTGGTACGAAACTCCAGACAGCACCGTGATCACGTACACCTACGCGAACGGTGTCAAAATGAATTGTCGGCAAACGCCCGGCACACCCAGCAAGAATCAAGGCACGGAGTTCATCGGTGAAAAGGGCAGCGTGTTTGTTTGGCGCGGAGGGATCCTCGCAAGCACTCCCGAATTGCTCGACAACGCCGACATCCCCGCACCGCTTGTCCGTGAAGGCCGATCGGTAACACTCCCCAAAGAAAACAAGCGTGACGCCAACATCGCGCACATTCAGGATTTCATCGACTGCGTGAAGAGCCGCGCGACTCCTGCGGCGGATATCAGCATCGGTCACCGTAGCGCGACGGTTTGCCACCTCGGAAACATCGCCGTTCGAACCGGCAAGCAGATTCGCTGGGATCCCAAACGCGAAACCATCGAAGGCGACGCAGACGCATCGAAGTGGCTGACGAAAGAATACCGAAAGCCCTATCGCCTCGGTTGATCCATGTCGGCCCCGTCTCCTCGCCACGTTCGCTTCCGAATAGGCCGGACGATCCAGTGCCTTTGCGCGATCGCGCTATTCGCCTGGACCGATTTGGCCTGCCCCCATGTTTTCGCTGAGGAGCGATGGATCTCCCCAGAGACAGATCTCAAATCGCTTTTAAAAAAGGTGAAGCCCGGTGACACGCTCGTGCTCGCCAACGGGACTTGGTCTGACAAAGACCTCCGATTTGAGCAACTGCCTGGAACCGCGGACGCGCCGATCACGCTCCGCGCCGAATCTCCAGGCAAAGTCATCCTCACCGGGGCGATTCAGTTTCGTGTTTCGGGGCGACACGTCACGGTGTCCGGGTTGACGTTTCGTAACCCTTCGGGGGCGAGCAACGTCTTTGAGTTCCGGACGCACAGTGAACGACTCGCACACCATTGCAGGATCACCGACTGTCGGTTCGAGCAAACGCAAGACGGTGACTCGAAAGACTCGCGTTGGTTGAACGTTTACGGAACGAATAATCGAGTCGACCACTGTTATTTCGCGGGGAAACGCAACCGTGGAACGACGCTCGTGGTCTGGGTGCACGACCAACCCGGAAGGCATCGAATCGACCACAACCGATTCGGCCCTCGACCAGAACTGGGCAAGAACGGAGGCGAAACGATTCGAATCGGAACCAGCGAGACGTCGACTCTCGATTGCTTCACGGTCGTCGAGCAAAACTACTTTGATCGTTGCAACGGCGAAGGCGAAGTCATCTCCAACAAGTCCTGCGGCAACGTCTACCGCCACAATCTTTTTGAGCGATGCGAAGGTGCCCTGACACTTCGGCACGGAAATCGCTGCGTGGTGGACGGCAACGTCTTCTTGGGACATGGCGTCGGACGGACCGGCGGCGTCCGTATCATCGGCGAGCAACACCGAGTCACCAACAACTACTTCGAAGGCCTGCGTGGTGACGCCGAACGCGCGGGCGTTTGCTTCATGAACGGGCTTAGTGACGGTCCGCTCAACGGTTACGCACCCGTGCGCGGCGCGGTGGTCGCGTACAACACGTTCCTCGACTGCAAAGTCTCCATGGAGTTCGGCGTGAAGTTGAAGGAGAATCCCGTCGCGCCGTCTCTGTGCCGCATCAACCACAACGTGTTTCGACCCGGCAAATGGGAGCTCTTTCGGGTCGAACAAGAACCTGTCGAGTTCACCTGGCTGCACAACAAATACCAAGCGGGCAAGACTCGTGGTGCAGAGTTGGTTTCGATTGACAGGGTCGACATCGAGTTGACACGAGCCGCCGACGGCTTGTTACGACCGACGGAAGTCGGAAGCTTGGCGGTTGTCGAGGACTTGGATATCACGTTGGACATCGATGGACATCCTCGAAACGCGCGGATCGCTGGCTGTGACGATCCGACGAACGCATTCGTTGACCGGCAACTGACACGGATCGTCGGCCCGAGTTGGATGAAACTTGACTCTCCAACCCCCGTGTCATCGGGGCTTTGAGTTTCGCTGCTAACAAATGCGCTGCTGCCGTTGCGCAGCTGGACGATCGACGAGGGTGGCTCGGATTTCTTGAGGGTCTCTTGGCATCGATGGGGACTTTGGATGGATGGTCGCACGTGTGACAAAAGCACGCCCGCGGCCGTCGATGCAAAACGAATCCCCAACGCCACCAGGTCGAACCGTGCGAGAAACCAACATCCTGACACAGAACAATGTCCAAGTCACCACGCGGCGCCTCGTCATCGGTGCCAGGACGTACCAACTCTCCAATATCGCCTCGTTCACAACGGTTGAAATCCAACCCGCGCCGAGTGTGTTCGGTTTTTTCGCATTCTTGGGCGGGCTCGGTGCACTCGGATACGCCATTTACGTTGGCGTCGATCGAGGCACCGCGGAGGCGGCCGATTTTGTCGTCGTCCAGGGCGGCTGGAGGTGGATCGCGGGCGGCGTCGCTTCCTTGCTGGCGGCCTGGCTTCGGTTCAGAAGTCTCAAGATAAAGTACGCGGTTCAGCTCGCAACATCCTCGGGCGCTTTCAACGCAATCGTCTCCACCGATCGTGTTTGGGTCGATCGGATTGCAAGCGCGCTCTCCGAAGCGATGGAATTCCGAGGCTAGGCGGAAGAAATCGCTCGAATAGGTGAGGGCCGACATCGCTCTGTCGGGATGCTCCAGAAGGCAGGCCGCGCTTCAAGCGGCCGTCGACTCTCAACGCGACGCGGTCAACCGCTTGCATGCTCAAACCTGGAGAACGAACCACATGCGATGGATCTTCAAGCCTTTTCCTTACATCGGAATCTTCTTGGGAGCCTGTTGGTTGATGCAAGCCACCAGCGTCATGACGCAAGACAAACCCGAGGGCCCTGTCAAAATGTCTCTGGCCGATTTGGAACGGAGCTCCGCGGACAACCTGCCGGAATGGGTGCACATCGCTGATGGAATCCCCTATTGGCCGGAAGCCGGTGCTGTCTATCGAGAGAAGGACGGCAAACGAACCAACGAAAAATTGTTGGTCCCATTGCTCAGTGAAGCCACGAGACGGGCATGGCCCAACACCTCCAGTGATCTAGGCACGGGATTCTTGCTCGAATTTTCGTGGGATGAGCTTCGATTCGCCGACTCGGAGTTGGCCCGCGCGTTCGCTCCGACTGCAACCGAGGAACAGCTGGCCGAGCACTTGGCTGCAAAGGAACTGACACCGTTTCCAGTCTCCTTCGATCCGATTGAATCCGACGTGGCGTACCTCATCCTCTCCGGCGCCGAAAAGATGGCGGTCGAAGAAATGAAGAACGCTGGGTTTCGCGATGTCATCATCGTGCGACCAGGATCAAAACCATTGACCTCGGAGGAAGCTCCCGCGCTCGCGGTCGTCGGAATGCTCTTTACGCTTGGCGGCGTCTACTGGATCTATCGACGATGCAAGAAACGTCCCCAGCCTTTGGTTGATTCGACGGTTTCGGCGGGTTTTCAGCGGGGTGCTGAGGAAGCGTTGCAAACCCAAGTCTCGGCTGGCATTCGCGGTGCGATCGAACAACATCGCCAGCGTCAACCTTCAACCTAGAAACGAAAGTCTCAAGCATTCTTCGTTCGTTCGCGCAGCGCTCCGCGAGAGCTGCGCGTCTGACATCTTTCGGGCAAAGCCGACTTTCTTTGGTGAGCCACCACTGCCAAGTGAGTTTCACCTCGGCCAGCCACTGAGCGGCTCCCGCGGCCCGACGCACGCTTGAGTCACCACGCCTCTCACAAAGGCCCCGGCTACTAAAGATGGCATGAAAGTGAGATTTCCATGAGGGGCTCGCCGTCTGAATCGGGACTGAAGAATAGGGCGGAACACATCCGCCCAGCCATCCGAATCAATCAGTCCTTTTGGAGAAGAACGTGAGAAGTCTTTTGAATCGAACCCGATCACTTGGTTGCCTGCTAACCATTCTGCTGCTCGCAGTCGCGCCCGGGTGCCACGACACAAGCCTCATAACACCAGTCGCTCGACAGGCTTCAGAGACAACCAATCATCCTGCCGATGTGGCACAGCCTCTTGAGGCGGCAGCGACAAAGGATGAGGAGCGGCTGCCGAAAGTGGAACAGGTCAAGCTCGAGAGGAGTACGAACGAGCTACCACACCCGCTGATGGGCGATTGGCTCCGCGTCGACGACAGCAATGCGGGGGCGATTGTTCGATTCGAATCGCTCGAAAACCGAATCGTCGGAACACTGGTGTATCCGGGCGAAGGACTCGCGGCGTATGGGTTTGAAATTGGCGTCGCGAAAATGCGGGATCTAAAAGAACAACAGGGAGGCTATCTCTGTCGCAGCCGCTCGCAATGGAGTTCGCAAGAGGTCTGGTACGAGGATGGTGTGATGGAAGTCGAACCTCAGCAGTTTCTGTTGCGGTTCTCCGATGGCTCACCCTCGCAGCGATGGGTCCGCATGGGTAGCAACAGCAACGCCAGACCACAATTACTGCTGGGCCTACTCGTGATCCACACCTATCGCGGTGACTTCGATCTGGCCCGGCGAGCCGCAAGCCAACTTGTTGAATTCAGGACGCAACTGACTTCTCACGAACTCAACGAAATTGCCTGGGAGTTGACCGTGGCGTCAAACCCAAGAGCGCGCATGCCGCATGAGGCTTTCTTGTTTGCGAAGGAAGCTTGCCGCAAGGGCGCCGCCGTCGAAACGATCTGGGACCTCGCCTCGGTGAAAGCGAACGAATCACGCTATCTCGACACACTGGCAGCGGCTGCCGCTGCCAATGGCGATTGGGAGTTCGCGGTCTCGGCGCAGCGGCAAGCGTGCGAACAAGGCATCCTCGCAGACGACGAGTGGTGGGCTCGTCTCGCGCTTTATCAGCAGAAGAAGCCTTATCACCGCGACATTGATCTGAGCAGCATCGATATCAGTGGCGTGAAGCCGTAGCATCGACCGCAAACTCGATTCCGCCGTGGGGCCCAGCAACGCCACGGCGTCCGTGGCGTCAACGCCAGCGGCCGCGGCCTTGTGAGTCTGACCTGCTAACTCGGCTCGTTCCTCCCTCCGTCCAACGGCTCGCCTTTCCAACGACCACGCTTGCCGAAAATCAGATTGCCACGTTTCGAAGCCGCGCTTCGTGAACCACGCAGCGTAGCCATCGCGCAGCGTAGCCATCCCAAGCCATGCTCTCTCACCAATCCGGTTCTCACCATGAAACCCTTTGCACTGA
This sequence comes from Planctomycetota bacterium, assembly GCA_039821165.1. Lineage (GTDB taxonomy): Bacteria > Planctomycetota > Planctomycetia > Pirellulales > Pirellulaceae > Stieleria. The sequence goes on along the minus strand of JBCBOT010000007.1, from coordinate 53,190 downwards.
GCGTATTCACGTTTTCTTGCTTGCTCTCCTTTCACACCCAAGTTCAGGCGGAAGGCTTTCGCAGTGGAACCATCTACGTCCAGCCCGCGATTGCGGAAACGATCGACGACACACCCGAGCTTCGACAGCGGATTGCCACGGATCTCGCCTTTGCCAAGCAGATCTATAGTCAAGTCGGCATTACCGTGAAGGCAAGCGAGACGATTGTCTTGAACCAGACGGTCTCCGAGAGGGTATCGAGCGAGAAGCAGGGCAGGGTGACCGTACTCGATGACTTGTGGAAACTAAAACTTCCCGCGTTCAAGCATGAAGGCCGAAACACGATCCCACTGATCTACGTTCCTCCGGTGACGCCGCTGGTTGAGGGCAATCCGCAGAAGTTTGCGACCTGGAACGCGGTGCGAGGGAACACTCCCCCATCACTCGGTAGCTTCATCAGTATCTGGCTCCCCAAGTCCCTCTTGCAAAGCAATGCCATTTCGCATGACACCGCGGCGCACGAAATGCTGCATTTCTTGCTCGGTGAACAACACTCCTTTGAAGAACACGCGTACTCACACAAGAATCGAGGTCATTCCAATCGGAAGTCAGACCTGATGTATCCGGGCGGCGGTTTTCTTCGGGGGCGTCGTTTCCCTGAAACCCTCGAGCAGGCGGCTCCGACGGGGAACCTCTCCCAAATTCGAAACACCGAGATGCGGATCAATGGAACGCAAAGGAAGCTCTATGACGTCCTCTTTGAAGACAACCCCTACGTCTACGTCGAAACCGATTCCAACGCACGAATGAGCCTCCATTCATCGCGAATGCTTTGGCAGTACCCGGCCTTTCTGCCCGAGCCTCCGTTCCTGATGAAGAGTTACGACGAGAATCTTGACGCGGAGGGTTCGCTTGAGATTGGCAAAGTCGCCGAAGGTGAGTCGGCGAGCGAGACTCCAATCCCGATCCTGCTCGAGTACGTCGATCGGACGCAAAAGCACTTCAACGAGAATGGAACGGTGTTCGGAGGAACGGTGGAACGACGCGATCCTGTCGTGTGGAAAAGACAGGTCTCTCAAGTTTCCGCATCCATTGAATTCGTCGAGATGAGCAACTTTCGAAACGGCCGTGCGGAAGCGACCCTGCGTGTCCGCGTCGGATTCGCCAAGCCACCGTTCGCTCGAACGCAGCCGCTCCGCAAGAGCGCGATTGATCGAACAGCAAGAGCCATGGAAAACACGGGGCGACATGTTCTCAAGTTGAAGTTCGACGAGCTCAAGTTGGGTTTCGGGGAGACGCTCTCGGACTATGGTGTCGCGTATCATGCTTCGGGGAAGCTCGATAACGGCATCGAGTATTCGGTTTCAAGGGACCCGCAAGAACACGATGGCATGCTCATTGAGATGGATGTCCCTCAGGGAGTCGGCCGGAACAATCCCGAGTTGCGTGAAGTAGAACTGGAGACACCACTCAATTTCTGGTTGGTCCAATTTCCAACCCCCGAACCCGCACCGACACCGGCGTCCCGCTGATTTCAATGTGCCTGCATCCACGCAGACAGCCTCAACGGTCGCATTCGAGCAACACTACCGAGATGGCTTGGCGACCGGAAAGCGTCGCACCGTAACATCGTTCGCTTGTTTCTGGCCAGGCGTGCTTCGACCATCGGTGATGAGTTTTTCGAGCATCGCTTGCATCTTGGTCAATCGCTCTGAATCCACTGCCGCAAGGTTCTTGGACTCGGCAAGATCACGGCTAAAGTCATAGAGCTGAACGGGCTGACTTTGATAGCCGCCTTTCCCCCAACCGCCGGAACCAGGTGCTGCGATATATTTCCAGCTTCCATGTCGCAAGCTGGGAACGCCTTGGATCGAGCAGCTGATGGACGTTTCGCGTATCGGCTCGGAGCCGCCGTGGAGTAGCGGCAGCATGCTGAAACTGTCTTCGCCAGCGCCCGCTTGAAGTTCGCTGCCGAGTAGCTCCGCGAACGTGGCGAGCAGATCCGCCTGATGCACCAGTTGATGATTGACGGCACCGGCCTGGACTTCGCCCGGCCACCGCACGATGAACGGTACACGGTGCCCGCCTTCCCATGCATCCGCCTTGTAGCCACGCAGCGGCCCGCTCGGAAAATGCCCCTTCGATTCGAGTTCCTGAACGCTGATATAGGGAGCACAGCCGTTGTCGCTGGTGAACACGACGAGCGTGCTTTCAGCGAGACTTGCCTCGTCAAGTGCGTGGAGCACTCGGCCGACGACGTCATCCGTTTCCATCACAAAGTCAGCGTACAAATTCAGCCCGCTCTTGCCTTTCCAGTCGTCGTTGACCGACAGCGGTGTGTGAGGCGAAGTCACGGAAGGTACAGCAGGAATGGATTCTCAGTCTTGGACTCGCGGCGAATAAAGTCGACCGCACGTTCGCCAAGCGCAGGCAAAATTGGCTCGAGGGTCCAATCGGCGAGCGCCGGCCCTTGCTTGCTTGCCTGGTTCTTCTTCAACAACGGAGCATTGGCATACTCCGATGGGATGCCGACTGTGCGATCGTTCTCGATGAAACAATACGGTGGCCAGTTTGGAACGTCCGTCCCAAAGTATTCGTCGAAACCGACAGCCGTTGGGCCACCCCCAATGGGCTTCGAAAAGACATCACGCCACGCGCGCCGGTGCTCATCCGTTGCCCGAAGTGGCTTCTTCGCGGGACTTCGAAAGAACTTCTTTTGTTCGTCTGCGATCGGCCAATCCCATCCGAGGTGCCACTTGCCGATGCAAGCGGTCTGGTAGCCGTGCTGCTTGGCGAGTGATGCAATGGTCATTCGCTCGGGTGCGATCACTGGCGCGCCCCAGAGTCCAACGATGCCTTTTTGCAAACGACTTCGCCAATGGTAGCGCCCCGTAAGAATCGTGTATCGCGAAGGCGTGCAAACACCGGACGAAGAGTGACCGTCGGTAAACCGCATCCCTTCGGCCGCCAAGCGATCGATGTTCGGAGTCGCAATCTTGCAGCGTTCAGGGTTGTAACAGCTGACGTCGCCATAACCCAAGTCGTCCGCATAGAGCACCACGATGTTCGGCGGTGCCGCGACGCCTTGGGCCAGAAACACACTGATCGAAAACGAGAACGTCAGACCAAACAGGATTCGAAACACGAGGAACCTCATGGTGTGAGCGCGGCCGGAGTGAGCTGTTTATCATCCTTCGTCAACGACACCCGGATTCGGTTTCGAATCGCGGCCACGTCGATCATCCCAAGGTGTGCGAGGGCAACCGCCATCATCTCACGGTGCTGGCGGGTACGAAGCTGCAGCGGTTGTTTCTTGAACGTCGTTTCGAGAATCATCGCGTTGCGACCGAGCACCCGGATCGTCGCGCTGGCGAGAGTCGTCTTCTTCGGTCCTCGGGTGAGCAAGACGAATCGACGGTCGGCATCGCTCACCATTCCATTCACCGCTGCGAGCATTCGCTGCGTCATGATTTGGTGACCTTGATTTTTATCAAAGATGATGCTCGAGCCGACAGACTTGGCTTTTCCTTGCGGAGGCTGGTGCGAGACATTGAATTCGTAGCCTTCGTGCAGATCAAAAAGCCAATCAGGATTCTGCGAAACAACGAACTCCCAAACCTCCCGAGCGATCTCGCCGCGTGGTTCATCGCCATTCTGCTCAGGGAAATTGCGGTTGAGGTCGCGAAGTGTTCGTGCCGCTTGGGGAATGTACCGGGTGTTGGCTGTGAGCGCGAGCGGATTGACCCGGGGAATGACGATCATCCGACCACGAACGATCGGCCATTTTCGAATCAACTCTGCTGAAGCCGCACCGGCGGGTTCGTTGCCATGGATGCCGCCGGTGACGATCACTGTTGGACCGGGCACCTGCGATTCGATCACGAAGTAGGGCGTCTCCCACAACTTGCCTTCACCGAGAACTCCGGCCGCCGTGTCGCCAAAACAGGTTTGTATTGCGAGACAACAAGTGACCAGCGTGATCGCGAGTCGAGCCACTGCGCGGGGCCTCCGCAGACTCACGCGTCGGACTCAACGGTTGTTGCGAACAATTGAGCTTCGATGTCGGCGAACGCTTTGAATTCCAGTGCGTTTCCACTCGGGTCTTCGAAGAACATCGTGTGCTGCTCGCCCGGCAAGCCTTCGAATCGAACGTACGGTTCGATGATAAAGTCACTCACAAACGTTTGCACGCGCTCGGCGAGTTGCTTCCATGTCTCGACTTCAAGCACGACGCCGAAATGGGGCACAGGAACGGCGTGATCATCCACCGGGTTACGATGGTTTGCCACTCGCCCGGTCGGCCCGAGTGAAGGATTGAGGTGCGTGACGACCTGGTGACCGAACATATTGAAATCGATCCAGTGGGTGTCGCTGCGACCCTCCGGCAGCCCCATCTTCTGCCCATAGAACTCGCGAGCTTCATCGATGTCGCGAACTTGAATCGCCAAATGAAACGGCGTCAGCATTGAAATTCCTTCGAGTGGGAACGCGAGTTGAAAGAGAGCCGTGGGTCTCCGCGGCACCGGCGGCTAGCCTGGCCGCTCACTATTGTCCGGGCGGCGAACCTGCGAAATCGGTTGTCGTCGACTCCAACCGGACCTAGTCTACTCGATACAAGTCGCGCAACGGCGTGCCACGCGATCCACTCCACGCGAATCATCGCTTCCAACCCAAGAGCCGCCTTCCATGTTGAATCGACTCGCACTCACGTTCATCTGTGCTTCCGTCGCGTCATGGACGTCAGCCGCGGAGCCCGTTTCACTTCAGTCAACGATCACCGGCGTGCAACCGATGACCGGCATCGTGCTGTGGTCCGATAATGACAACGCCTCGATGCTCAGCGACGCGATCGCACTCGAGTATCGATATTGCGGCTACAACGAAATCGTCGCCGCAGACGGAACCTACGACTTCGGAAAGATCGATCGCGTCCTCGACGAGATCGCCGGCCGGAATCACCAAGCCGTCCTCCGATTCTATTTTTGCTACGTCGGAAAGCAGACGACGGTCCCGGAGTTCATCCGAAAACGAAATGACTACCGAGAGACCGTTGGCACCAGCGAGAAGAAGAAGACGTCGTTTTGCGACTGGAGCAACCGTGCGTTGCAGGAATTCACGCTCGACTTTTACACCAAGTTTGCTCAACGCTATGACAATGATCCGAGAATCGCGTTTTTGCAAACCGGCTTTGGACTTTGGGCGGAGTACCACATCTACGACGGACCCAAGAAAATGGGGCAGACGTTTCCGAGCAAAGCGTTCCAGTCGGAATTCCTACGTCATTTAGATGCACAGTTCGATCGGCTTCCTTGGTCCATCAGTATCGACGCGGCGGACTACGACTACACACCGCTGGAAGATAACGACGAACTCCTTGCGCTTGAGTTCGGCGCTTTCGACGACTCGTTCCTTTGCAAACCACACCCAAAAGAGAACGCGATCAATTGGAAAACGCTCGACGTTGAGCGTTGGAAGCGCCAGCCCGCCGGCGGTGAATTCAGCTACTACCGCAACAAAGATCAAAAGAACGCGCTAGCCGCGAACGGCCCCAATGGTGTCTCTTTCGAAGACGCCGCGAAACAGTTTCACATCAGCTACATGATCGGCAACGATCAACCTCGCTATCAAAAGGCTGAACGGATCAAGGCGGCGAGCATGGCGACGGGCTATCGATTCCGAGTCACGTCCGCGACTCTCGAAGGCAACGACTTGGTGCTTGAGGTCACAAACGACGGTGTCGCACCGATTTACCGCGACGCGTTTTTCGCCGCAGGCAACAAACGATCCACGACAACTCTTCGCGGACAACTCCCCGGTGAGACACGTGTTCACAAGATCGAGGGCATCCGCAAGGCCGATCTCGCAACACTTGAGATTGTCTCCGACGCCATTCTTCCCAGCCAAAAAATTCAATTCGAAGCGGATCTCTAGGCGACCGAGTGGGGCGTTCGATACGCTGTCAGGAGTATTACGCGGGCGTTCGCGGGTCGACAACGCCGGCATCTGGACCGATGCCGCGATTGCGATCTCCTGCCACCCAGGGTTTGTTCCACTCCACTCGGAAGTCTCCAATGAAACGCGCCACTCTGTTTCTCGTGTTTGGATTTGCATTGATCGGATGTCTCGCGATGGCCTACGAGCAGGCACCCGCCGAACAAGCCGCCTCGCCGATCGTCCCATCAAGACTGGAGGGGAAGTTTTGCGTCTACACGGTTGCACCGAATCACTCGCAGACTTGGATCCTCGACCCCGTCGTCGTCACCATTGGGGATCAAGCCTTTCTCAAAGGCGAATCATTGGATGGTTCCGCGAGCTACATCGCGTTACGCCACGTCGGCCAATTGCTGAAGTTGGAACCCGAGGACACAGACCAGGGCGTTTGATCGAGAAAACGCCGCTTTTCGCACGCTAGCAAATATCGTTTCACGCCAACGTTGCGTGTGGATCAAATCCATCTTGGTGTTTTTTCCGCACTTTCCTAAACTCTCGGGAGCGCGGAGCCGAAGGGTCGGTTCTGTTTCACGTTTCAGGAAGAAACACAACATCCCACGGAGCCGCGTCCGAGTGACGTGTAACCGAGGAAAGTGACGGAGGGAACCGATGCCGGGCGAATCTTTTCGATTCATCCATGCGAGCGACTTTCATTTGGAAAGACCGCTCGGCGACTTGGATGAACTGCCTCCGCCGTTACGCGATGCTTTGGCATCCGCGACTCAAAACGCGGTCGCCGCGATCTTTGAAGCCGCACTCGCGGACAACATCGACTTTCTCGTGTTGACGGGCGACTTGCTCCATCCGCAAGGAGCTGGTCCCTACGGCATGAATTTTCTGCTTGAGCAGTTCGACAGACTGCACGAAGCGAACAAGCCGGTTTATTGGGCGGCAGGCGTCGCGGATGATCCCGACAAGTGGCCCGAAGCCTGCGCGATGCCACCGAATGTGACCCTATTCCCTAAAGACCGCTCACGATCGATCTATGTGACGCGGGCAGGCCGAGACATCTGCCGAGTGATCGGGCGAAGCAGCGACGGTCGATCCTCGCTCCATGTTCCGGGTTACGAGTCCGAAGCGAGCGATGCATTCACGGTCGGTGTCGGCTACGGCGATGCAAACCTCGAAACACTTTCGGAAGCCCGCTTCGAGTTCTGGTGCCTGGGCGGCAAACACAACCGACAGGAATTGGAACAAGACGGCGAAGTCGCTGCGTTGTACTGCGGAACGCCGCAAGGACGTGACCTGGGCGAAACCGGCGCACACGGCTACTCCATGGTGGACGTCGATTCGGAAGGAACGATTCGCGTTCACGACCGCCCCAGCGACATCTTTCGCTACGTCCATGTCGCGGTCGACTCGGCCGACATCGCCGCCGTCGGCACGATCCAAAACCTACTCGGCGAACGCATCGTGCGGATGCAGCACGACGCCGGCGGCCGCCACTTGATCCTTGGTTGGGACATCGAAGCCGAGAGTGGTGAATCGCTCAGCGCGATCGGTGACGCCGACCAATTGCTCACATGGCTACGCCGCGAGTATGGCCACGGGCAACCTTCGGCTTGGTCGACGAGTCTGCGTATTCGCTCCCCTCAAAAGTATCCCAAATCGTGGACCGAAGAGGACACGATTCTCGGAGACTATTTGCGGACCGCATCGGATCAACGCAAAGCCGGCGGCGAGAATGTGAATCTGCTGCCGATGACCGAAGAGCATCCCGAACTCGCTGCAGGCGTGGCGAACCTTTTGGCGGAAGTACCGACAACCGAACGTCTCGAGACGCTCGATCAAGCGACGCTGCTGGGCGTCGAGTTGTTACGCGGCCGCAAACCCGATTGGGCGCGAGAATCATGAGAGTCAAAGACCTTCAGATCGATGGCTTCGGTGTTTGGACCGGATTGAGCATCGATTCGTTGCCCGACGGCATGACGTTGTTTTACGGACCCAACGAGGCCGGCAAAACAACGGTGATGCAATTCCTCCGCGCGATGCTCTACGGGTTCACTCCCGACCGTCGCGAGAAATATCTGCCACCGATCTACGGCGGCACTCCGGGCGGGGCCATCCGTGTTACGGGCCCAGGTGGCGGTTATCAAATTCGCCGTCACTGCCAAATGACCAACGAGAGCGTGACGGGCCAACTGAGTGTCACCGGCCAAGACGGATTGGCTCAGGGTCAGCATCGACTCAACATGCTGCTCGGCCAAGTGGACGAAGCCATCTTCACCAATGTGTTCGCGATCGGCATGCGCGAACTGCAAGAACTCAACACACTCGACGACACCGCAGCCGCCGACGAGTTGTACAAACTGTCCAGTGGGCTCGACCGTGTGTCGCTCGTCGACGTGATTCGGTCGCTGCGTGACGGTCGCAAATCACTGATCGGAGAATCCGACAAGTCACGGATCGCCGACGCGGAGCAACTCGAGTCTTTGATCCGCCGCAGGGAACAACTTCGGGATGAAGTCCAGTCGCTCACGGGGCATAGTCGACGTTGGAGCGAATTTGCGAGCCAGCGTCAGTCTCAGCAAGTTGAAATCGGGGATCTTTCCGATCGAATCACCAACTGGGAACGCGAAGCCAAAGTCGTCGAGCAGTCGATTGGTGTTTTCGACCTATGGAGCAAACGTGGGGAACTGCAATCGGAAATCGAACTGATCGAGGCGGAAACGCAACTGCCAGACGAAGCACCCGGTCAGCTCGTTCAGATTGACGCGATGATCGAAGACCGTCGCGGGAAGCTCGAGGAAGTGAAATCGAAACGGCGTGCGCTCCGCGAAAAAGCGGCCGGCATCCCCGTCAGCCAACGGATGGTCGATCTGCAAGGGCGAATCGAAGCCGCGTTCGAGCAGGCCACTTGGGTCGAAGCCCTCGAGGATCAAATCGGCAAAGTCGACGGCCAACTCGCCAAAGCTCGTAGCCAACTCTCTGCCGACGCAGAACGCCTCGGTTTGAGTGAAGAGGATCGCGAAGCCCTCCTCGGTGGCGACCTTTCGCAAATGCCCGATCTCTCGCGGCAAACGCTGACGGCCCTCGACGGTCCCGCCAAGCGAGTCCGTGAACAGCAGTTCCTTCTTAAGCAGGCGCGCGAAGAAGGCCAAGAACACAAACGCAAGATCGAAGCCCAAGAGTCCGAAATCGGAGACGTGTTGCAGCGGACGGCCGCCACCGATCTCCAGCAAGCCATTCGCGAAGAAACCGAAACGCTGGCGTTGCTACGACGACGGATGGAGCTTGGCGAGAGCACTGAGAAACTCAAGCGGCATTACCGATCGCTCGAAACCGAATCGGCATCACTGTCGATTGCCGAGATCGTGCCGTTCAACAACCTGTTGTTCATGGGCTTGCACTTTGTGATCGGTGCCGGCTCGTTGATGATCGCGCTGTCTCACTTCGTCGGTTTGCGTTGGCTCTTGTTTAGCGAACCGAATCAGATCGATGGCGTTCCGTGGTTGGTTTTCGGAGTCCTCGTCCTCTGGGTCTACTATCTCAACAAGCAATCGACACGAACGGCGAATTCATCGGATCGCGAAGATTGCGAACGGCAGATCGACTCTCTGCGTCGTCAGTTGCGGGAGCTCGAAGCCGAGCAGGAAGACATCGACGGGGACCTTCCTTCGAGCACGCAACCAATCGAATTCCGCGTCCGCCAAGCGGAACTTCTCGTATCGGACTTGGAAGCCGCTGGGCCGTCATACCACGCGCATCAAGCAGCGGTGCAAGCCTACGAGACCTCCCGCGCCAAAGCGACGAAAGCGGCCGACAACCTCAAAATGGCTCGCCGTGAGTGGTCTTCGACGCTGAAAAAGTTGAACCTGGCCGAGTCCCTCTCACCGCGCAGTGTCCGCAAACTGAGCGAAGGCTACGAAACACTCCACGCAAGTCTACGTCGCATGGAGACCCTGCAGACGGAACGCAACGAACGCGTCAAGGAACGTCAGGGATTGGCGAGACGGATCGAACTGCTTTACCAAGAATCACTCGAGATCCACGACGAAGATCGCAAAAAGCAACTCGCCGACTCGGGAGAAGATGCGAGCGAGCACGAACAACGCCCAGAACCTTTGAGTCGGCGCACGCATCGCGTCGGACCGCTCGAACAACTGAACCACTTGCAGGAAGAAGTCGCGCGTCAGAAACACTGGATCAAACGACGACGAGACCTCAAAGAGCAAGACAATCAACTCAAACGATCCCAATCATCCCATCTGCGAGCCATCGAACGTGGCGAGCAGCAGCGTCGAGCATTGTGGGCCAAATGCGGCGTGGCGACGGCGGAGCAGTTTTATGAAATGGTCGACAGCAAGGCGAGTCTCGCCGAGCTGCGGGACCGACATGAGACCGTGGATGGTCAGATCCGCACAATGATCGCGAACAACATCGCCTACGAAGATGTCGAACAAGAGATCGGCGATGCGGGCATGCAAGACCTGGAAAAACGCTGGGAGTCTTTGACGGCTCGAATCAGTGAAACGCAGGAGCGAATCGCGACGTTGCGAACACAACAAGGAGAGCTGGCAGTCGAGATGAAGCACCTCGCCGACGACAACCGGCTGATGGTCGCCCAACTCGAACTCGGTTGCGTCAATCGCAAAATCGAATCCGTCGCGCGGCGTTGGCAAACGCTGGCGACCGCCAGTTGTCTCGTTGAGGAAGTCTGCGGCAAATTCGAGCGGGAACGGCAACCGGAGACGCTTCGCGAAGCGTCGTCGTTCCTCGCACAGTTAACGGACGGAAAATACGTCCGCATCTGGACTCCGTTGGGCACCAATCAACTGAAGATTGATCACAGCGACGGCAACGCGCTCCCATTGGAAGTACTCAGTCGCGGGACACGCGAAGCCGTCTTCATCGCGCTCCGACTCTCGCTCGCCGCAGCCTACGCACGACGTGGAGTGATGCTACCGCTCGTGCTCGACGATGTGCTCGTCAACTTTGATGGGGACCGAGCGCTACACGCCGCCGAAACGTTGCGAACATTCTCCGAACTCGGACATCAAGTCATGATGTTCACGTGTCACGATCACATCGTCGACATCTTCCATTCAATCGGCGTGGAAGTGAGGCAACTGCCGGTGCAGGGTGTTCCCGGTCGAGCGAGCGTCTTGCTACCAGAAGAAACCGACTACGAAGAAGAGTACGTCGAAGAGGAATACGAAGAAGAAGAGGTTGTCGCTGAAGAAGAACCGGTTGTTGAGGAAGAAGAGGTGGCCGAACCGGTCGCGATCGAGGTGGTCGAACCGGAACCCGAGCCAGAACCAGAGCCACGCGTGATCGTGGTTGAGCGAGAACCAGAGCCCGAACCGGAACCCGAGCCGAAAGTCGTCTTCGTTGAACGCAAGCCAAAACCGAAACCGGCGCCCCGTCCGAAGCCGCAACCGAGGCGTGAGCCCGAGCCCGTGTTCTATGAACCAGAACCCGAGCCGGAAGTCATCCACGTGCCGCAGCCCTCAATCGGATGGAACTGGTTCGAACGGGAACCCGCTGACGGTCGACAATCCACCGAAGAACGCGCCGCTGAAACGCTTCGTGCGGCACAGGGTGCGATCCATCAGGAGTGGCTCGGCGAAGAGGCCCCCGAAGACATCCCCGATGAAGTTTGGAACCGCAACTCGGCCTGGTGGGACGGAAGCCGCGTCTCCACCTGAGGGCCTTGCGGATAAATCCGAAAATCCGGCCGATTTTGGTTGGAATCGTGCCAACTCCTATCCACCGCTGTGACGCGGTGCCGGGCGTTCTTGACGTAGGTTTGCACGAGTGATTGACAACGGATCAATCGCTGCAGCCCCCCGTCGTCACGCCCGCCATGCGATCCCAACGTCAAGGCGTCAGCTTTCTTGAAGTCACCCTGGTGGTGATGTTCATCGGAATCCTGGCCGCAGTCGGTACGCCCTACTTCGCGAAAGCGGCTCGCGTTCGCGCGACCCGCAACGCCGCATTCCAAATCGCGGACTACATCCGATACGCGCGGAGCGTCGCAATCAATGAAGGCCGTTTAATCACCGTCACCATCGATCCCGACAGCGACACGTTCCTCTGTCCCGACGTGGATTTCCCCGATCGAATCGGCACCGTACTCTCGGTGCCGATCAAACAGGTGCACAACCCCGGGCTGGAATTAACCGCATCCTTCGATTCGGCATTCTCGTTCCAGTTCGACTTTGAAGGTTCCGTTCTCGCCAACGGTGTCCCGATGAACTCGGGAACGATCACGGTCTGGTCGCCGGACGCGGCCCAGACGATCGTCATCGACACCGGCACAGGAACCACGACGATCGCGAACGGTTCAATCGGTAGCTCCACGACAACTAACGGCTCGGCCGATTCAGACACGCAGAGCACTGGAGGTGGGGCATGACGTGCAGTCGTTCCAACTTAAGGCTTGCCTACACGCTGCTTGAACTGATCGGCGCGATGGCGGCCGCGAGCCTGCTCATGCTGACGCTTGCGTCGAGTGTTCTCGTTGCGACCTCCCTGGTCGAACCCAGCGACATGGACGGGCAGCTCGAACGAAATCGTTTGATTCTCGATCGTCTCGGACACGATCTGCGATATGCCACGGAAGTGGACACGAAAACGCTCGCGAATGGTTTTCGAGCAGCGCGCGTCGATGTCCAAAACACCAATCAATCGATCACCTACCAGGCGTTGGCCGATGGGTTGACGCGAACAGTCGACGGCACCCAGTTCAAATTGGATGGCGAGAACCCAACGATCAGCCACTGGGTCGATGGATTCACGGCTGCAACGAAACCCGCCGAACCGAGCTACCTGAGACCACGGGCTTGCGACGTGGCAGTTTCAACGACGCCGACGAATGCTCTGACGCTTGAAGTCCCCGCGAATGCTCAGAGCGGTGACCTGTTGCTGCTCGCCGTGGCGGTTCGCAAGGCCACCTCGGTCCTGCCTTTCAACGCGGGATGGGTCGAAACAGCGTCGATCCAACACGACAATGTTCATCTCGTCCTGTTCTCCCAGCTGCATGGTGTCGGAACTTCGTCCGTCCAGGTGGTCCGCTTTGACGAGGTGGATGATGCGACCGCCGCGCTGATCGTGATTGAAGGGGGCGGTGCCACTCCGATCACCTGGGCCGCGACGCAAAAAGGCGACGCATTCCAAGGCATGCAATCGACGTTTGCAACACCTCTACAGAACAGTGCGACCATCCGGCCGACATCGTTAAATCTCCAGGTATTCGCTTCGGACAGTTCACCGTGGACGAACAACACTTTGGCCATCCCTTCGTTTTCGGATTTGTTGGTGAGCATCGGGTCTGAAGGAACTGCCGACGAAGTCATGCTGGGTGTGACCTATCGCTCGGGACCGATCCCCAATCTCTCGCACTCCATCAACGCTTTTCATTTTGAAAGCGCCGATTGGGTCTCCGTCAGCCTTCAGATCGACGGGAGCTGAGTGGATGAGTGTGAAAAGACATTGCCCGACCGACCGCCAAGGTCTGACCGACCGATACGGCCTGACCATGCTGGAGGTCATTGTCTCGTTGACACTGACAGCCACCATCCTGTTCGTTTCGCTCAACGCGTCGGGAACCATCGCCCGTAACCGGACGCTCGCTCAGGAAGCCGTCGATGCCCAACGGCTCGGTGGCTACTTCTTGGACGAGATCTCCGTCCTCCCGATCTACGACGCTGACGAGCCGACCTTCGGTCTCGAGCCGGATGAGTCAACGACAATTCGCACTACCTGGGATGACGTCGATGACTACCACAACTTTGAGGAGGTCGGACCAAGCTATCGCGATGGGACTCCGATACCGGGCTTTGACGATTGGTTCGTCGAGATCGAAATTGACCCGATTGAATTCGACGGAAGCTCGGTTCCGATCAGCACAGGAAACGAGGGCTCGCTGCGTGAAGTCCAGGTCCACCTCTATTCGCCAAGCGGGGACAGCCACACGTTTCGAACCATCGTCTCGTCCGTGCCAGACGATCTTTCGGAAGACCAATCTTTCGAGCGTTTGAGACGAATCGAACTGGACTTCTCAAGCAACCGCCGCATCGAACTCGTCGTTCCCCTTCGCAACCGTCCGGCTCCGATCTACTGACCCGATGTCGATTTCAATGAAGCTAGGCGACATTCAACGAGCGAGCGTAAGATCTCTCCGACGCCGACGCGGCGGATACCTCTACGTCGCCGTCCTATTCACGTCGCTGATCGTTGGCGCGGCGGTGGCGATCGCCCTATCGCTGGACACGACACGCCTCAAATCGCAGAATGCGAATGCGGACCGAGGCACCGCGCTTCGACTCGCCGAAGGCGAACTGCAGCGACTGGCGGTGCAGCTCGATGAAGACGCCTCCTGGCGTTTCAACGAAACCCATGCCGCATTGTCAGCGTGGCGTTCGACCATTGAAGGGGCGCGCATTCGTTATCAAGTCAATGATGCCGACGGCGACTTGTCCGATGATGACCTGGACGACGCGCAAATCGTGGCGCACGTCGTCTACGGTTCTTCCCAAGCCGCCGTCTCGGTCAATCTGGAAACCGGGTTTGCTCCGTTGGACATGCTGCGATACAGCGTGACGTCAACGGATGATATTGAACTCGAAAATGGCTCACTCCTGGTCACCGAAGGCCACGTGCAGGTCCAAGACGATTGCAAGACAGTGACCACGGGCGCGATCGTTTGTGAACGGCTGGAATGCTCGAACCAGATTCAAGTTCCGGTGCGAGGTGATATTGCCGCGAGTTCGGTGGACGTTCCCACAGGGGGCGAAATCATCGACCGCTACGTCGCCACGGGAACGGAGATTCCTTACGCGAATCTGCCGAACGATGGACTCAAGGGACTCCGCCGAATCGTGCTTTCGAAGAACGTCAATCCGATGGGACCGACCGACCCGAACGGGATTTATTGGATCGATTGCGGCGGACAAGCCATCTACATCGGGGAGGCTCGTATTCATGCGACCGTCGCGATACGCAATGCGGCATTCGTCCTGTTCACCGGCGGGTTGATCTGGGAGAGCCCTGAGCCGATGGGCGCGATCTTTTTGTCGGGCTCGCCTGTTTTCTTCAACGGCTACAACTCGCATCTGGATGAGACAGCGACGGGGGTCAATTTCAATCCACAGCTGGTTCCAATCGAAGGAGAATTCGATGCCACAACGGACGACCGCTACGGGTCACTGATGCGCGGCGTCTTCTACTGCCGAAACAACGTCACGCTCTTCTCGAGTGTCGACTCCGCACCGATCCATTTGACCGGTTCAATGATCGCACGCGACCTCATTCTCAACGTGGACTTGCATGTTCACTCCGCGCCCGAGTTGATGACGTCGGTTCCGTTCGGATTCGTCGACACACAACGCGTCCGATTCCTTTCCGGAACCTTTCGTCGCGTCCCTGTGCCCTGAATGGTCCCTGTGCCCTGAATGGCGGCCGCTCAGCGGACCGGTTCGCAACCCAGTGCGCGACGCAACAGCCCAATCTGCCCTGCGTGAATCTGCTCATGGAGCGGACAAAAGAGGATCGCACCAAGCTTGATGGGGTAAACCGCGTAGGGCATCTCGACAGGCTCAAGCAGGATTTCGGGCGTGAGCGTCTCGGCCAAGTCGAGCCCCAACGTGAAGACACGCTCCAAGCGTTCGCGAAGTTCATCGGGGGTGGGTTGCCGTGACGGATCCGCACTCGGTTCCGATCCACGCCCATACGCCTTGCGGAACCGCCCCGGTATGAGCTTCAAATCCTCGGGCTCACGACCACGGATTCGAAACAGCAAGAGCCCATACTGACTGACCGTGAGGTGCCCCACCTGCCACGCGATGTTGGTGGGCAGTCCATCCGGAATCGCATACCAATGTTCATCCGGCGTCGCGTCCAAGAGCCCGAGTGTGTATTCGCGGGCAAAGCGGATTTGACCGATGGCGGTCTGGAGTGCGGTCAGCGCCTGTTCGGGCGATGGAAGCTCAATGGAAGATGTGGGTGAATCCATGTGTCGGATCATAGCAGACGGTACGGCGCCGACGACCCGGGCGTTTCTTGGCCTGCGCTACCAACCCCAAAGCTAGCCAGCGTCGGGCACGTCTCAACCGACGGCGCGCTGATTCGAAGCGCCACGCGGTTTCCGCCCTGGCTTCGCCACCAGCAGGATTTCCGGCATCACCGTTTTGCCACCGTGAAACGTTCGTTTCCCGTCGATCGTGTGATCAAAGACAAACACGCCGCTGGCAGCACCCGGACGGGGCGAGACCCGCAAAATGGCAGCGTTACCGCAGTGCGGACACCGAACCCGCAGACCATGAGCATCGAGCATTTCATGAATCGAACGGGCCAGTTCCCGGTTCGACTCGAGCGATCCTAACGATTTTCCGGTCATTTGGCTCAACTGAGCCTGAATCGTGAGTCGAATCTCCCGCTGGAGGCGATTCATCTCGCGTTGCAACCGCGCCAGCATGCGCGCTGCCTGGGCGGCATCCTCGCTCGGTTCGGGCGGCTGTTTCACTGGCTTTTCCATTTCTCTGGACAATCATATACAAGTTGTATAAATTGTCGAGTCGAATCGCCAAAACCGGCACACCATGTCACGCGGGTCCTTCATTCTCGGTGAACCATCAGGGTGAACGTGGAAAGCCCACGTGACCCCCAGTAGTTTTCCAATCCACTTACTCGTCACTTCCTCCCAATCGTGTAGCCATGTCGGTCAATCAGCAGACGGTTGAAGAAACGAAAGCGCAGATCCGGGGCCTGGTCAATGAGATCGCGGCCTTGGCGAAGAGCGGTGCGACGGCCGAAGAGTTCTACCCCGAACTACTTTCACGGGTGATCACCGCGCTGGCGGCTGCGGGCGGAGCGATTTGGTTGCTCGATGATGACAAGCAACTCAAGCTTCAATACCAGATCAATGCCGAGCCGTCCGTGCTCGCGGACGACACCGATGACGCGGTCCGTCACTCGCGTTTGATCAGTCGCGCGGCCAACGCTGGACAGTCTTTGTTGGTCCCTCCCTACAGCGGCACAACCGATGGAGACGCTGAGGGCAACCCGACACGATACCTCTTGGTGCTCGGTGCACTGGCGCACGACGGTCAGAAGGACGGGTTGATCGAGGTTTTCCAGCGTCCTGACACGGCACCCGAAACGCAGCGCGGCTATCTGCGATTCGTCGAGCAGATGTGCTCGTTGGCCGCGGAGTGGCTGAGAAGTCAAAAACTGCGTTCGCTCGGTGACCGTCAAACACTCTGGCAGCAAGCGGACTCATTCGCGCGTGCCGCCCACGAATCACTCGAATTGCGCGAGACGGCCTACGTCGTTGCCAATGAAGGCCGCCGATTAATCGGTTGCGATCGCGTCAGCGTTGCGATCAAGAAGGGCAGCAAATGCAAAGTCGAAGCGATCAGCGGTCAGGACACGATCGAAAATCGCTCGAACACTGTCGCCGCGCTCAACAAGCTTTCGACGCGCGTGGTCGCTGCGGGTGAACCGCTCTGGCACGACGGTGCGACCGAAGATTTGCCTCCTCAGATTGAAGAGGCACTCGAGGATTACGTCGATCAATCCTACGGGCGAAACATCGCCGTGTTGCCGCTTCGTTCACCGGAACGTCGACTCGGTCGAGAAACCGAAGGGGCCGCAGGCGAAATCGATCGGGATGATTCACACCGAGGTGAGGTGATCGGCGCACTGATCGTCGAACAAATCGAAACGGACATTCCTCAGGAAATCTTCCGCCAGCGCTGTGACCTGGTCTACGAACACGGAACGCGAGCGATCGCGAATTCACAGTCACACACCAATCTGTTTCTGATGCCGGTGTGGCGGACCATTGGACGGGCGAGCTGGGTACTGCGTGCACGCACACTCCCCAAGACCATCGCGATCGCGGCCGCCATTATCGCTGCGGCCCTCGGCCTGACCTTCATCCACAAGGACTTCAACCTGTCCGCCGAAGGCACGCTTGAGCCGACCGAACGACGGCAGATCTTCGCGGCGGTCGACGGCGAGGTCGTCGACGTGCTGGTCGAACGCAACAGCATCGTCGCCAAGGGAGACGTGTTAGTCCGTCTGCGAAACCCCGAGATCGCGTTGCAGATGGAGGAACTCACGGGACAAATCCAGAGCACCGTTGCCGAACTCGAAAAGGTGCGCGGTCAAATTCACCAGGAAGGTCTCGACCAGGGAGACCAATTGGCGATTCAAGGACAAGAGTTTGAGCTCGAGACAAAGCTCAACTCCCTCAAGAAGAAGCTCCAGTTGCAAGAGGAACGCGACGCAAAGCGGACCATCACCTCGCCGATCGACGGCGTGGTGACGACATGGGACGTTCAAGACACGCTCCGCAGCCGACCGATCACCACCGGTCAGGTGCTGCTCGAAATTGCGGACCTCTCGAAACCTTACTCGCTCAAGCTGGAGTTGCCTGAGAAGCGACAAGGCCACCTCGATTGGTTTATCGAAAAGGAGAACGTCGATGAACAACTGGAGGTGACCTACATCTTGGCGTCGGACCCGACCGCCGACTCGGCCAAGGCGACACTTCCGATCGCGAACATTTCCAAGCGGGCCGACAGCCACGAGGAACACGGCGCGGTTATCGAAATGGAAGCGATCCCCAACCAGGACGATTTGGCACGACTCACGCCGAGCCCTGGGACATCGGTCATCGCCAAAGTCCGTGTCGGTCGCGCCCCGAGTGGTTTCGTGTTCTTCCACGAAATCTATGAATGGCTCTGCAAATTCTTCTTCTGAGACCCAAACCCCCTCAATTCGGTCCAAAACCATGTTCAAGAAAAACGCCACATTGTTCGGTGCGATCGTTGGACTCGTGTGTGCCGCTGGGATTCAGGCCAGCGTGTCGGGTCAGGTTGCGTTGCCTCCAGAATCCAATACCGGCGGCATCCTGATCGAAGGCTGCATGGTCCGGTACATCAACAAGACGCAGGTTCCGGCGGAGCTGCAAGGGAAACTCACCGAGCTCAATGTGGAAGAGGGGATGACGATCAAGAAGGGTGACGCGATCGCGATCATCGACGATCGACAATCCCAGTTGGTCCTCAAGCAAAAGCTCGCCGAGGAGGCGGAAGCCAAGATCGCCGCGGAGAACGACATCAACCGTCGTGACGCGGTCAACAGTGAGAAGATCGCCGTCACCGAAGCCCAAACCTACATCGAGTTACACGAGAAAGGCGCCGCACCCTATCTCGAAATGAAGAAGAAGCAACTCGAGGCGGAGCGGGCATCGCTTCGAATCGAGTTGGCGGACCAAAACGAACAAACGGCGATGGCGGTCTATCTGCAAAAGCAGTACGGAGTGCAGCTTGCCAAGATGGATATCGAGATGCGGACCATCCGCTCCGACTTCGATGCATTCGTCGAAAAGCGAGTCGCAAATCTTGGCGAATGGGTTCAACCCGGAAGCCCGATTGTGGAACTCGTGCAAATGGACCGGCTCCGAGTCCAAGGCTTCATCGACGCACTCAATTACGGTCGACAAGTCTACAAGGGCGCGCCGGTCGTCATCGAAGTCACGGTCGGACAGGATGCTTCGGGTGCAAAGACACGGGTTTTCCAAGGCGTGATCGAGTACGTGAGTACCGAACTGGACCTCAAGAAGCGTCACCGTGTCTGGGTCAGCATTCCGAACGAGCAAGTCGGTGACGACTGGCTGATCAAACCCGGTATGCGGGCGACGATGCGGATCCTTCCCAAGGAAGGCGCCGCACGCGACGGTTTCTAAGAACGAGCCTCAGACCACTCCTCCCGCTGAAGCCTCTATCGACCCCCAATGACCACGCTCGCTGAATCCCTCGTCAGTAGTTCGTCGCGGCCGCTCACGGTTCGTCGTCGACCCGATCTGGTGGCCTCACGTCACCGGTATCAGGGAACGGGCTATTGGGTTTTGAAAGAGCCGGTGGGGCTGCAGTACTATCGTTTTCACGACGAGGAGTACTTCATCCTGAACATGCTCGATGGCCATGTCAGCCTTCAGCAGATCAAGGACGGCTTCGAGCAGCGTTTCGCGCCGCAGAAAATCACATTTGGTGATTTGCAACAATTCATCGGGATGCTGCACCGTAGCGGGCTGGTGATCAGCAACTCACCCGGTCAGGGAAAGGCGTTGCGGACACGCGGCCGCTCCAAAAAGACCAAAGAAACGATGGGGAAGATGGCCAACGTCTTCGCCCTTCGCTTTCGCGGCATCGACCCCGAAAAAATTCTCAACGGGATCCTGCCATGGTTTGGTTGGATCTTCACGGTGCCGGCGTTGTTCTTTTTTCTCGGGCTGATGATTGCCTCGTCGCTCTTGCTGGCGACGCAATACGAAACCGTCTATGCAAGGCTACCGACATTTCAACAGTTCTTCGCCGCCGATCGCTGGCTGATTCTGGCCGCGACGATGGGCATCGTGAAAGTGCTGCACGAATTCGGTCACGGGTTGAGCTGTAAAAAGTTCGGCGGCGAGTGTCACGAGATCGGCTTTATGTTGCTCGTGTTCACGCCATGTCTTTACTGCAACGTGTCCGACTCCTGGATGCTGCCGAACAAGTGGAAGCGGGTCTGGATCGGTGCCGGCGGGATTTACGTCGAGATGATCTTGGCATCGATCGCCGCATTCATCTGGTTCTTCACCGAGACAGGGACCACGGTGAACGACTTGTGTTTGAACATGATGTTTTTGAACGTCGTGAGCACGGTCCTCGTCAACGGAAACCCGCTGCTGCGTTTCGACGGTTACTACATCCTGATGGACACGCTGGAGATTCCCAACCTCCGGCAGAAGAGCACCGAAGTGCTCAAACGTTGGTTCCAAAAGACCTGCTTGGGCTTGGAACTTCAAGACGACCCATTCTTGCCGACTCGTGGGCGATTTTGGTTCGCGGCGTTTACCGTTGCCAGCACGATTTATCGTTGGGTGGTGGTGTTCTCGATTTGCTGGTTCGTCATGAAAGTGCTCGAACCGTATGGCCTTGAGGTGATCGGACGGATGGTCGCGATCATCGGTTTTGCGGGACTGGTGGCTCAACCCGTGATTCAGACATGGAAGTTCTGTCGAACTCCTGGGAGACTCTCAAAAGTGAAGCGGTTCAACTTGTTGACTTCGCTCGGTATCGCGACGGCGGTGGTCGCGGCGGTTTGCTACATCCCGCTACCACACCATATCGATTGTGCCTTCGAGATCCGACCGACCGAAGCCGGGCGAGTGTACGCCGGGTCGGTAGGACACATCGAGTACGCGGTGTCACCGGGCGAGATGGTTCAAAAGGACGATGTGATCGCCAAGCTGAAAAACGGCGATCTCGAAATGCGATTGGCCGACCTCGAGATCGAGGAAGCCGTCGCTCGCGTGCAGTATGAAAATTTGCGTGAACGAGTTTTCGCCCAAGAAATGCTCGCCGGAGAGCTGCAGACCCGCTATGAAATCTGGCAATCGGTGATCGAGAGGAAAAAGAAGACCCAAGTCGAGTTGGATCGATTGACCATCAAGGCACCGATCTCAGGCGTCGTCATTCCGCCTCCTCGTCGACCGGACCGCGATACCGGCGACGGTCAATTACCGATGTGGAGTGGATCACCGCTTGAAATGCGTAATCGTGGCGCCCTGCTGACGTCAGACGACTTGCTATGCGAAATCGGCAACGCAAGCGACTTTGAGGCTGTGCTGCTGATTGACGAAGGTGATGTTCAACTGGTCCGCGAAGGACAATCGGTGGACATGAAGCTCGATTCGCGGCGACTCCATCAGTTCTCGGGCACCGTCAACGACCTCGCCCGCGAGCCCCTGCGATCGGCCTCGACGTCGCTTTCGAGCCAAACCGGAGGCGACCTGCAAACCGAGATCGATCCC
This sequence comes from Planctomycetota bacterium, assembly GCA_039821165.1. Taxonomy (GTDB): domain Bacteria; phylum Planctomycetota; class Planctomycetia; order Pirellulales; family Pirellulaceae; genus Stieleria. Next base: position 31,415 of record JBCBOT010000007.1, on the reverse strand, counting down.
ACCACCGGTCAAGTGAAACCGCGCAGCGTGACCTATCAGGCACGGGTTCCGGTGGAGTTCAATGAGAGCGATCCCGAATACCTGCCCTTCCGCCCCGGCTATCGCGGGAGTGCGAAAGTTCACGTGGATCCGAAATCGCTTGGCTCCCGCCTGTGGCGCGTGATTGCGCAGACCTTTGCCTTTGAGTTCTAACGTCTCCTAACAATTCATTTTGCGTGACCAACCCGGTTTACCAATTCGCTCCAACCCTACAGTCGTCGACAGACACGTTTTTTCGCGCTGCTCGGTTTTCGATGCATTTAGCCATCGCTAACATGGCGGCTCATTGGCGTCGGTTGTGACGACAGTTCCCTTCCTGTTCCTTTTTGATGAGTGTTGCAAAACGCTCGACAACTCCTGGAGAATTCTTTTCGATGGCTGATGAAACACCGAAACCCGACGCAGCAGCACCGCCGGCCGAACAATCACAAACGCAGCAACCTGTTCAGGTTCAAGTCAACGACGACAACACGCTGGCGACCTACGCTAACTTCTGCCGCGTCACGGGCTCTCCCGAAGAATTGATCGTCGACTTTGGTCTTAACCCGCAGCCGATCGGAGTGCCTAAGGACCCGATCGAAGTCAAGCAGCGAATCATCGTGAACTTTTACACGGCCAAGCGTTTGCTCGCGGCGCTGCAAATGTCGATCGCTCGCCACGAGGCCGTCTTCGGCGTTCTCGAAACGGACATCAACAAGCGTGTTCGTCCGGGCCTCGCCCAGCAGCAAGCGCCCGGCTCGGCTCCGGCTCCCGCTGCCGAAAAGTAAGCCCTCAATACACCGATGGCCAACCTCAACCGCATGCCTGTCCGGCATGCGGTTTTTTGATGGGGAATCGGGTACAACAACGTGACTCAGGAAACCCAACTCTTGCCATTCGAGACTCGTGATGCAGTACCCGCTTCAACTCAGTTTTAAGCTTCTCACATTTGGGCAACGAATCGCAGCGACCGACTCCACCGGCAACGTCATCATGTTCATCAAGCAAAAGATGTTCAAGTTGAAGGAGAAGGTTGAAATCTACAACGATGACCAACAATCACAATTGATGTTCACGATCGAAGCGGATCGCGTGATCGATTTCTCCGCCAACTACAGCTTCACCGACGCGTCCGGCACGTCGTGGGGCGCCGTTCGGCGGAAGGGAATGCGTTCGCTGTGGGCGGCTCACTACGAAGTGATGCAAGACGGACAGGTTGACATGACCATTCAGGAAGAAAGCCCGATGAAGAAGTTCATCGAGTCGATTCTGAGCGAGATTCCCGTGGTCGGATTGTTCGCCGTCTACCTTTTGAATCCGAGTTACGTCGTCAGTCGGCCGGACGGCCAACAACTGCTTCGGCTCACGAAGCGGCCGGCGGTGTTTGAGGGCAAGTTCACCTTGGAGAAGCTCGCCGATATGCCGGAAGACGATGAACTCCGTTCCCTCATGGCGCTGATCATGCTGGTTCTGCTCGAACGTAGTCGCGGGTGATAAGCGCACGAAAAACCGGAGCCGCGTCGAAACGATCGACACGGCTCCGGAGAGGCATCACAGTTTAGCACTGTTCTCAGATCAGGTCTTTCTCCTGAAGCGACTTGACGTCCGCCTCAAGCTTCTCGATTCGCTTGAGGATCAAGTCGAGCTTGCTCAAGACCTTGCTTTCGACCTCGCTTTCTTCCTCTTCGTCCTCATCAGCTTCCTCGGCTTCCTCATCGGAGCCGTTGATGATGATGACGTCTTCGTCCATTTCGACATCGTCGAACGCCGATCGGACTTGAACGCGGATTTTTCCGTCGATTCCCGACAGCGCTGATTCGACTTGCTTCATCGCGGACTCGATGGCCTCTTGGGCCTCGCCATTGCCCTTCAACTGCTTCTTCATCGCTTCGCGAACCTTCTTGGCGATCGCATCGGCGTCCATTGGCAGTTTCGAACCGAACTCATGTACGTTCTGCTTGCCGTCTTCTCCGACAATCACGATCTTGCCGCTCATTTCGCCGCCGAGCTTGATCGCATCACCGGTCAGCTTGATCATATCCCCGTCGAGCTTGATCCCGTCGAGAGCGTTGCCCTCACCGTCGGCGAGAATCCGAAGCGACATCGCTCCCGGCTTCGAAAGCTCTTTGATGTTGATGCCGGCCTTTTTGAGTGCCTCGAGTGCCTTCTTGGGGAGTTTCGATGAATCGCCGATCTCTTCGATCTCGATCTTTCCGTCGGGACCAACCGTTACCCGCTTGGACATCTTCAGAACACGCGTCTCGACCTTCGAGTCTTTTTTCTTCTCGGTCTTGGTGTCGTCGGCGGACACGGTTGCCCCCGCCAAACACATTGTCGCTGCCAGCGTGCCACGCAACATCAACTTCAACATTTGAATTCTCCGTTTTTGGTAAAGAGTAAATCGTGAAAGCGTCTCGAGACGCGTCAGTTGTCGCTCATGAAATAGAACTCGAAGTCCCGATCGGGGACGGCATATTGGTTCCCCGACTCGTCTTCGAGCACGTAGATTTCAGCTCGCTCGCGGACATCCCACCCCAGTCCTCGAATGGTGGTTTTCAGATCGCGCGGGAAAACAGGTTGCGCCATCGGGCTCACCCATTCGCGGAACGATTCATTCGGGTCACCGTCGACTCGTACCAAGCGGGGCGACGTCACGTCACCGGGCACCGACGGCTGGCTCGACGCCATCTCCGGCATGTTCAGCCCCGGCCTCGCTTCGTTTCGCGAAAAGGCGAGCGAGGCTGCCACCATCGTCATGCATGCCGCGACGGCCCACGGAATCAGAATGTTCGTTGTCTCCAGACATGTACGCTTGGCACGACCCAGGGGCGGTGGGGTGGCGGCGCCGGAGGGGTTGGTGGAACGTTCGTCGCTCGACTTGCCGCCGAGCAGCATGGTGAGCTTACGATGCTCCAGGATCGACAGCGCCAACTCCCGATAGCGTTCGGGCGACAGTTCGCAGTCGGCAACGACGGCTTGCAAGTCTTCACTGCTCGCCTCATCACAAACGACACGCTCCCAGACGCCATCGAAGTCTTCGCGGTTTTCAATCGTCATGAGTCTTCTCCCAAGCCAACCTCAACCATCAAGCCGCGCAACTTTTCCTTCGTGATCCGGACTCGATATTCCGCGACATGCCGTGTCCAACCGAAGTGGTCGGCAATCCCTTGGTAGCTGACGCGTTGAATGTACTTTCGTGTGAGTAGATCCCGCTCCCAAGGCTCCAGCTTCGCGAGGCAAGCCTGGGTGGTTTCTGCCGACTCCGCCGCAATGAGGAAAAACGCGGGATCACTTGTCGAGCTTTCGCTCCCCGCCTCCGGTTTCGAACCGTCGTCGGTGATCGCCGAAAACGTGCCTGCATCGCGGTATTTGCGACGCAACCACAAAGCTGCCTGACGGAGCGTGATTGCCACCAAGAAACGACTTCGATCTGGCTCGCCATCTGGTAATGACGGAGATCGAGTTGCCGCGAGCGCGACCTCCTGGAGGACGTCGTCGATCGCATCGACGCCCGCCCTCGCGGCAACGACTCGCCCCAGCTTTTCGAGGGCTGCCGTCCACCATGTGGCATCGGTTTCGGCGCGGGCATCAGATGTTTCGATCGCTGACGACACGGATTTCTTGGAATCGTGAAACGGAATTCGGAGCCATCGCTCTGCACTGTGAATTGCGCGATACGCGAGACCTCGGAAGACTTTTTCGAAATAATTCGGGTGGCCCGTTTTTCGAGAATCGTGCCGTCCCAACCACCGCGCCCCGATCCGGTGTCAATCGAGCCTCCAGTTTGGCTATCATACTGACCACACCTACCGACTCCCTGGGAGATCTCCGCAGGAATCATGCAAATCGCCGAGCCCGACACTGCCGTCAAACAGGTCGAGATCTCGTGCCAATCGTGCGGTGCCAAGCTCATCCTCGAGGAGAATCTGTTCTCGGCGGTCTGCCCCTTCTGTGCGTCGCCGTCGGTGGTCCAACGCCCACCCAGCAAAGATTTGCCGACGCCGACATTTGCGATCGGATTCGTGATCGATCATGAACGGGCAACTGAATTGGTGAAGAAATGGGTGGCGGGGGCACACTTCTTCGCCCGGTCTGATTTCAAGAACACCGCTCCAAAATTGACGCGTGGCATCTACATGCCGGCGTATCTCTACGGGGCGGTCGCCAACTCACGCTACTCCGCCAGCATCGGCGAGAACTACACGGAGACCGAGACGTACACGACGACGGATTCAAACGGCAAAACGGTCGTCCGAACCCGCACGGTGACGAAAACGGAATGGCGGTCCCTCTCGGGCTATCACTCGAGCTACGTGCTGGATGTCGTCGTGACCGCGTCCCAGGGAGTCTCCAACGAAGCACTCGAGGCGATCGAACCGTTCGATCTTCGCGCGCTTCTCCGTTACGAGCCGTCGATCATTTCGGGTTGGCTCGCCGAAGAGCCTTCGCGAACGAAGCAGGAGTGTTTTCAACTGGCACACGGAGAAACACTCCAAAAAGTCGGCCGGATGCTGAACGATTTCATGCCGGGTGATTCGCACAGCAACTTGCAGTTCGATACCCAACTCACTCGTGAAGTCATCGATTTGGTGATGTTTCCCGTTTGGTCCTTTGCCGTCCGGTATGACGAATCGAAACCGCCGGTCCAGATTCTGGTCAACGGCCAAACCGGCCGAGTCGGCGGTAAAGTCCCGGTCTCGGCGGCCAAGGTCTCCGCGGCAATCGGCGTCGTGTTGCTCGTGATCATTGGCATAGTCCTCTTGGCGGTGGTGGCGGGATCATGAGCACTGAAGCGGCGGAAGCAATATGCAGCGGGTGCGACACGCCACTGGAGCACGGCGATTTACGATGCTCCATTTGTGGCAAAGCGTCACCGGTTCTCACCGAGGTGCGCGAGACCACCGAAGTCACAGTGCTGAGATGCAGGGGCTGTGGCGCGACACTCGCCTATGACCCCAAGCGTCAGGCACCGGGCTGCGCGTTCTGCGATAGCACGGTTGAGGTCGAAACGATCAAAGACCCGATGGAGCAAACCGAAGGCTACTTGCCATTCACGGTCAGCCCCGATCAGGCAAGTGCGGCACTGAAGACGTGGCTCGGTTCGCTCGGTTGGTTTCGCCCCTCGGACCTCCTTTCGGCTTCCAAACTGACGGAGCTGCGTCCGCTTTGGTGGGTCGCCTGGATCTTCGATGCCGATGCCAAGATCACGTGGACCGCGGACTCAAATCACGGCAGTCAACGCTCGGCTTGGGCGCCGCATTCGGGTGCGACGCAGGTGCAATTCGAACGCATCCTGGCTTCGGCTTCGCGTGGTCTTTCGGCGAAGGAGGTCAACGGAATCTCGGGCGGCCTGCAATTGCACAGCGTTCAAAGTGAACCGCAGGGCGCAGACGACGCAACCTTCGAACGATTCGATGTACAACGTTCGCAGGCGCGTCAACAAGTCGCCTCGGCCCTGAATGCGATGGCGGAAGGTCACATTCGCCAGCATCAAATACCTGGCTCACGCTTTCGTAATGTGCATGTCTCGGTGGTCGTCGAAGGCCTGGTGACACACCGGCTCTCATTGCCCGCGTACGTTTTGGCGTATCGCTACAAGGATCAACTCTATCGCGTGGTGATCTGCGGCCAGAACGTGCGCTACATCGTCGGAAACGCACCGTATTCGATGGCGAAAATCGTGATGGTGATTCTCTTCGTTGCGGCCGCGCTGCTGTTGCTCGCTGGAATCGGCTTCGCAGCGAGCTGAGCCGACCTGGCGAATCAGAGAGGCTCACCGCGGCGCCGCGTAGGGGTTTTGGTCGCCCGCCGGGACGCCGCCCGTTAACTCGGCTTCCGCGGGATTGGGCGAACTGTCCCGATCCACGAATGCTGCGCGGACAAAAAGGAGTAACACGATGGCACCGAGTACACCCTGAATCGCCTGCGAGATCACTGTGACAATCCCGTAGCTGGTTGGGGAAGCCACTCGGGAAACCAGGATCATCGTGCCCCAACCTCCGACGTAAGCGAAGAGCTTCAAACCGAGTGCAAGCCAAACCAGTCGTGCCGCCTGACGAGAACGCCACTGATTTCTCGTGGTCACGATGATCGCGGCAATGAACGCAATCACCGTCAGCAGCAGCGAGAACAGCGACGAAACGACGTAGATCGAACTGGGTGCCATGGTTGTCCTGACGTTGGGTGACTTTGGCTATGCTGTGGTTTCGCAATGTCGCGACGCTTCTTGGGGCGTGAGAGGATCTTCGTCGATGATGAACCCGATGTCTACGTTGGCATGTTTCGCTGGAATCTGGCTCGCGGTCTCGCTCCAAACCGCAGTTGCCCAGCCCTGGACCAAGCACGTGATCGCCGAACAAGGCCACTGCAACACGGCTGTGGCGCTGGACGCCAACGGCGATGCGAACTTGGATGTGATCGCGAGCGTGAAAGGCAAAGTCAGCCTGTTCATGGCGCCCGACTGGGAGGAAACGGTGCTCGCACGACTGGATGGTCGGAGCGGATGCATTCACAGCGCGGTGCTGGACGTCGATGGCGACGGGGACTTGGACTGGGCCGGAACGCTCGCCAACGATCATCCGTTTTGGCTCGAAAACCCGGGCCGTGAAGAAGCAGCGCGGGGTGCCTGGATGCGGCGTGCGATCGACTCCGAAATCACCGGCATCCATTGTTTGCTGGCCGCCGACATCGACAACGATTCGAAGGACGATCTGGTGATCAACAACTTTGAACCGGAAAAGGGCATCGGCGATTCGATCGTTTGGTTTCGCGTTCCGCCGAACCCCAAAAAGGCAACGCAGTGGCAACGATTTGTGTTTGCCGATGGCGACGCACGCGGTGGGAGCCACTACATGGGTGCCGGAGACGTCGACGGCGACGGTTGGAAAGAGATTGCGGTGGGTGCGAAAGGCGGCCCCTTTGCGGACGGTAACTGGTTCGCATTCTGGACCAATCCCGGGCGGCGAGGCGTGCGTGGGCCGTGGAGGAAGACCGTGCTGGCTGAGAACCAGTTGGCGGCAACCAACATCCTCCCCGCAGATGTCAATCGCGATGGAAAAGTCGATTGGATTGCGAGTCGTGGGCATAGTGCCGGGGTGCTGTGGTTCGAGAATCCCGACTGGACGATTCATGTGATCGACCCGGAAATCAAGCAACCTCACAGCTTGACGGTCGCCGATCACGACAACGACGGAGACCTCGACGCGGGCAGCTGTGGCTACGAGAGCGAGTGGCTGCGATGGTACGAGAACGACGGCGAAGGAATGTTTCGCATCCACACGATCGATCACGCCCAGCAGAGCTACGACCTACGCACGGTCGACATGGATGGTGATGGCGATTTGGATCTGCTCAACGCCGGCCGCGGCAGCAACAACATTGTCTGGTACGAAAACGAGCGGGCCGACGCCTCCCGTTCAAAGTAGGCACCGTCCCTGACATGTGACAACAACATCGAGCGGTTTGCCAAAACCAAAAAATGGTGGGCTGTGAAGGCTCGCTTTTTTCTTCAGCAGAGACGCTCGCTTGCGAGCTTTACCCTCCCGGACGGGAGGGTCGCGTTGCGATCACACGAAAGTGATCGAAACGCGGGGAGGGTGACAGCGATCATTCTGGCTGCGCTCGACTCCTCCTCACGGCAGGGTGGAGCCAATGGATACTCAAAACAACATCAATTGGTTTAGCTGCACTAGGACAAGTCGGTTTCGACCATTGCCCAGCTCGCCGAATCGGTCTCGCTATTCCACACACTCGTGAGGTCATCGCCGCTAAGCAGACTCTGCACGACCGTGGCGAGTGGATCAGGAATGACGAGCACGGCAATTTCGTCACGTGACTTCTTCACGCATTTCCGAAGCGCCTTGAGCACCCGCGCTTTTGCTTCGACGAGAGATTCGCCACCGGGCGGACAAAACTCCTCCGGATGCTCGGCACCCTGACGATAAACTTTCGGATGATTGCGTCGCACTTCGTCGATCAGCTTGCCATGCCAGAGGCCGTGGTCGATGTTTCGAAACGCTTCGACGACCTTCGTCTTTGTCTCGCGACCAGATTGTCGAGACTGCTCCGAAAGATGCTCGGCCGTTTCTCGGGCCGACTCGCAGGGAGCCGTGAAGATGGTTTTGACCTGAAACTGAGCGAGTTCTTCGGCGAGACTCTGCGCCTGCTCGACACCGAGAGGACTCAGCGGCATATCAAGCGAGCCTTTCATTCGGCCCTGTTCATCAAAGTCGGTCGCGCCCGGGCGCACCAACAGCACACGCGTTAAGGTTGCAGACTTCATCACTCAGCCACTCCCCCGATCGCCGCGTCCAACGCAGCGATCGCAGTCGTGTAGTCCTCTTGCTTGAAGATCGCAGAACCGACGACGAAAAGATCGCACCCCGCCTCGCGAGCCGAGGCAATCGTTTGCAGATTGATGCCGCCATCGATTTGCAGGAGCAAATCGGGACGGGTCCGCTTTAGTTCCGAGAGTTTTTCGAGAGCGACGGGGTTGAAAGCTTGACCTCCGAAGCCCGCATCGACACTCATCACCAACACCATGTCGACGGAATCCAGACACGGCGTCAGCGACTCCAGCGAAGTCCCCGGGTTGAGTGCCACGCCGACCGCAACCCCCATCTCGCGGAGTTGCTCCGCGACGGCCTGCGGGTCTTCGACGGCTTCGACATGAAAGGTGATCATATCGGCACCTTCATCGACCATCGGTTTCGCGTACGCGAGCGGATCGCTGATCATGAGGTGAACGTCCAATGGGAGATCGGTGTGCCGACGTAAGCCTGTCACGATCGGCATTCCGTAGGTCAAATTAGGGACAAAATGCCCATCCATGACATCCAAATGCAGGACCTTCGAGCCAGCTGCTTCGAGACGCGAGACTTCCGTTTTCAGGTCGCCAAAATCGCAAAGCAATAGACTCGGCAGGACGCCCGGGCACGCGGCCCGAATCAACTCCAGCTTGCCCTTCGACATGCGGTTCTCTCACCAAACACGAAAGAGAGGACAACTGCTGTCTAGAACATCGCCCATAGAGGGGAGTCTGGAAGCGGTTTGGATTCGGGAACACGGTCCAACGAATCACCACCCTCTCCGATTTTTGCGGCAGCTAGGGTTGTCCAAGCTGGTAGGGGTTGTCAATCGTCGATCCAATCTGGACCCTGCCGGGAGACCCGATACGGTGCCATAAGGTGCCAACTCTCGGAGTAACTTAACGATTTACGGCTACCCAAGGGTGCCCTAGGCGCCCTTAAAAAACCCGTGGCGGGTGTGCACCGCCACCGGGGTTTGGTTCGGACGATGAGGAATTTGCGCGATGCGTGTTTTGGTGACGGGTGGGACGGGTTTGCTCGGCAACACGGTTTGCCGGCAACTGCGTGAGCGAGGTCATTCGGTCCTCGCGCTCGTGAGAAGCGAGCCCGATCCCGAGGTTTTCGAGGGACTCGACGTCGAATTGCTTCACTGTCCGCTGGTGGCGTCCGCCGAAAACCAGGAGCCCGACCGTGCGCTGGAAGACGGCGTGCAATCGTGTGATGCGGTCATCCACTCCGCCGCCATGATCCACCTGGGTTGGCGACGAGTCGAGGAATCGATGCGGGTCAATCGCGATGGCACCAAGCGTCTCGCGGCCGCGTGCCTCGAGCACGGCAAGAAACTCGTCCACATCGGCACGGTGAACACCTTGGCCGTCGGAGGTCGACGTACGTTTGCTGATGAACAAACGCCGCTCGATCATCTCGGCGGACAAATCCCGTGCGCTTACGTGCAAAGTAAGCGTGCTTCGGTGACGGAGGTGAAAAGCGCTGTCGCCGCCGGTCTCAACGCCGTCATCCTTCACCCCGGTTTCATGCTCGGACCATGGGATTGGAAACCCAGCAGCGGCCGCATGATGTGGGAAGTCGCGAAGAGTTGGAAACCGCTGTCACCCTCCGGCGGTTGCAGCGTTTGCGATTCACGCGATGTCGCAGCGGGCACGCTCAACGCGCTCGAGCGAGACGTGAAACCGGGTCGCGAATTCATCCTTGCGGGGCACAACTGGACCTATCAACAACTATGGACGGCAATGGCCAAACGGATGGGTGTGCGTGGTCCGCTACGATCGGCCGGCCCAGGCATCCAGTTTCTCACGGGACTTGCCGGCGACACTTGGACACGACTCAGCGGAACGGAGCCCGACTTCAACAGTGCGGGTGTGCAAATGAGCGCCCAGTTCCACTGGTATGACAGCAATCGTGCCATCCACGAACTTGGGTATCGGATTCGCGACGCTCAAGAGTCACTGAATGACGCTGGTGAGTGGATTCAACATCGATTCGTCTTGCCGGAGCGAGAGTCGGGGGGCTAGTGTGCGATGTGCGAGTTCTGATTCATTACTTCGCTTCGTCAACAGGAATCTGCATCGCTCATGGTTGGGCACGGAAGTCGATTCGGGATGCATCCACGCAGATCAAGCGGCTTTGCTTTTTTAGCCGTTCTCGGCGTCACGGTTGCCGGCGCACTCTTTGCCCGCCCATCATTCGGAGACGACTCCGAGCCGCCCGTCGAAAGCACGCGCGATCAATACACGACGCTGGATCAGTACACAGCACCGTTTCAAATGCGTGTGGCTGGTTTCGCAAGTCCGATCGGCGTTGCGTCGGCAACAGGTGGACTCACCATCGCTGTCCGTGGACTCGATGAGTCGGCGGGACGCAGCGGCATTCTGCGAGTCGAATTGGTTCGGGTCGAAGACAATAAGGTCCTCCACCGCCTCGACGAAAAGGTCAAACTCGACCAACTCGGCAACGCGCCCGCCACAACGCTGCTCGACGTGTTGCCTGAAACGCCCGGCGTTTACGAAGTGAGGTGTCGACTGACGGCGGAACGCAATGCGATTTGGGCACGCATCGCCGGAAATCGCGCGATGGGAGATGAAAAGCGTTTCCCTCTGTTGATCGCCTCAGCCGACCAAACCGCTGGCTCTCAGCCAAACGTTTTACGACCACTCGATCCGGTGCAAGCTTACGATCGCGAAGCGTGGCACACACCGTCATGGGTTCCCGAGGGAGCGAGTCGCCTCGTTCCGAACGTCAACCAATTGGTTGCCGATCCCTGGAACTCCAACGCACGTGGCTCCACCTCCGCAGAGTCGGGCGACATGCTGCTGTGCCAAATCGAACCGGGCGGTGAGTTTGTCTGCAAGCTCCCCGACATGGCGCCGCACAAACGACATCTCATCACGTTCTCCGTTCGACAAAGACACGCCGCCGGCGCGGACAAGCCGACGGCGGCAAACAGTGCGGCAGGCCAAATTGAAATCGCCACCGACCCCGAATTCAGAACCATCGTCGGACGACATCCGTTGTCGATGCCCCAGCACCTGACGAATGCGGACAACGATCTTGAGCGACTCGAATTCGTTCACTATCCAAGCGAGAACGATGAGTTTCTCAGGATCCTGAATCCGTCGCAGCGTTTCCCGCTCGCGATACGGTCCGTCGAGGCCTTTGCCGTTGAGCAAATCCATCACGATGGAGAAACAAGACCGGTCGCGCAAACCGGATTGGCTGCCTCGACAACGCGCCAGGTAACACTCCAGGTCACCGAGTCCACGTGGGCTCAGACGGCGACCAGCGACATCACTGGCCTCCAAGCGTCTGGGTTTGCCGAGGCGACATCGGAGATGTATCGCATCTGGAAGGCGGCGGAGCGAATCGCCGAGAACGCTCCGTGGGTTGGATACGAGAAGCTTCTTGTCCAACCAAGACGCAAGAACGAATTCGTGCGATCGTTCGCCATCGAGTCGTTGCGCCGTTGGCTCACACCTTACGGCATTGAAGTGGCGATGGAGTCCGAGGCGGCTCCGGTCATCGAATTGCCGGCATTGGGCGGAACGGAGAGTTCCAGTCTTGCGCGTCAGTGTCGTGCTGCGACAGCGGCTAGCGAATTGAGTCAGCTAGCGCGTGGCACCGAATCGGGCTTCCTCCTGCAAAGCGAAAACGTTCTGCCGGCAATGACACGCGGATTCCGACAGGGTCTCCGCGAGTACACCCAACTCCCGAAGACTGGCTTTGCACCGCTTCGTCCGGTCGATGATGCATCGCGGTTTGTGACAGCGTTCTCGAGTGAAATCGCCCCCGGATCGCGATCGGTGCCAGGCAAGCGTCTGCGACTTGTGAGTTTCGTCAATCTTTCGACGTGGCGAGCATCCATCGAACTGCGCTGCTGCGCCAGCGGCTCTGCGAACTGCGAACGACTCGTGTCCAATCCCGAAGATCAAAGACTTCGCGCGGGCCGAACCTCCAATGTGCGGATCATCGAGCTCCCGCCGCTGGGAATCGTAAGCGTGGTGGTCGAGCACGACGGTTCGCAACACGACGAACTGGCTTGGCGCGCCGTCACCGACGGCCCGGAGGTGATGGAGCAGATACAGACCCAGGTCGGACAGGTCGTCGCCAAGATCGGCATGCTCACTCAGCCGGATGACTACCCGGGCCTTCGTAACGGCGGCTTCGAGGAGATCGGTCCCGTCGGAATCGTGGGCTGGATGTCGACTCAATTTCCCGCGACAGCAGTGGTCGTTGACCCTTCGGAAGCGGTTGAGGGACAGCAATCGATTCGAATGACGACGACCAAGGAGAGTGCAGGGCAAACCTGGCTTGTGAGCGAGCCCATCGAGATTCCTCAATCGGGTCGGCTTGCTGTCTCGCTGGCAGTTCGTGCCGCCGTTCAACTTGAACTCACGGGCTCTGCCGATAGACCCGGCTTCGGTTCTTCCCATCGAGTACGAATCTCACTCGAAGGCAACCGGCGCGGGAGGGCGCTTCGCTACACGGACCACATCGATGTCCCGCGCGACGGCCAATGGCAGAGTCGCCGGATCGTCCTTGAGACCGAGGGGCTTGATGAGAACACCGAGTTCGTCCGACTCACGCTCGATAGCCTGTCACCGGGTCAACTCTGGATCGATGACATTCATTTGCATGACCACTTTCCGACACAGGCGGAAAGGACCGCGCTCCAAGGCTCCGCTTTCCTGGCGATCCAGGGACTGCAGAAAGGTCGTCTCCAAGAAGCCGCGGACTTGCTTCGAAACGATTGGTCCCAACACTTACTGTCCAACAAAATCCGCCGCTGGCCGACCACCCGCACGGTGTCGCATGAGGCGGCGAGCGTCCCGATATCAGGCTCCTCTCCGAACGGGAACTCGACTCAACGCGTACAATCCGGGATCGGGAATCAACATCGGTCCACAAGTTCGGGGAACGAACCACTCGCCCCCGACGTCGAATCACGTCCGAGTGTTGCCGAACGTATACGGAGTTGGTTGCCGAAGCCTCTCCGCTTTTAGTCTCTATCCGTGGGGATCGGATGGTGAAGCGTCTGATCAAGCGAATCGCATGGTGCGTTGCGGCGTTGTCGCTGGCTATCGGTGCGACCCTCTGGTGGACGTATCGGCAAACGCAACAAGTGCCCGACTTTTACGAACGGGCCGTCGAAGTTCCCTCGCCAGAAAAGCTGGCCGCATCGAGCGAGAAGCTGATGTCGGATGTTCGGCGGCTTCAGGAAGACGTGGAAAGTCGCGGTCAATGGCAAGCCACCTTCGCGGCAGATGAAGTCAATGCGTGGCTCGCGGATCAGTTACCAAAACGATTTCCGAAGCTGAAAGCGAAAGGGCTTCGTGATCCGCGAATCGCGATCGAGAAAGATCGACTGCTCTTCGCGGCGCACTACAAAGATCGTCGATTCGATGCCGTCATTTCATGTGAGTTGGGTGTACGGCTAACCGACCAACCGAATCGTTTGGCGGTGACCGTTCACAACATCCGCGCCGGCGCATTGCCGCTCCCATTGGATCAGTTCCAAACCCGTATCGACCGCGCGATGTCGGGGAGCAAACTGAATCTCGAGTGGGAGGATCAGGACGAACAAACGATCGCCTTGGTCGATGTACTCGGTGACTACGCCGACCAAGTCGCTGACGATGTGGTCATCGAATGGATCGAATTGTCGGACAACCTTCTCACCGTTGCCGGTCGGACACAGACCGAGCAAGACGACACGTTCGAACCGCGGGGTGTTGTCTATCGGATCGCCGGACATCAACAAGAAAACGAATCAGAGCGGATCGATCTCTAGTCGCCAGTGATTTTCGTTGCGATGAAATGCGATCTTGATTGTCGGAAGCTCGCGTACCTCTCCCGAATGCGGAAACAGTTCCGCCTCAAACAGATCCTCGCTCCGCTGAACCGATCGGTACTCACCCGATGCGGCCTGACGAACGTGACCGCGATCCCCATCGATATCGCCTTCGAAATCCAGATACAGATGACGATGGGGCGGGAGTTGAATGGCTTCGATGGTCCGTTTCAAACCAAGCGGTTCACCCTCGACCGCATCCGTTGCCCACGTCAAAAGCGACCGTACTTCATCCTCGTTTGCGGCATTTACCGACGGCTCCGTTTCGAAGAGCCAATCCAGGTGCTCGCTGCCTGAAGCGATCGAAGTACTCTCGCGTCTGAAGCGCCACTGCGGCCCTTGTTCGACGGTGTGCACGAGGAGTGTGAAGCGAAGCACGGGGTTCACGCGACCAGTGAATGGCGTCGATGGGGCACCGCCGGTTGGCAGCGATCTTGCGGAGCCTATGGACAGCCTATTCGGTTCTCCGACTCGAAAGTAGCCCCTTCGCGAAACCGAGCGACCTCCTCGTTGAACTTGTGGTTGTACTTGATGTGCAAGAAATTGAGCTGGTGCATCTCGGCGCCCTTGGTGATTTCCCAAGCGCCCACGATGCCGAGCACCCCCGAAAGGCAAACCGTCACGCACATCAAGTTCAGTCTTGCTGCGACACTCAATCTAAGCACGCTCTGACCTCCGATGGGACCTTTTCGTTGCAGGCGTCGAGTCTTGTACTGCGACAAAGCGAGGTCCGTCGGCTCCGGCGAACCGTTGCCTCACAAGATCCAGGAGGCAAACCCTCCCCGAAAACACGCTTGTGAAATCAGGTCGGCTCACGGCGACCGACGCAGGCCGCAATGATTTGATGTTTGGGGAAAGTCACGGCTGCGACACATCGGGTTTTGCGTCAATTCGAGTGCATTCCGTTCGGTCATGTGGTTGCGAGGCACGAATGCTCAAACGGCGACGTAAATCCGAGTAGACACAGACTCTGTGAGCCAACGATGCATCGACTGTCTTTCCTTACCGTTTTCATCGTCGCGATGCCCTCGTGGGCTTCGTTGCCAACGATCGCCGATGACTGTTTTTCCAACGCATCGGTTGCTGACTCTTCAGCCGGCGCTTTGGCTGATCACTCTGCGGTCAGCCAGCCGGTTTGCGACTCGGAGGAGCAACCGGGCGAAGCGGGGCATTTTGCGACCCGAATGCACTCCGGTTGCGACAGCGATCCCGATTCCGATCCACATTGGCTTGATGGCCTTGATCGGCTGGATGAACTCTTCCAAGCCTCGCGGGCGGAAGGGGGACGATGGTTCCTGATGGAATACGATTTTGACGATCGAGGCTACAACACCCTTCACTTCATGGGACACGCTCCACTGCCGCTCGGACTTAGCCTCTGGGGCTTCATCGATCTAGAAGGCGCGGAGGGATTCTTTGCTGAACGCGAAGACATCAGCCGTCACTTCTTGGAGTTGGACCTTAAGCGACGCGTGTGGCGAGATATCGGCCTCGTCGCGGAATTGAACGACCTCGAAGGCCCCAACAATGAGATCGGTCGATTCGGTTTTTTCTGGCAACCGGACATGAGTCGCTTTTCACTGGAAGAGGGCGTCTGGGCCGGCAAGCTTCGATTCGGCATCAAGTGCTTCCCCGTACAAACGATCAGCCGAACCAGTCAGTGGAGTTTCAACTGGAACAAACAGTTTGACAGCCTTCTCGGAGGACGCCTTTCGGCGGGCGGCTTTTTCGATCTCAACCACAGCACGAGTCGAAACGTCATTGTCACCGAACATCAGGTGCGTTTCCGTATCGCGGAGGGGATGAACCTGATCACAGAGTTCCGGGTCAACGAGTTTCTTGCGGATGACTTTGGGATCGCACCGGGTCTTCAGTATCGTTTTTGAAGGGCAGATTGATGGGGCAACATCGCGTATCGAGGACAGTGTTTTCCGTGTGGCGGCTCGTTTGTTTCAGCCTCCTCCTCGGGGTCACTAGCGGCTGCACTGATCGACCGACGCCCACGCCGGTCGATGCAACGTTGACGAAAACAACGGAGACGAAGCCGGAACGTACCGTGGTTTTGTCCCACCCGACGTTCACGTCGATACCGCGTGTCGAAAATTCAATCGTGATCGGACTGGATGCGGACATGACGTCCGGCTCGGCTCGTTCCGGTGAAGCGATCCGGCGAGGGCTCGAGCTGGCGATCCGCCAAATCAATGAAGAAGGGGGACTGCTCGGAAGGCCCGTCGAATTGATCGTTCGCGACAATCGCGGAAACCCAGATCGAGGGCTCGGCAATCTAAAGGCGTTTTCGCAGACGCGCGACCTGCTGGGGGTCTTCGGCGGCAAACACACACCGGTGGCGATGCGTGAACTCGAGTTCGTGCATCAAAACGAGATGCTTTATTTTTCGCCCTGGGCGGCGGGGACGAAGATCGTGGACAACGGCTACTCACCGAACCACGTTTTTCGGGTCTCGGTTCGGGATGAGTATGCGGGAGGCTTTCTGACGCGCAAGGCGATCGAGCGTGGCGGCCGCAAGATTGCGCTGGTACTTGAGCAAACAGCGTGGGGTCGTTCCAACGAGAGCGCGATGCTAACGGCGTTTACCGAAGAGGGAATCGAGCCGGTCAGCGTGGAATGGATCCACTGGGGTAATAACGACTTGAAAGCCCCTGTTGAACGACTCGTCGCGCTCGATTGCGACACAATCCTCTTTGTCGGCAACCCGCTCGAGGGAGTTTCGTTAGTGCGGGCCGTTGCGTCGCTACCGGCCGATGAACGCCCGGTAATCATCTCTCACTGGGGTATTTCTGGGGGTGTCTTTTTTGAACAAGTATCGCACCTCCTCGGAGAGGTGGATGTTTGCTTTCTGCAAACGTTTTCGTTCCTGAACCCCCGACATCCCGAGCGCGCGAAACGTGTCGAAACGGCCTATCTCGCGGCCTACGGAGATCGTGACGATCCACGTGATATCTTCGCGCCGGCGGGAACCGCGCACGCGTATGAATTGATGAACATGATCGCGGTGGCCGTCACGGCAGCGGGTTCCATCGAAACCCAGCGAGTCCTCCGATCGCTGGAGGAGTTGCGTGACTACCGAGGTCTCATTCGGGACTACAAGCACCCGTTTCCACCGGATCATCACGACGCATTGGATGCGAGTGACTTTATCCTGGCCTGCTTTGACGAGCACGGTGCCACCATCCCCATCGGGGAGGAGTGACGTCGCATGCCCAGCAAGCAGTTTCCTTCGCTCCGAGCCACGATCCTCGGCCGTGTCTTTCCGGCCGCCATTGTCGTCCTTTTCGAGTTGACTCTTCGGATGCCGAACCAGTCCAACACGAAAAGGACGACAATGGCGGCCGGAAAGACACGGCCGAGGATCGTGGCTCGGAGCGAAGGAAACTGCTTGCTGGGCATGCGACGTCACTCCTCCCCGATGGGGATGGTGGCACCGTGCTCGTCAAAGCAGGCCAGGATAAAGTCACTCGCATCCAATGCGTCGTGATGATCCGGTGGAAACGAAGGTACGCCATGCGATTGACGGCTGTGCCGCGTTGGCTAACAACGACATCGTTGTCAATTCCATCATCGATGTCGACCATCGACAGTCTACCCTGCAACCGTTCATCCAATCGCTAGACTTCCCCGGCTCCCCAGTACACAACATCGCGATGCTCGCGTACGACGGTACGGTCATCGCGCAAAAACTGCCACAGGACGAAAGGTTGGAATGGCCACGAGATTGGCTGGTCCATTCCGGCGCAAACCAACCGTTCCTCGCATTGACGTCCAAAGAGCTCGTCGTTGCCCAACCCGTTCGATACGCCGCAGGGGTCGAGGGAGCGCTCGTGGTCGTCTACGACTCCCGGGGTTTCTTCGATGATCTTGCCCTTGGGAATGAGCATCTCGAAACACGCATTTATTACCAAGATGATCTGCTGACCTGGTCGTCGAGCGACGAAAAGGGACGGCCAGCGGAAAAGCCAGCGAACTGGTTTACATCCAACTTCGGAGTGAGCGAGTTGCCGGGGCTGGTCGGAGAAATCTGGCAATCGGATTGCGCCGCAACTCAAGCGTCGGCTGCCGTTCGAAACTCCATGTCGTTGGTCCTCGTGTTCATTAGTTTGGTCTTGCTACTGGGTTTGTGGCTGCCCGCTGAATTCACGATTCAACAAATCAGGAAGATGCTGCAGGCAATCGTTGATGTGCGGTCCAATGGCGAATTGTCACTACGACTCAATTCAGGACGGATTGCCGAGTTCCGGCAATTGCAAGACGAGTTCAACGAAATGCTCGCGAACCTCGAGCGAAGCACGGTATCACGCGAACTCTATCGGATCCCGGCGCTTGTCGCCCAGTTCACTGACAACGGTGTGATCGTGACCGACGCGTTTGGAAGGATCGAGTGGGTTAACGAGGCATTCCAAGAGCTGTCCGGTTACAGCCTTGATGAGGTGCTCGGGAAAACACCCGGCTCGTTCCTTCAAGGACCTCTGTCGGATCCGGCGATGATCGAACTGATGCGGCGAGCGGTCGCAAACCAGGAGGCCTTTGATGTCGAGATCGTGAACTATTCCAAGTCGGGTGAGGCCTACTGGGTCTCGATCGAGTCTCGACCGATCCACAACGACGTCGGCGAGTTAATCAACTTCATTGCGATCGAATCCGACATCACGCTGCGCCGCCAAGCCGAGGAAGAAAACGCGCGACTCGCTTCTGAGATGCTCCGTTTGTCTCGTGAAGCCGGGATGGCCGAAGTCGCTACCGGAGTTCTCCACAACGTGGGCAACGTACTCAACAGCGTGAACACCTCGGCATCCACGATCGATGAACGACTGCGCAGCCCGAAGCGACGCCAACTCGATCGCGTGATCGGACTATTGGAATGCAATCGCGAGAACCTTGGGGACTATCTCACCAAGGATTCACGCGGCACGCAAGTTCCTGAATTGCTCACTCGTCTCGCCGAAACACTGGAGTCGGAGGACGAAGAACTGATTCAGGAAACGCGGGCTTTGGCGAAAAACGTCGACCACATTAAAGCCATCATCGCAACACAACAGTCGTTCGCAGGCTCGCGTGGCATTCGCGAGAGTTTTCACCTGAACGAAGTCCTGGAAAACGCGTTGCAGATCAATCGGAGCATGTTCGCGAATCGATCGATCGAGATCCGAAAATCACTGAGCGATCTCCCGGAACTACAGCTCGATAAACAACAAGTGCTCCAAATCGCGGTCAACTTGACCAAGAACGCGATGGAAGCCTTGATGCAGAGCGATTCCCACGAACGGGTCTTTTCATTGCGGTCTTTCCTTGGTGAAGACTGCGTCATTGTCGAATTCGTTGACAACGGAGTCGGAATCGCCCCCGACAAACTGACAGAGATTTTCGGCCACGGGTACACGACCAAGAAAACCGGCCACGGCTTCGGCCTCCACAGCTGTGCCAACTCAGCACAAGAAATGGGAGGCAAACTGACCGCCTCCAGTGAAGGAGTAGGGTTCGGAGCAACATTCACACTCACGCTGCCGCTGGACATGCGGGACTCGTCCCACGCGATTCCAAACGAACAAGTCGCAGGAGCAGAGAGATGAACGAAAGCATGACCGAAAATCGAAGGCTGCTGCTCGTCGACGATACACCCGCTATCCACGAAGACTACCGAAAAATCCTCGGTGGACGCGTCGACTCGTCTGAATTAGATGAATTGATCGCCAACGTGTTTGAAGAAGAAGCGCGCGAGACGACGACGCGATTTGAGTTGACCTCCGCCATGCAGGGGCAGGAAGCACTCCAGCTCGTCGAAGCAAATCAACCGACCCAGACGCCCTTCGCGGTCGCCTTCGTCGATATGCGAATGCCTCCCGGGTGGGACGGCCTTGAAACGATCGAGCGAATCTGGCGTGTCGACGCAAACCTACAGGTCGTCATCTGCACCGCCTATTCCGATTACTCCTGGGACGAGATCATCTCACGACTCGATGGGGCGGGGAAGCTACTGATCCTCAAAAAGCCTTTTGATCCCATCGAGGTGCGTCAATTGGCGAACACGCTTTGCCGCAAATGGGAACTCGAACGCGCCGCAAGGATTGAGAACGAGGAATTGTCTGAGCTGTCGAAGCGGCTGGCAGAGATGAATGCCGGACTCGAGCGTTCCGTCGCGGAACGCACGGCATCGTTGCAGATGGTGCTCGATAGCACCGGTGAAGGCATCTTCACTGTCGACCTTCAAGGCCGAGTCTTGTCGGAGCGGTCCCGCATGGTGGAAACGTGGCTCGGCGATCTTTCGGACACTCCTTGTGTATGGGACTATCTTTGTCCCAACGACAAAGCGCAGTCGGAAGAGTTCAAGCTGGCCTTCGAGCAGATGACCGAGGATGTGTTTCCGTTCGAAGTCGCCGCCGGTCAAGCACCCAAACGAATCGAGCGTTATGGTCAGACGTTTGATCTTCGCTACCGAGAAATGCGAAACGGCAACGTACTTGACCGAGTCTTGGTGGTTGTCCGGGACGTTTCAGCTCAAGTGGAAGCGGAGAATGCCGCCCGCGGTGTCGTCGAGTTTCATACGATCCTCGGAAACTTGTTCGAAGACAGTCGAGCGTTTTGCACCTCGATTCGTGAGCTGGAACAACTCTTTGAAGAAATCAAAACTTGCAACGACCGAACCGTGTCACGGCGTTTGGTTCATACTCTTAAAGGAAATGCCTCGGTACTTGGGTTTCGTGCGTTCGCAAAAGCAGTGCACGACCTGGAAACCTTTATGGAAGGAATCACGCAGACGCCGCCGCTAAAGAAGGTGGACGAGTTGGAGGCTCTTTGGAACGAGCAGATGGTTCAGCTCAAGCCGTTCCTGGAGTCTTGCGACGACGACTTGGTACAAGTCCGTAAAGAGGACCTCGATCGGCTTATTGACCAAATCGAGCATCGCGCAGACCACGTTGACCTGCTCAGCTTCGCGTCGGAGTGGAAGCTTCAACCACTCAGAGTTCCGCTCAAGCGTCTTGAGAAGCAGGCCGAACGACTTGCCAACCAACTCCAGAAAAAACTCCGCGTCTGCATCGACGACGGCGGTCTCAGCATGTCCGAGGAGTGCTTTGCAGAGTTCTGGCCCACGATGGTCCACCTCATGCGCAACGCCGTCGATCACGGGATCGAAACGCCTGCCGAGAGACTTGCGACGAACAAGTCCGAGCACGGGGTGTTGCTGCTCGAAGCCGGCGTCGCCAACGGCTGGCTGGAACTTCGCATCATCGATGACGGAAAAGGAATCGATTGGGAGAAAGTTCGAAGTCAAGCGGTCAAACGAGGGATCATGGTTGATACGAAAGAACGCTTGAGCGATGCACTTTTCGCGGACGGTTTTTCGACGAAGGAGCAAGCCGCAGAACTGTCTGGACGGGGAGTCGGTCTTTCGACAGTCCGTGAGGCGGCGGAAAAACTAGGCGGTGGCATCTCTGTCTTCTCAGAAACGGGCCGTGGAACCACGTTCGTCATCCGTTTGCCTTGGCAAAAGCCCGAAATCGGCGCTCTGAAAGAGATGAAACCGCCGACATCGAAACTCCCCTGAACGCGGCTTCAGTCGGCGATGGCTCGGCGAAATCGCGCCGAGTCATTAGACTTCAGTCACGACCGATACGTCGCAAGTGTGTGAGTTTTGCGACGGGTCATTCATGCAGTTCGCCCCCAGATTCCATCGCAACGGCCTTGATCGACGAGGAAACCTCGAAACCATCCGCGAGTGCGGCACCGACGTGGCAAACCCAAGGAATGGATCACGTGTGGATGCCCTATTGCCAGATGAAGACCGCGCCGACGCCGGTGGCCATCGAACGGACCGAGGGTGTCCGTTTACATCTTGCTGATGGCCGTCAGTTGATCGACTCGCTCGCCTCATGGTGGTCCGCGTGTCATGGTTACAACCATCCGCACATCATCGATTCGATTGAACGACAGTTGCAGCGGATGCCTCATGTGATGTTCGGCGGCGTCCATCACGAGCCCGCGTTAACTCTTGCGTCGAGGTTAGCAGCGATCCTGCCGGGTGATTTGAACCGCGTGTTCTTTTCAGATTCCGGTTCGGTCGCGGTCGAAGTCGCGATGAAAATGGCGATTCAATTTTGGAGGAATCAGGGCCAAAACAAAAAGAAACGATTCGTCGCGTTCCGGCATGCGTATCACGGGGACACCACCGGCGCGATGTCGCTCTGTGATCCAGACCGAAGCATGCACTCCGCCTTCGGCTCAGCGCTACTGGACCAGCGACACTGCGACCTCCCGAGAGACGCGGACGCTTGGTCCCGTTTCGAATCATTGCTTACGGATCATGCCGACGAGCTGGCAGGTGTTTTTCTGGAGCCGCTCGTGCAGGGTGCCGGTGGGATGCGTTTCCACTCCACCGACGTCGTCCGCGCGATCGCCGACGCATGTCGCCGTCACGAGGTACTTTTGATCGCCGATGAATTGGCCACGGGCTTTGGAAGGACGGGTTCCATGTTCGCGATCGAAGCCGCCGAAGTCGTTCCTGACATCCTCTGCTTGGGTAAAGCACTCACGGCCGGAACCATCGGAATGGCGGCGACCATCGCGAGGGAGGATGTGTTCGCAGCGTTTTGGTCGGATGAACCCGAAACCGCGCTGATGCACGGTCCGACGTTCATGGCCAACCCGCTCGCTTGCGCCGCGGCGAATGCTTCGCTTGATCTTTTCGAGAACGAACCCCGATTGAGCCAGGTCGCCGCAATCGAAAATCAACTTCGTGAAGAACTCGAGGCTTGCCGCGACGTACCGCGCGTGCGAGATGTCCGCGTGAAGGGAGCCGTCGGAGTGATTCAAGTCGATCGCCTGGATCATTTGGATCGAATTCGCTCTGAGTTCGTCGACGAAGGCGTTTGGCTGCGTCCGTTCGGTGACTGTATCTACACCACCCCACCGCTCGTCATCTCATCCGACGATCTCTCCCGGGTGACGCACGCGATGCGGCAAGTCACCCAAAAATGGAGTACTTGGTGACCCGGAGTCGCCTGTCGCCCCACGATGACGCCTGCTTCCACGCAAGCTCGATTTTCTCGCGTTATTGTGACACCGTCGGTTTCGGGAGATACTCTGTTGCTCCGACTTTTTCTCCCCCCTCGCCTCTCTAGGTTCATCGATGCGTTTGCTGAAACCACTCTCGGGCGCCGTCGCCGCGGTAGTCGCCGCTTTTTCGCTGTCTCCGTCTTGGGCCGAAACGCCCGCGAACACGCTGACCGAAGCCGAACAGCGTGCCGGCTGGACGTTGCTGTTCGATGGAAAGTCAATGGACCAGTGGCGGAACTACAAAAAGGAGACCGTCAGCGACGGCTGGAAGGTCAACGATGGTGAGATCGTTTGGCAGGGCAAGGGCGCCGGTGACATCATCAGCAAGGACAAGTACGGAGCGTTCGAACTCCTGCTGGACTACAAGATCAGTCCTGGTGGGAACAGCGGATTGATGTTCCATGTCACGGAAGACGCCCCGCGACCGTGGCACAGCGGACCCGAGATTCAGATCCAAGACAACGTCGGAGGTCACGACGCGCAGCTAGCGGGTTGGCTGTACCAACTCTACAAACCGCAGGCGGGCCCGACCGTGATCGATGCGACAAAGCCCGCGGGCGAGTGGAATCAGATCTACTTGCGCATCGCACCGGGCGGCTGCGAAGTTTGCGTCAACGGCGTGCGTTACTACACATTCAAACTGGGAACGCAGGATTGGCAACGTCGAGTCGCGGCGAGCAAGTTTGCCAAGTTCGCTGGATTTGGAAACGCAGGCAGCGGGCACATCTGCTTGCAAGATCACGGCAATCTTGTTTCATTCCGGAACATCAAAGTCCGTGCGCTCGCCGATGACGGCAGCGTTCAGCAACCGATCGACGGCAAGCTCGGGCTCAAGGGTGAACTCGCATTCCCCAATTTGAAGTGGGATGAGTGGGCAGCCGTCGACGACGAAGGCAAAATTCGTCCGCTTCGCCTGATGGAGTTGACGTACCCGAAGGACGACAGCAATCGATTGTTTGCCGCTTCACAGAACGGCGGCATCTGGTGCTTTGAGAACGACCACGCGGTCAACGAGTCACACTTGTTCCTCGACCTGCGTGGCAAAGTCTTTGACTGGAAGGGACGCGGTGCCAATGAGCAAGGCTTGCTCGGTTTAGCGTTCCATCCCGACTACAAAACCAACGGCAAGTTCTACGTCTACTACACCCACGTCAACGATACTAAATCGGTACTTTCCGAGTTCACGGTCTCGGCCACCGACCCCAACAAGGCGGATCCGAAGTCAGAACGCGTCCTTATGGAAATCGCGCAGCCGTTTAAGAACCACAACGGCGGTGCGATCGAATTCGGACCCGATGGCTTTCTCTATGTCGGGCTCGGGGACGGTGGACTTCGCAATGACCCAAAAGCCGCGGGACAAGATCGCTCGCAACTGTTGGGCTCCATCCTTCGAATCGATGTCAACACCAAGACCGAGTCGACCGCTTATGGTATTCCAGCGGACAATCCGTTCGTGAACCTGCCTAACGCTCGCGACGAAATCTACGCGTACGGCATCCGCAATCCCTGGCGGATTGCCTTCGATAGCAAGACGGGTGACCTCTGGATGGGTGATGTCGGCCAAGAGCTTTGGGAAGAAGTCAACATTGTTGTCAAAGGCGGCAACTACGGTTGGAGCAACCGCGAGGGCACCTACAGTTTTGGCAACCGGCCGAGCGTGGCCGGCGTCGGCGAACCCATCGATCCCGTCTGGCAATACGACCACCGGGTCGGGCGATCGATCACCGGCGGACGCGTTTACCGTGGCGATCGGCTCTCGGAACTGGACGGCAAATACCTGTATGCGGACTACGTGACCGGCGTCATCTGGGCGTTGTCCTACGACGCAAAAAGTGGCCGAGTCACGCGAAACGAGCAAGTTGTTCCGGATAACGTCCCCGTTCTCGCTTTCGGTGAGGATGCCAACGGCGAGGTCTACTACTTGACCAATAGTGCCCGGGGCGAGTGCATCTACCGGTTCGCAAAGTAGAGTCATTGGATGCGTGATTGACGCGTTTGCTGTCGCAAATGCGCCTAATTTCGAAGTGCCCTTGGACCGACACAGGGCGTCTGCTAAATCCGATCTTAGGCGGTGGCAAGGCCGGGCAGCCTTGCCACACGGGGGCAATCGATGGAGTGGTCGCAATGGCCGCCATCGACCGTGACGCGAACTCGGGCTGAGTCCGTCCGCCACATCAAAAACTTTACTCTTGATCCTGGGGCAGACATGATCAAAGAAAGTCAGGGGGCGATTGCGCACCCAGCGATTCGACCGTTTGCGGTTATTTTGCGAAGCGGTCGATTGTCTTTGGAAACCGTACCCAACGCACTTCCGTTTCAGACGCTCGAAGTCGATACCTGGGACGCGGTTTTCCGCAAGCTGAGTTCCTTCCGGCCCGGCTGCTTGATCCTCGACTTTGATGTCGATCGGGACCACACGGTCGCGGCCATTCGCCGATTCGCGGACCAGGGCATTCGCTTTTCTGCGGTCGGGATTACTTCGGACCGCTCACGCCGAACGTTGCAACAAGCAATGCGATTCGGATTCGTCGATCTCGTCAACACGCCGATTGAATCGCGTCCTTTCGTCGAAGCGGTTCAGGAAGCGTTCGAAGCCGACGCCGACGGTGACTATTCGCTCTGCGAAATGCGCAGTTGTTTCGGACGCTTGACGCCGAAGGAACGCGAAATGTTGCCGCACCTGCTGCAAGGAGTTGCCTCGCGACGCTTGGCGAGTCGATTCCAAGTCAGCTACCAGACGATCGATCGGCACCGCAAACACGTTGTCGAGAAAATGAACGTCGACAACATGACCGAGTTGGCGATGAAGCTTTATCGTCAATACTGAGCATCGGCACTCGAGCGTTTACTCGGGTACCAGCCCCGAACGACCTCAGGGCAAGCCCGAACTAGGCGTCAAGGATCACCGCCACGTTGGCGGTCTGGTGACCACCGAGGGTGAACGAGACCGCACCGTCCTCACACAAGAGACGGTCTTCTTCGGGGGGCGACTCGATCGATCGGTTGATTCCTTCGTCATTGAGCAAGAACGCTGCTTTCGCATCAAAGCAAAAACGCAAAGTGACCTTTGACGTTTTGGGGCGCGGCTGAATTACCTGAACCCGCGCTGCCAATGAACCGTCGTCGCGGCGTACGAGTTGCAGTTCACCCAATACCAATTCGCGCGGAGAACAGTGTACGAGCCACGCCTGTTCGGTGGCCGCGTCAGCGGATTGATCCAACGCGAACGACTGCGGCGGCGCGATGCACGCCCGCGCCGAAGCGACGGGATGCTTGGAATCCAAAACATAGGACAGCCGAAACGATGACTGCGTGTTCGTTTCGGACGCACTGAGCGGAGCGATGAGGGTATCGAGGAATCGCTCACCAACCCTTCGATGCAAAGCAAGCCCCTGCGCGGCCACGAGCGTTTGCTTTTCCGATTCATCCACCAAGATGCCTAGCGGCGAAACCATGCGTCGCTGTGACGAAGAATGCACTTTGTCACGCACGATGGGCCGAAAAATCGAAGCCTCTTCGGCAACGGCCGTCCTGATGGCGAGATGGTTCTTCCAAATTGCGGGTTGTTCAACCGAAACGCGCGGGCGAATTTCGCCTTCGATTTCGAGAATCCGTCGGCCACGACGCAACGTGTAGTTCAACTCAAAGTCGGCAATCGTCTCTTGAGACGGAGTTTGAACACTCCCGGACGAGCGTATTACCCCAACGGAAACGGAAGACTCAACAACCTCAACGGATCGAGCGACCATTTCAAATTCATCGTGTTTGCCATCCCGACAGGCCACCAGTCGCATCGACATACGGTTGCCGCGCGAACCGCTGTAGACGCCTTCGATTCCACCGCTGGAATCGCTCAACGAAACAGCCATGAATTCATTTCGTAGGATGCCTGGCTCCGCGATCCCCTTGCTTCCTACGGTCAGCCGCTTCAGCCAACCCGGCTGGGGCACCGATTCGTTGGCGGTGAGTCGAGTAAATCCGAACGCGGGCGTATCAAAGGTGACCTCGCATTGCTCCGCATCTCCACTGGATGCGTAGATAAAAGATTCTGCTTTTGGGGCTCCTTCAACGAGCGCGACGTGACTTCGGGTGCCGGCGGCGTGGGGGTTCACACAAAGCGAGTTTTTGGTGCGGCCCTCGGCGGGTGCGAGCCCCAGCGCGTCGAGGAAAGCGGCCTGGCCGTTGATCGCCGGTTCGTCGGATGGGATGTCACGACTGGGGTTCGCGAGTCGGGCGAGGGCTGCGGCAACGGCATCCGTTTCGGCACGAATGGTGTCGCAAAACGACTTCGCGAGGGACGGCAACGATTCGCTTTGGTCATCGATCCGCTTCGCCAACTCGGAAGGCGCGTGCTTGGCGAGCGTGGGAAGCGACGCGGAGTGATATGGCCGTTCGCCGTCTTGAAAGTAGCCCTGCAACGTCCAGAACCGCCCCATCGCAACGCCCCATGTCGCGGCACGGCAAAGGTCACGGTACGAATCGCAAACTTGGTCGGGCCAATGCACCATCAAACCGGTAGCCACTTCGCCGGTGTCGATCGACTCTCCGAGTTCAGCGCCCAGCGTGAGGAAGGCGCGGTCGCTTGCGGCATCGATGGGCTTCGCCGTCAGTGCTTCGATTTCACCGGCCCCTGTGGACACCAACACCTTCGCTTCATCACCAAACCCGGCCCCCGCTGTAAAGTCGATCGGCATCACGCCGCAGTAGTTCTTGTTGATCAAGCCATGAGCGAGGTCAGCCGGCGTGCTGCCGGAAAGCCTTCCGTAAACGGTGGGCGGCTGCCCGAAGGCGGAGGTGGCGAGTTCGGTGCCGGCGAGAAAGACGCGTTCGGCTTGCGACATGGTCATCGCATCGAGCGGTTCGGTCGTCTCGGCGGGTCCGCCACCGGCCCAA
Source organism: Planctomycetota bacterium (assembly GCA_039821165.1). Lineage (GTDB taxonomy): Bacteria > Planctomycetota > Planctomycetia > Pirellulales > Pirellulaceae > Stieleria. The sequence continues at coordinate 3,266 of JBCBOT010000007.1, read as the reverse complement.
CCGATTTCATCGTGTCGCAGTGCCTCGCGCAGGCCGTCGTATCGAGCCGGGTCTTTGGCGACGGCGGCGGCGACGGGACCATCGAGGAGCACATTCTTGGGCGTCGCATGCAGTCCCTGATCATTGCCCGAGAGCGAATCCGTCCAGCGGGCAAGCCAGCCGGACTCGAGCGCCCGCTCGAGAACCTCGGGGGTCAGTAGCGTCAGATCGATCAGGTGCGGATCGCTCGAAAAGTAGTGGTCACGTTCTTCGGCGAGACAATCAAACACCTCGTGCAGCACGGACGACGCAGCTTCGCCGTCACGCTCGAGAAAAGCCTTCGCGGCGGCCACGATTCGGGTCTGCAAGAAAATCTCATCGAGATTGCTGGTGTACCGCAATCGCCGGGTCATGACCTGGACTTGAAGTGAAAGGAACCCCGCCGCGAAGAAGTCCGCAACGGTGATGTGGCGTCCCTGCGACTCGAGCGCAGGCGGCTCGTTCGCGGAGAGTTCCAGCGAGGCGAGCAGGTCCTCACGACTCGAGCCTTCGAGCCAACGACATTGCGGGTTGGCGTCGCATCGCCGGCGATAATCGTTCGGCAGCACATCGAGTGCCCCCATCGGTACCGCGAGAAGTCGCGATCCATCGGGAGCGGGAGGCGAATCGGCGCGATACCAACTGGGCAGTTGTTCGGCTTGGGCAAGCAGCACGGGATGCCACAGTGCGGTCCACGCGGCGAGCAGGCTCCTCGCATGCTCGTCGCTGGGACAATCGCCGATGTCTTCCAGCGTCGCGGTGGGAATCAGAACGGAGCATTCCTCGAATGAGTCCATCGGTGTCAGATCACTGGAATGGGGTTTGGGCGGACGAAAACAATTTGACGAACAACAGGACGAGCGGATAGACTGAGGAGTGGTACGAAAGCGGCCGAAGACGAGCGTTTTTCAGTTTTATTACAAGTCTTCGGATCGAAATTGCCCGTGAACGAGGCGATCGTTCGTTCGGTTCCTCGGGGCCGGTCGACTCCTCCGCGACGCCGCGAACTTATCTCATTGTCCATTTTCATCTTTCAGTTGTTTGGCTGCCTAGCCGTCGGCGGGTGGTCGGAAAATTGACTCATCCCACACAAGCCGTTGATAGAACCCAATGGAAATGTTGCATCTGGCGGAGCCTGATGTGGAGAGGGTGCGTTCAGCCGAGTACTCTGACATTTCTCAAAATGGGGGAAACCTCGGTCTTGAGGCACAATCGGTCGAAAAGAATCTGCGACAATACCGCAGCTTCGAGACTTCGATAATCTCTTCTCGTTCGTAGCGATTCACTTCACAGCGTTCCAGTCACTATGGCAAGCAGCTCATCCGTTTGGGGTATCGAAATCGGTCAATCAGCGCTGAAGGCGCTTCGTTGCTCGCTGATTGACGGCGAGGTCGTTGCGGACGCGTTCGATTTCATCGAATACCCGAAAATCCTCAGCCAGCCCGAAGCGAATGCGGACGAGCTGGTCGCCGAGGCCATCGGCCAGTTGATGGAGCGAAACGATGGCATGACCGAAAAGCTGTGTGTCAGTGTTCCGGGTCAGAGCGGTCTCTCAAAATTCTTCAAACCGCCGCCCGTCGAAGTCAAGAAGGTCGCCGACTTGGTGCGGTACGAAGCGCGTCAACAAATCCCCTTCGATTTGGCCGACGTCGTTTGGGACTACCAAATGATGCCGGGCAGTCTCGTTGAAGACGGTTATGCGCTCGACAGTGAAGTCGGCTTGTTTGCAATGAAGCGGGAGCAGGCGTTCCGTCAGCTCGGTCCATTCGACAAGGCCAACCTGGAAGTTGACGTCGTCCAGCTCGCGCCGATCGCTCTGTACAACATGGTCGCATACGACCGCATGCACGAGCGGATCGAGGAAGGCGGCTTCAACGCGGACGACCCACCCAAGTCATCGGTGGTACTTTCGATCGGCACGGACTCCTCCGACCTCATCGTCACCAATGGTTTTCGAATTTGGCAGCGAAGCATGCCGATCGGCGGTAACCACTTCACCCGCCAGCTAACCAAGGATCTCAAGATGACGTTCTCCAAGGCGGAGCACGTCAAACGGAACGCACGTGACGCCGTCGATCCGAAGCTGATCTTCCAGACGATGCGTCCCGTGTTCAATGACTTGGTGACCGAAGTTCAGCGATCGATCGGTTTCTTCCGCAGCATCGATCGTAAAGCGGACATCAATGAATTGTTGATCACCGGGAATACGGTGAAGATGCCTGGACTGGCAGCCTACCTCGGCAAAAACCTCGGCTTCGAAGTCCACACGCTCGACCAGTTCAACCGACTCGGCGGCGAAGATGTCCACAACATCCCGACGTTCACGGACAACGCCACCACGTTTGCGGTTTGCTACGGACTCTGCTTGCAGGGATTGGGCGTCTCGCAGATTCACGCCAGCCTTGTTCCGCAAGAGATTCTGACGGAGCGAATGATTCGGGCTAAAAAGCCCTGGACACTCGCCGGCGTCGCGGCCTTGATCATGGGCCTCTCCTGCAACTACTTCTTCACGCAGGATACGTGGAGCAAGAGCGCACACGAAGATTGGGACAAAGCCGATCGTCAAGTCAAAGAGATGGCCTCTTACGCGGACGGTCACCGAACCGAAGACGGCAAGCTCGAAAAGAAATTGACGTTCCTCAATGCGATCGGGGAAGAGATCGGTGGCGACGCCGAAAATCGGTTGGTCTGGATGGAATTGATCAAGGCAGTCAACCAGATCATCCCCCGCGGCAAGTACGAAGGACTTGCCGAGGGCAAGCTTCCGACGCCGAAGCAGGTTCCGTTCGAAGATCGCATCGATTTCCACATCACCTCCTTTGAGACCAAATGGCACACCGAGGAGGAGTTGAAAACGTGGTACGAAAAGCGGGTCGAAAAGAAACGATTTGAGGAGGAGCAGGCTGACTGGGAACGCGTGATGAAAATCAAACCTCCCGTCGACCCCGATGCCGCCCCCGCGACGGAAGACACGGGTCCCGAAGGACCGGCGTGGGTCGTCGAAATGCAGGGGTACCACTACTACAACGACGATACCCGGATTGGACTCGACGGAAACAACCACATCCGCAAGTACCTGCTGACCGCGTTCAAAGACCCGAGCCTGCTGCCAGACGACGTGAAGGTACGAATCATCACGTTGCCGGACCCCGAAAACCCAGGCCAGTTTCAGCAGTGGACGCCGGCCGAGCTCGGCATTTCCTACCCGCTGTTGCTGGATGTCGCCGAAGCCAAACCGGCCCAGGTCC
>JBCBOT010000006.1:0-73385 GCA_039821165.1 Planctomycetota bacterium | reverse complement strand
CCTGTTCGCGGTCATCCGATTTGACGTTTCGCAGAAAGAGGTCACCACGAACAGGTCACGGACACGGCGAACGACCGCGACGTTTCCTTCCGAGACATCCGCTGGCACCCCTCGGGCGGTTTCTTCAGTTTCGTCCAAGCTGACAGAACCGAAGTTCGGCTGCGATCCGTGCTCGTTCCGGAAGATCCATCTTACCCCGGCGTGAGAGAGAATCGCTTCGCTCGAGTCGGTGGCAAAATCGAAGCGTTGCGAGTCGGGATCTACTCGGTCGATGACAAACTGCTGTCTTGGGTGTCGATCGATACTGCCGATGAGGGCTTCTACTTGGGCCAAGTCGATTGGGCGCCTGACTCAGGGGAGCTTCTCGTCGAAACGTTGAGTCGATTCCGAGATCGACGTGAGTTTTGGTTGGCATCGACGGACGGTAAAGCAAAACGCATCTACAGTGAAACGAATGAAGCCTGGGCCGTCGGAAGCCACGGAATCAACTCGGGGGCCGATTGGATTCAAAACGGCAAGGCGTTTATCTTCATCAGCGAGAAGGAAGGCTGGCGACAAGCCTACGTGCTCACGCGCGATGGCGAGAGCGAAACCAAACTGACCACCGGTGACTACGACATTATCGATCGCGCGTTCATCGACGAACCCAACGGATGGTATTACTTCTACGCCTCACCCCAGAACGGGACACAAAAGTTCTTGCACCGCGTTCCGCTTGATGGGGACGGAACACTTGAACGCATTTCACCCGAGAACCAACCGGGCACGCACGACTACATTCCGTCACCGGACCGCAAACACGCGATCCATACGTACTCCACCCTGAATGACGCTCCCGTGGTGGATCTCGTCGAATTGCCGGGACACCGAACGGTGCGACGCATTCGAGATCACGAAACGGTCCGTGAAACGTTCGAATCACTCGTTTCGCGACCGACCGAATTCACTCAAATCGATCTCGGAAACGGGATCGTGATGGATGCGTGCATCACCAAGCCGAGCGACTTCGACGACACGAAACAGTACCCTGCCCTGGTTTACGTTTATGGCGAGCCGTATCTTCAAACGGTTCTCGACCGCTGGGGTGCGGCGCAAACAGACTTTCATCGCGTGGTCGCCGACACAGGCTATGTCGTGGTTTCGATTGACAATCGGGGCACCGCCTGCCCCAAGGGAGCCGCATGGCGACGCAGCATTTTTGGAAGCCTCGGTCCACTCTCGACTGAAGATCAGGCAGCCGCGCTAAAGCAGCTCGCGAAAGACCAGCCCTATCTCGATTTGTCCCGCGTCGCGATCTGGGGATGGAGCGGCGGTGGCTCGAACACGCTCAACGCACTGTTTCGCAAACCAGACGTGTACCACGTCGGGATCGCCGTTGTCCCGAAGCCGCAACCGTGGCTGTACAACGCTTGGTTCCAGGAAATCTATATGCGAACGCGGGAAGTCAACGCGGACGGATACGAGCGTTCGGCACCGATCCACTATGCCGAAGGCTTGGAGGGTAAGCTATTGATCATCACCGGCTCGGGCGAAACCAATACACACATTCAAATCATCGAAGGACTCGTCGACCGACTGATCGAACTCGGCAAACCCTTTGACTACATGGTGTATCCAAACCGAGACCACGGATTACGGGAGGGCAAAGGAAGCGTCGTGCATGTTCGCATGAAGATCCTTCGCTACCTGATCGAGAACCTGCCACGTGGACCGCGATAGAACCCAACCACTTGTTTCCAAGCACCCATGAATACCAATCTGTTTCGCCTTCTCAGTTTTGCAGTCCTACTGGTTAGCGTGCCCCCCTGCCTCGCTGAGCAAGACCCAACCCCCAACGTGGTGTTGATCTTGGTGGATGACCTTGGGTGGATGGATCTCTCCTGTCAGGGCAGTGACTACTTTCGCACCCCGAACATCGACAAGCTAGCAGCCGAAGGGATGCGGTTCACCGATGCCTACGCGGCATGTGCCGTCTGCAGCCCGACCCGCGCCGCGGTGATGACCGGCCGTTGGCCGGCTCGCGTTGGCGTGACCGATTGGATTCGCGCTCGCTTTCAACGAGGCGTGAAAACTCCCGAGGTGACGCGCACCGAATATGTCGGCGGCCCGGCGAAGAAGCTGCTTTGTCCTCCCAACCCGTTCTGGATGGAATACGAAGAAATCACCCTCGCAGAAAGGCTTGATCCCCTCGGTTACACGACTTGCCATATCGGCAAATGGCATTTGGGTGATCCCGACTGGTATCCGACCAAACAAGGTTTCGATTTCAACATCGCAGGATGCGACATAGGACAACCGCCCTCGTACTTTGATCCGTATTTGCACAAGAAGTACGGCTTTGACAACCAGTTGGAACCTCGAAAAAAGGGAGAGTTCCTGACGCATCGCGAGGCCGACGAAGCTCGCCAATTCATCGCCGAGAATCACGAGCAACCCTTCTTCTTGTTCTATTGCCCCTACGCCGTTCACACGCCGATTCAGGCGATCCCCGAAGTCGCAGCGAAGTATGAGCAAGACGGCAAAACCAGCCTCAATGCGAAATACGCCGCGTTGACCGAAAGCGTGGACGATGCCGTCGGAACGATCCTTGATGCGTTGGATGAATCCGGCGTCGCAGAGAATACCCTTGTGATTTTCACCTCCGACAACGGCGGGCTCAAAGGACCGACGGATAACACTCCTCTCCGATCCGGTAAAGGCTATGCGTATGAAGGTGGGATTCGCGTTCCATTGATCATTCGCTGGCCGGGTGTTGTGAAAGGCGGCACGGTTTCGAACGAGGTCGTTTCAAGCGTCGACTACGTACCGACCGTTGTCGAAGCCATTGGCGGCGAAGTTCCCGATAACGTCGATGGTCGTTCTCTCGTCGGACACCTTCGATCGGGAGGCACCGACTCACTGGATCGCGAATTCATCCATTGGCACTTCCCGCACTACCGACACAAACCCGGGCCGTACTCGATCATTCGGTCTGGCGATTGGAAACTCATTCGTTGGTATGAGGGTGGGCACGAACTCTACAACCTCTCGAAAGACCTTTCCGAAACGACGGACCTCGCTTCATCGATGCCGGACAAAGTTACGGAACTTGACGAGAAACTCAGTGCGGAACTCAAGCGTGTTGGCGCCAAGCTGCCTCGTCCCAATCCGGACTACAAAGCAAAGTAGTCCGACGGAAAAACGATTGTCTCACCCTACGGGAAACGCCATGTTTCGATTCGCATGCTTGCTCGCCATTCTTTCGATTGCTGGGGCCACTGTTGCCGCAGAACGACACCCCAATATCGTGATCGTCTATGCGGATGACCTGGGGTACGGAGACTTGAGCTGTTACAACGCGGATGCGAAATACAAGACGCCGCGTCTGGACCAAATGGCGGCTGAGGGCATCCGCTTCACCGATGCCCACAGTCCTTCGACAATTTGTTCGCCGTCACGATATGGATTGTTCTCCGGACAACAGATCTATCGCTCGACCGGCCGAGGCGGTGGCGCGTTCGAAGGCCCCGGTGGACCGAGCTACCTCAAGCCCGGCACGCTCACGCTCGGCCAAATGCTGCAACAACACGGGTACCGTACCGGCGTCTTCGGCAAATGGCATGTCGGACTCAGTTGGTTTGATAAAGACGGAAAACGACTGGGAGGCGGATTCAAGAACTCACTCTTGATCGACTACGAAAAGAGCACACCCTTGATCGATGGCCCGAACGCGCGCGGTTTCGATGAGTCGTTTGTGACGCCCAACTGCCCGAACACCGACCCGCTCTACGTGTACATCGAGAACGGAATGGTTCCGGTTCCGGCGAGCATCCGGCACAAACGAAACACGCTCCCCAATCCGGGCGGTAAATGGCGTTGGGACAACGATGAAGGATGGAAGTCGCCCGGATACGATTTCCTCAACGCGGACCTCCTATTTTTCGACAAGACCAAAGCATTCATCACCGAGCACCGGCGCGATTCACCCGACAAGCCGTTCTTTGCTGTCCTCTCGACTCAGATCGCGCACGCGCCCGTGCTGCCAGCCGAAGAGTTTGATGGAGCGACCAAGGCCGGTGCCCGTGGTGACTTCGTTTTCGAACTGGACGCGATCGTTGGTCGCGTCTTGGACCTTTTGGAGGACCTCCAAATCGACGACGAAACACTCGTGTTCTTTAATGCGGACAACGGCGCTGAAACACTGCACGTGCATTGGATGAGAGAAGACCACGAACACGATGCGTCCGGCGGATGGCGGGGCATGAAGCGAGACGGTTGGGAAGGCGGACATCGTGTGCCGTTCATCGTCCGATGGCCGGGCCACATTCCGCCCGGACAAGTCACCTCGCAGGTGACGAACACCACGGACATCTTCGCGACCATCGCTTCGGTGATCGGTTACGCCCTGCCGGATGAGGCCGCTACGGACAGCTTCGACATGCTACCGGTACTGCTCGGCGCTCAACCCGAATCCGATTCGGTGCGGCCCCATCTGTTGACGCAGAGCTTTCGTGGCGAGTTCCAACTTCGAAAAGGTGACTGGAAGTACCTCGATCACAAAGGGTCCGGTGGGAACGGCTACGAAAAAGGCAACCTAGCCCAGTACGCCCTACCCGAGACAGAGCCTGACGCCGCTGGCCAACTCTACAACCTCAAAGTGGATCCCGGCGAAACAACGAACCTTTACTTCAAAGAAGCATCCAAACGCCAAGAGATGCAAGCTCTGCTTGAAGAGTTGAAGACTTCCGGCCGCAGTGCACCCAAGAATCGAATGCCGTTCCGCCCCTAGAACAGTCGAGATTCGAACCGTGAACCGATCGATGAGAAACATTTTCCGCTTCCGCGTTGTTTTAGCCTGCTCAATCGTCTTGGTTCTGCTGGGAGAGAAACAGGCATCGGCCGCCCCACCCAATGTCCTCTTCATCTCCGTCGATGATCTCAACGATTGGATCGGTTGCCTCGGCGGACATCCACAGGCAAAGACGCCAAACTTAGATCGCTTGGCATCCAGCGGTGTCCTGTTTACCAACGCACACTGCCCCGCACCGGCATGCAATCCTTCACGCGGCGCGATCATGACGGGCATCTCGCCCCACAAATCGGGCCTCTACGACAACCGACAAAAGATGCGGGAGCGAATGCCCGACGCCGAGTTGTTGCCAAAGTACCTTTCACGTCACGGCTACTGGTCAGCGGGATCCGGCAAGTTGCTGCATTACTTCATCGATGCCGAATCATGGGATGACTACTTCCCGCCCAAAGAAACCGAAGACCCTTTCCCACGCACGTTCTATCCGAAGCAGCGACCGGTAAGTCTTCCACGTGGCGGCCCCTGGCAATACGTCGAAACCGACTGGGCGGCGCTCGACGTGAGTGATGAAGAATTCGGCGGAGACTGGCTCGTCTCGAAGTGGATAGGTGAACAGCTCTCAAAAAAGCATGACAAGCCGTTCTTTCTGGCGTGCGGAATCTACCGACCGCACGAGCCCTGGTTCGTTCCGAAGAAGTACTTTGAATCCTTTCCGTTGGACGAAATCCAGCTTCCACCGGGCTATCTGGCGGAGGACCTCGAGGACCTACCGCCCGAAGGAAAGCGCCGTGGCCCGAACCGATACTTCGCCCACATCCGAAACCACGGTCAGTGGAAACAAGCGATACAGGGCTACCTCGCGTCCATCTATTTTGCCGACACCATGCTCGGACGAGTGCTCGACGCACTCGAAAACGGGCCCCATAAGAACAACACCATCGTCGTGCTCTGGAGTGACCACGGCTGGCACCTCGGCGAGAAACAACACTGGCAAAAATTCACGCCCTGGCGCGTTTGTACTCGCGTCCCGCTGATGGTTCGCGTCCCCGAAGGCACGCCCGGAATGCCAAACGGGACCTCAGCAGGAGCCGTCTGCGATGCCCCCGTCAATCTGCTGAGCCTCTACCCAACGCTGGTTGATCTCACCGGACTTCCTACAAAACCGTCCCTCGACGGACCAAGTCTTGTACCGCTTCTCAAGGACACCGAAGCAGCATGGCCACACGTCTCGATCACGCACCTCGGGCGTCCTGGCAACTATGGCCTCAGTGCCAGCCGCTACCGGTACATCGCCTACGCCGACGGCGATGAAGAACTCTACGACATCGAAACCGATCCGCACGAGTGGACCAACCTGGCCACACGACCGGAGCACGGGAAAACAATCGCCCGCCTCAAACAACACGCCCCGACGAAATTCGCCGACTACGTCAACGCGAGCATCGACTCGTTACCCAGCTTGAAGTGGACATCGCTCGGTCACGAAAGTGAACGATCCGCCCCTGCATCCAAACCCGACGGCAACAAGTTCAACATCGTGATCAGCAACCAATCCGGTGAGCCCGCAGAGATCTTTTGGATGAATCGCCGCGGGGAAGCGAAACCCTACGGCACACTCGAGACCGGCTGGACGAAGCCGTACCAAACTAGGCCGGGTGCAGTTTGGATGGTACGCGACGCAGCCGGTCTGCCACGAGGTTACTTCACCGTCGGAGATCGCGAGTCAAAGGCTGTTATCCCACCGACTCAAGAAATAAAGGAATAACGACAAATCAGATACGAACAGCCACCCAGGAGAAGTCACGTGGCCCAACCAACATTTTCAAAGAAGACGATCGTCGCTACCAGCAAGTTCCTGAGCTTGATCCTTCGGCATCAGCCGGAAACCATCGGCGTAACACTCGATCCCGAAGGTTGGCTCGACATCGACACATTGATCCGCCAAGCCAACAAACACGGCCGGGAACTCTCGAAAGAGTTGATCCAAGTCGTTGTGGCGGAAAACGACAAACAGCGATTTGCGTTGAGCAGCGACGGATTGCGTCTTCGCGCCAACCAAGGTCATTCGATCCGCAGTATCGATCTCGACCTGCAAGCGGTTGCGCCTCCGGAAATTCTCTTTCACGGAACCATCGAAAAGTTCCTCACGAGTATTCGCAGCCGGGGACTACTCAAACAGAACCGCAATCATGTCCACCTTTCGGCCGATCGTGACACGGCGATCAAAGTCGGGTCACGTCGCGGCAAGCCGGTGATCCTCGAAGTCCGAGCGACAGAAATGCACCGCGACGGACACGATTTCTATCGCTCCGAAAATGGCGTTTGGCTGACCGACCATGTCCCACCGTCTTATCTTGCGGAAGTCGAGTCGCCCCATCGCTTGAGCACATAGGCAGTGACAGGATTGAATGCATCGCCGTGAGAACCGAATGACGCGTTGCGACGCCATCATTCGAAAAGCGAACGGCCTCAAAGATTGAGATCGAGTTCGGGAGACAGTGAGGTGTTTGAGCTCTTCCGGAAAAAAATTTTCTTGCGTCCGGTCTCCACGTCGCGTACAACTCTCCCCTAGACTTTCTAGGGGAGATGTGAATGGCAAGGCAGACGCAACCTGATTTGGTCCAAGGGACGCTGGACATGTTGGTCCTACGGGTCCTGAAAGACGAGGCGAGACACGGATTCGCGATCGCGCGGATGATCAAAGCGTGGAGCTCCGAACACCTCAAGGTCGAGGAGGGTTCGTTGTATCCGGCGTTACATCGGATGGAGCGCCGCGGCTGGATCGCAGCCGAGTGGGGACTCTCGGAGAACAACCGTCGCGCCAAGTTTTATCGCATCACCCCCGCCGGCAAGAAACGGTTGAAAGTAGAAATCGATCGCTGGCATCGAATGGTCTCCGCGATCTCGGGCGTCCTCGAGTTCACGCAGCGACAGGTGGTGTCATCCTGACCCGGTTACTTTCCGATCGCTGGATCAGCCCTGAGGACGCGGTGATTTGCGACGAGATTCGTCGTGAACTTCGGTCACATGTCGAGCTGTTGGCGGACGAACTCGAAGCAGATGGCATGTCCCGTTTCGACGCCGAAGCGGAGGCGGAACGGCGATTCGGTGACCTTTCATTGATCGAGGCGGACTGCCGCAGGGTTCAGTTGACCGAACGGCATCTGCTGAAAAAAGTCTACGCCGCGACGGCCACCGCAATGGCAGCGGCGTGCATGTTGCTCGCGTGGTCGTTGTACCAAGGGCAAAGCGATCAAGCACGCTCGATAAATCAGGTCAATCAATCAATCACCGAACTCGAAGCGAGCATCCAGACGGCGATGAGTGCGGCGATTCCGATCGTAACGGAAACTTTTCCACGCTCGGGTGCGACGGATGTCGATCCAACCGTTGACGAGCTTCGGGTGACGTTCAGCAAACAAATGATGAACGAGAGTTGGTCGTGGTGTGAAACCGAGTTGCCGTTTCCAAAATCGACCGGACCGATTCACTTCGACGATGTTTGCCAAACGTGTGTGATGCCTGTCGAACTGGAGCCAAATACGCGTTACGTCGTCAATATCAACTCACCTCGACACCAACACTTCAAGGACGTCGAGGGGCGATCCGCACCTCCCTTTCATTTCGTTTTCACAACGGGAAACATGCAATGAACGTTTTCATGCGAGCTGGCCTGTGCCGTTTCGCGATCGCACTTTTCATCTCCGTCGCGGGATCGGTGCACTCGACGGCGAATGAACTGGTCGTCAATGGTGAATTCACCGATTGGACGGATGATTCGCCGACCGGTTGGGCGATCGAGATCGGCGCGCAGAACGGAGCCGACGAACCTCTGTCGGAAGTGACTCGCTTGCCCGACAAGGGACTGCTCCTCCGCGGAAATCAGACCACTCTTGCCTGGAGAATCGTCAAACAAAAGCTCGATGCTGGCCCCGGTGATCGACTCAAACTCCGCTTCAAAGCCCGCACGAAGGACATTCGACGGGAAGCGCGCCAGTTCAATAATTGCTACGTGGGCCTATTGAGTTTCGACGCCAAGCAAAAAGTCATCGGCAGCATGATTCAGTCCCTTCCGGACAGCACCGATGGCTGGAAAGACTATTCAATCGAGTACGAAGTGCCGAACGCCGCGGCGTCCACGGCCGTGTGTGCTTTCTTATCCAAGACCGGCCTCTTCGGCGTCCAATCGCTTAGTGTAGTGAAGGCGAAAGCCGCACCAAAACCAGACAACAAGGAAGATCAAGAAAATCTGCTCACAAATGGTGCTTTAGATCAGTGGAACCATGACAAGCCCAAGAGCTGGAAAGTGGAAGTCGCGGCCAAGAACGGTAGCGATCGACCCGCGTCCCAAGTCAAGCCGCTCCCCGAGGGTGGCGTTTCATTGACCGGAAACGCTCGCACGCTTGCGTGGAATTCCGTGAGCCAATCCCTGGTCCTGAAACCGGGAACAACCTACACCCTGCAGTTCGAAGCCGCGGGAGATGGAATTCGTCGTCAAGGCCGACAGTACGACAATTGTTATGTCGGAGTGTTTAGTTTCGATGGCAATGATCAACGCGTCGACATGGCCATTGAAGATCTCTCCAAAGTCACGGCCTGGAAACCGTTCCAGCTCAATTTCAGCCCGCCGCCGACAGCGAAACGTTCCGAAATCATTCTCTTTCTCTCAAAGACCGGAACGCTTCGCGTCAAATCGGTGTCGGTGCGGGAGGCGACACCCGATCGGCCCTTTCGATGAGTTGATCGACGCGCTCCGTCGCGACTACAGCTTTACACGCCTGAAGAACATCGATTGGACCAAGGTCGCAGACCAATATCGATCTCAAGCCGATGACGCCGATTCGCCGGCCGCGTTCATCGATGTGGTGCGACCAATGCTTGCACAACTCCGCGACCTCCATGTTTGGACACAACTCGGCAACGAACCGACGGAACCAACCTATCGTTCACAGGTCGAACGCAACGCGGACGCGCGATTCGTCCGTTCGCAACTCACTTCTGTCCGATCCTTCGACAAGATGGGGTTCATCGGTGTGACACGCGACGGAATCGTCGTCCTTTCACTGGAGTCGCTTCCGAACGATGAATCACACCGCGCGATCCTGCAATGGATGGAGGACTATCGAGACGCACCGGCGTTCATGGTCGACCTCCGCAACAATCGCGGCGGCTCGGAACGAACCGCGCAAGAGATCGCGGCGTTCTTCAACGAAAAGGATCAACAGGTCTACGCCCGAACGCTCGTGCGTGATGGCCAACCCGGAGGCGGCATGACGGAAGTGCCACCACGCCGCCTTGCGGGCAGGGGCGCCGAAGCCTATCGCGGGCCGGTCGCGTGCCTCATCGGCCCCGGCTGCGTGAGCAGCGGTGAGGGATTTGCGTTGATGATGAAATCCATCGACCACGTCGAAGTGATCGGCAAACCGACGCGCGGCGCTAGTGGCAATCCCAAACCTGTCTACTTGTCGAATGGTGTTCGGCTATGGTTTTCGACCTGGGTCAGCTTGGAAGTCGACGGCACGCCGATCGAAGGTCGCGGAGTCCTGCCAGACATCAAAGTCGAACATCAAGGCAAAGGCGACCCGACATTCACGCAGGCGATCAAGAGGCTTCGTGAACGAGTCCGCGAAAGAAAGCCTCGGTGACTTCGCTCGCGCATTCGGAGACAGACTCGGTTGCAAACGAGTCCAATGCGTCATTTAGCATCGGACCCTGCGGATTGGAGGTACACGTAATCTAAACCGAACATGTAACGTTTCAGCGCTTTTTCGTTCGCCCCGACGACTCTGATCGTTAACGTGTTTCGCTTCGACAGTCGTTGCGTTCCAAAGCCCAACGGGCCGGTAGACACGACCTCGTTCTCGAAGAGATCGACGCCTTTGGCAATGACTTTGCCGTTGAGCGAGATCTCGAACACGCCGTAATCGACCGCCTTGGTCATCGCCAGCGAAACTTCATAGTCGCCCGATTTGGGCGCCTCGAATGCAAGTTCGAGTGTGTCCCCCGGCTTTGCCTGCGTCCACCAGAGATGACTGTCTCGGCTCCATCTTCCGGCCGCAAAAGACTTCATACTTTGAGGCGCGGCGTTGCCTCGAGTCTTGCCGAGGATCTTCAGTGACTCGCCCTCAATGGCACCATGAACGTGCCGAGACGCCTCATCGTAGTGCGGTCCCTCGCCCGGTAGCGGCACTTGCATCGGACTCGCCAAGTAGGCCAGCAAGTCTCGAATCTGCTCGGGCTCCATCGTGTCGAGCTGACCTTCGGGCATCATCGATGTTGTGGAGAGTTTACGTGCATCGATGTCATCCTTCTCGACGACCACCAATTCGTCTGCAGTTTGGAGCGTGATTGCGGTCTCAGTCTCATCTTTGAGCAGCCCCAGAAGAACACGCCCGTCTGCCGTGACCAATTGGGTGGTTTGGTAGTCTTTGCCGATCAACGCATTCGGATCAATCACATTGTGAAGCAAGTAGTCGAGATCCGCTCGATTGCTGCCCGTGATGTCGGGCCCGATCTTGCCACCTTCGCCAAACAACACATGGCACTTCGCACATGTCTTAACGTAGAGTTCGCGTCCATTTGGCAAGTTCGCGGCGGCCAAGGTGGCTTGATCGTACTGCTTCTTCATCGCAGCAATCCGGTTTTCCTTGCCGCCCGAGCTCTTTGCGATCTGTCCCCAATTCCGCTCAATCTTTTCATTCAACGCAGAATCATTGAACAGCAGCAACTGGCGCACCGTGAATGCAGTCAGTTGATCCCGCTGGATCGTTTCATCCCCGACCGCATCGAGTAGTCGAGAGGCATAGGATGCGCGAGAAGCCAGCGTCGCAATCGCTGCGGACTGTGCCTCGGATGAGTAGTGACCGAAATTTGCGATGATCGCATTCGGTATTGAATCGGCTTCGTAGCGAGACATCGCCTGCAATGCAGGCAGACGCATTGCATTGTCACCGAGCAGGTCAAGGAGCACGGGAACCAACTCGCTATCTTTCCCCGAGACCAATGCCGCGAGCGAGTTCTTTCGCGATTCGATGTTCGCCGATGAATCGCCAGCGATCTTGCGAAGCGTGGGAAACATCGAAGAGTCTCCGAACTTGACCGAGATAGCGAGAATCTGGTCCCGTAACTGCGCGTCGGAGCTCTGCACCAGTTTGGCGAAGACGGCGGGCCACTCTGGCGGCATGTTGAGTTTGCCTTGTCGCGAAAGCGCCTCGGTCACATTGGTCACGATTTGTTTTTGCACCGCCTCGTCATCGATGCCCTGAAGCGATGCCAGCAACGGACCAATTGTGTGCGTCTCCGATGCTGCCCGTCGATAAATGAATTGGCGAACGAGCGGGATTCGTGTCCGCTCGGCCAGTTCAAGGGCGCGTCCGATTTCGTGCGGGACCAGCGGTTCCACTCCGTACCAAATCAGCAGTGGCAAGTTGTGATCGGCAGTGTCTTGGGCATGCGTCACCAACTGCTCCGCAATGGGCCAACGCTCGTCGAGCGGTAACCGTTGCAGGGCGGATGCCAAGTAGAGACGCACCATCGGTGACCGGTCGGTCTTTGCCAACTCGGTCAACAACGCGGGATTCTCCACCGATCCGTCTTCCGCATCCAACTGAATCGCCCAGGAACGAAGATACTCGCTCTTGTGCCCGGTCGTTTGCAGCATCTGCTCACGATCCTCAGGGTTCAGCAAACCGCAGGCATGAAGTGTCCAAGCGGCACGCAATCGCGATGGCACCGGACCCTCAGAATGCAGAATCGGTTGGAGCGTCTCGCGGACCGCCGCAGCATCGAGCGAGTTTCTCGCCGCCCGCTCCTGCAAGAGCCGCCGAGACACACGAACCTGCCATTCGTTTTCATGGAGTTGCAGCCTGGCGAGTTCCGCGTCACTTCGCATCGCGAGATCAACAGGAACGGTTTTGGAATCACCGAAAGCGACACGGTACACTCGCCCGTTGGTTCGGTCCCAGAGTTCTTTGTCACCGCGATGGCAGGCTTGCTTGTCGTACCAATCGATCAGATACACGCTTCCGTCAGGTGCAAGACGCTGATTGATGCAGCGAAACCATTGGTCATTGGCGAAGAGAAAGTCATCACCGTGGGAGGCGACATAGCCGCTGCCCGTGCGCCGCAAAATCTCGTTGTTGAGTCGGTTCCCCAATAGGTTGGTCATGAAGATCGAGTTGCGGTACTGCGTCGGCCAGTTGTTACCGAGATAAATCATTGCACCGCAGTGTGCGTGGCCGCCCCCGGCTTCATAGGTGCTTTGGTTGTCGACGTTCTGATTGCGTCCCCACCAGGCATGATCTCGCACTGATCCGGTGTAGTGAGCATGATCGGCAATCGTTTTGATGTCGTCATAGGTGTGCCGATTGACGTGCTGGCCACCCTGACGCTGATAGCGCCCTCCCTGAATCATGTGATACATGTGCGGGATGACACACGCCGTGATAAAGGCGTGTCCGTAGTCATTGAAGTCGACGCCCCAAGGATTGCTGGTGCCTCTCGCAAACGCCTCGAATTCATGTCGCGTCGGATGGTATCGCCAAACACCGCAGGTCAACGGTGTCCGATCGTCCGGTTTGCAGCCCGGTTTCCCAACGTTGCTGTAATTAAAAACTCCGTGACACCCATAAAGCCAACCATCGGGTCCCCAGTTGAATGCGTTGAGTGTTTCATGGGTGTCGCGATAGTCGAACCCATCAAGCAGGATCTGGGGTTCGTCATCGGGTCGATCGTCACCATCACGATCGGGAATGAACATGAAATAGGGAGCGGCACCGACCCAAACTCCGCCGAAACCCACCTCCAAACCACTGATCAAATTCAAGTTATCGGCAAAGACTTTTCGATCATCGAACACACCATCCTGATCGGTGTCTTCGAGGATGATGATCTTGTCTTTGCCCTCGCCTTCCTTCGCTCGAATCGGATATTCGTAGGCTTCGGCCAACCACAACCGTCCTCGATGGTCAAACGTCATTGCGATCGGCTGGTGTACCGTCGGCTCGCCGGCCGCGAGCTGAACCCGAAACCCTTCGGGAACTGTCATTGCAGCAGCGGCATCAACGGGTTGTAGTCCAGCATTCTCCGGCGTTCCTTTGCTACCCGGTTTTGCAGCCGCGCTGGCGGGAAGTGGACGATCTCGGATCGCGTCGGCAACAGACACCGAGGAACGGCGCTGAAGATGAACGTAGGTGCCTTTCTTGTTTCCGACGATGACATCCGGAAACGTATCGCCGTTGACATCCTCCACATCGACTTCGACTCCGACCCCGGAATCATCATCGATCAACCGCGGAATCCATTCGACGCCATTGGGTGTGCGTTGCAATTGGAACCAATAAATAACCGCGGGGTTCTGCGGTTCCGGGTCACCCTTGGGACCGTGAGCCCAATAGCGTTTGCCGGTCACGATATCCTTAAGTCCGTCACCATCGATGTCGACCAACTGCACCGCATGGAGTTGTGAGAACACCACACCGAAGCGGTTGTCGTTCGGCTTCGCACCCATGATCAGGCGACGCTCGAAACGTTCGCCGCCCACGTTTTCAAACCAAGCCAAACCGTATCCGTGCGCGCTGAGCGAGGAAACGATATCGTTGTCGCCATCCCCATCGATGTCTTCAACAAAGATCTGAGCCGGGCCATGCCCCTCACCGAGGGCCACGGCATGAAACGACCATTGCTGTTTTGGGTCGACGAGTTGTTCCCACCAACCTTTCTTCTCGAGCAAATCGGCACGTCCATCGCCATTCACATCCCCCACTCCCAAACCATGGGTGAACTTTCCGCCTGCGGAGCGATCCGAGATGCGATTAAACTTCCAAGGCAACGCGGGATCTTCGCGATTGACTTCGGCGAAACCGAAATAGCCATCGACGCTGCACACCACATCGCGTCGACCATCACCGTTGATGTCCACGAACGTGGGTGACTCGTTGTCGACCTGATCCAGCACTTGATGCTTCGGCCAGAACCGTTCGGCGCCCCGAGGATTCTCATACCAAGATGCGTCTTTGCCGGGAAAGCCGTAGATCAGAATGTCATCCCATCCGTCGCCGTTGAAGTCCTCGGTGAAGCCGAAAAAGTTGTTCGAGTATCCATGCGGATCAAAGGCGTCCTGTGAATAGAACGGGTGCTTGATTTTCCAGTCGGGGCCTTCGTACCAGTACGGCCCCGAAGCGATGTCAGTATGCCCATCACGATTGAAGTCGCCGGCGGTCGCGCCTTCGCCGAAGAAGTCGGCCGACAACTGTCGGGTCTGCCACTCGATGCGAACGGCGGAGGGCTCATGCGCTCGGGCAATGCAAAAGACTTGCAGCAACAGCAAGGCGGCCAAACCGCGGAGGGGCAATGTCTGCCTGGTCATCTGGGGTGGGTTCCGAACGAGGGGGAGGATGATCGGGGACCGGCATTGTATTTGATCGAACGGCATTCTAACGAACCGTATCCGGCGGGACGGTGCCTGGCTTGGTCATCACTGAAGACCAACGCATGGGGATGGGAGGAACGCCCCTCGAGAAGGCCCTACCAAATTGCTGTAGAAACTTCTTGACCAGCGCGTTTTAGTTGAGACAGCAGAGCACCGGGACACGACTGGTGCGGACTGCGCCTGTTCGTCCCCTCGATGCTATTCTCATGGCCGCCTCACGCCCCGCTCGATCATTTCGCGCCCGTCAACGATTCCGATTCGAATTGCTCGAGCGGCGAATGCTGCTCCATGGTGGCCATGAGCCCACGGACAATGTCACTTCTGAGTCCACCGAGGAAATCAGCGAGACTGCTCTGGCACAACATGGGAATAGTAGCCTGACGCATGGAGACCACAGTCATTCCGGTGTCGTCCAGTGGCTTGGTCACACAGCGCCTCGCCTGCACCTCGGTGCGTCGACTTCCGAATCAGGACTCACGATCTCGTTTGAAGTCACCCCCTTTGATCTCAGCGAAGACGCCGTTGACGGGCCACACTTCGACGGCCAGGGTCACCTGCACCTCTATGTCAATGGTGAGAAGGTTTCACGCATTTTTGGCGGAACGTATGAACTGACGGATCTCGATGGCGACCACCACGTGATCACCGCCGACATGAATTCGAACGACCACCGGACCTACCTGTATCACGGTGAAAAGATCGAAACCACCATTGAAGTCTATTCGGAGGACTTTATCGGCCCGATTCCCGAGCTCGGATTTCAATTGGCATTCGGGGCGTCGGCCGCGGATACGTCGATCCCGGGTATCGACGCCGGTGATTCAACCGCAACGGTCGTTCACACCGCGGGCGATTTCAATGGAGATGATGTGGACGACTTCCTCGTTTCCGCGCCTGGCGGCGATGAAGATCCAGACTCGGACGTCGGTGAAGTTTATCTCGTATTCGGCTCCGAAGACGGCCTCCCAAGTTCGATCGACTTGACAACGCTGACGGGGCTCAACGGCATCCGATTCGTCGGCGCGGATGCGGGTGATCAAATCGGCGTTTCCATTGGCGGTGGCGGTGACATCAACGGCGACGGCTTTGACGACATCGTCATCGGTGCTCCCGCAGTCGATCCCAATGGCCGAACCGATGCGGGTGCGGCCTATGTCGTGTTCGGGTCGGACTCTTTCGGCGCATCATTCAACTTGGCAAACCTAAACGGCGACAATGGTTTCCGCGTTGACGGTGATGCCATCGGCGACAGCGCTGGGCAGTCCGTTGCGATCGCCAGGGATGTCAACGACGATGGGCTCGATGACATCATCGTCGGCGCTCCTCTCAACGATATCGGTGGATCCGACGCGGGTGCGGCCTACGTGATCTACGGATCAACCAATCCGTTCTCTGCCACCATCAGTTTGTCGAACATTGGAACGTCGGACGGCGTTCGCTTTTTCGGAGCGTCTGAAGGCGACAACCTTGGCTACAGCGTCGACACCGCCGGGGACATCAACGGAGATTCGATCGGCGATATCGTCTTGGGAGCTCCTACAGGATTCGGTACCGTCACAACCTCATGCGATTCGACAAACACCGTCGGCTTGATTCAGTGTGCCCCCGACGCTGCTCCCGGCTACACGCTGTTCGCTCCCAATCGATCGACGCAGACCTATCTGGTGGATGACCGAGGATTTCTCGTCAATTCATGGAGCGCGAATCAGCGTCCAGGCCTTTCGGCTCAGTTGCTTGATGATGGTTCGCTGTTGCGGACGGCGAACACCGGCGGGGCCAACTTCTCTGCCGGAGGTCAAGCGGGTGCTGTCGAGATCTACGATTGGGACGGCAACCTCACCTGGCAATATTCATACACCAGCACTCAGTATCGCTCCCATCATGATGTCGAGATTCTTCCCAACGGCAACGTGTTGATGCTCGCGTGGGAATTGAAGACACAGGCCGAGGCAATTCAGGCGGGCCGGAATCCAGCCCTACTCGACGACGGCCAACTCTGGCCGGACCACATCATCGAAGTCGAACCGACCGGACCGACAACCGGCGACATCGTGTGGCAATGGAACGCGTGGGACCACCTCATTCAAGACTTCGATCCACTGCAGGACAATTTTGGGGACGTGGCGGCAAACCCACAATTGATCGACATCAACTACATGCGTGATGGAGGCCAAGATTGGATACGGACCACCTCAATCGACTACAACGCGGAGTTGGATCAAATCCTGTTGGGTGTCCACGGCTTCAGTGAAATCTGGGTCATCGATCACAGCACGACGACGGCGGAGGCGGCCTCTCATAGTGGCGGTAACTCCGGCAAGGGTGGCGACCTCTTGTACCGTTGGGGAAATCCTCAAGCCTATGGCCGGGGCACCGCGGCGGACCGGGAACTCTTTTCATTACACGATGCACAGTGGATCGATCCCGAGCTTCCGGGAGCAGGCAACATTCTTGTATTCAATAACGGCCAGCAGCGGCCCGGAGGCAATGCGTCGTCCGTCGAGGAGATCACGCCGCCGGTGGACGCTTCGGGACACTACGCGCTGGCCGCCAATGAAGACTACGGTCCCGACGAGACGACATGGTCCTGGCCCGAAACGCCAACAGGAGACTTCTTTGCTCAGAATCTCTCAGGTGCTCACCGACTTCCCAACGGAAACACGCTCATCACGCATGGCCCCCAGGGCCGCTTCTTGGAAGTCGATGGTGCGGGATCCGAAGTCTTTGAATACATCAACCCGGTGAATAACAACGGAGCCGTCACACAGGGCACCAACATCACAAACAATGCCGTCTTTCACGCGACAAAATATCCGCCTGGTTTTCCTGGCTTCGCGGGCAAAGATTTGACGCCCGGAAGTACCGTTGAAACCGGAAGTAATTCGACATCCATGACGTTTCTCGATCGCGGGTCGGCGGCGGTTGTGTTCGGCTCGACTTCACTCGTGGACTTGAGCGTTTCAACGCTGGCAGGCGGAGACGGATTTCAGCTCCAGGGCGTCGGCTTGGGTGATCAATTTGGCTATTCCGTCAGCGGGGCGGGTGATGTGAATGGCGACGGCCTCGACGATATGATCCTCGGTTCGCCACGGGCAAAGGTCGATGGTGTCTCGATCGGTGCCGCATACGTCGTGCTCGGCACTTCCGATAGCTTCAGCGCACTTCAGTCCGTGAGCGATCTCGACGGAACGAACGGGTATCGGCTAGCCGGGGACTACGAATCGGACCCACTGCTCAATTCCCTGTTTGTCAACCAGACTGGTGCTACCGGATACAACGGCGCGGTTGTCAACTTTGACTCCGTGGTTCTGGATGATGATTACGTGCACATTCACACCTCCGGAATCCCTCATTATTCCACCATCGGTCCGTGGGCCCAAAATCCAAATGATGCCACGGACCAAGATGTCACGTTTTATATTCCTCGCCATCCGGAAGTTGAGAGCGGCGCTAAATCGCCGACGCGACTGGGCGCGATCGGCACTTGGATCGATGGCACGGCGATCTTCAACTGGTCCGACGGGCGCTCCTACCAAAACCAAGGCAACTGGAATCAACTCGCCGTCATTTTTGAAGGAGTGAGTTTTGATGCCTGCTCCGCGCACCCGCCCGGCAACGGCACCTACCACACACATGGAGTTCCAACGTGTCTCGTCAACGAACTCGGTGATGATGGCAGCGGGCACTCACCGATTTTGGGTTGGTCCTTTGATGGATTCCCGATCTATGGGCCCTACGGCTACATCGATGGAGATCCGAACGCTGGAATTGAGCGAATCGAATCGAGTTGGTCGCTGCGCAACATCACCAACCGCGTGAACGGACCTTCGTTGGCAGCACAGCCACTCGGCTCCTATCGAGAGGATTTCGAATACGTCGCCGGATCGGGTGACCTCGATCAATACAACGGACGCTTCTCCCCGACTCCGGAATATCCCGGCGGAGTCTATCATTATCACGTCACAGTCGACGCCCTTGGCGACCCCGCATTTCCATACGTTGTTGGGCTTGAGTACAACGGGGTCGTGGGTCATGGCAACGGCAACAACGGCGGAGCCGATCCGGTTCTAGCGGGCTCTCAGATCTCAGTTTCGAACGCCGGTGATCTTAACGGGGATGGTTTCGCCGACGTGGTCATCGGCGATCCACAAGCCTATGTGAACGGGTTCGGTGTGGCGGGCTCCGCTACCGTGGTCAACGGTCACGACGATTCGGCAGCCTCCGACATCCGCCTGCACCAGATTGACGCGACAACGGGCATGCATCTCCACGGCGATGAATCGGGTGGCAAAACAGGAATGTCGGTGGCGTATGCGGGCGACGTCGACAGCGACGAGAATGCGGATCTCCTGATCGGTTCACCTGGGAGTCAATCCGACACCGGCGAGGCATCGCTGATTTTCGGTACTCGCCCGGTTGAGGTCGAAGGCATTCAGATCAACGACGGTGACTCGGATCGTTCATCGCTCACGAGCATCACCGTTCGATTCGATCGCGAAGTCAGTCTGGCTGACGGGGCCTTTGCGGTAGCGAATCGAGACACTGGAGCGACGCTTACCAACTTGAGTGTCTCGAACGTGCTAGTCGATGGCAAAACATCGAGTGAAATTTCTTTCGGCCTTGATCCTTCGACAGTTGCTTTTGGCAATGGTGACTTTTCGCTCATCGACGGCAACTATCAAGTCGTTGTCAGCGGAGACATGGTGACCGATGCCTCCACCGGGCAGACGATGTCGACTGATTTCGTTTTCGGTGACGAAGCAACCGATGACTTCTTTCGGTTCTACGGTGACACCGACGGAGATCGCGATATCGATGGCCAAGACTTTGGACGTTTCGCGTTGACGTTCCTAAAGACCTTAGGGGATCCGCTGTATCGCGCCTCGCTCGACTCTGACGGCGATGGCGATGTCGACGGCCAAGACTACGGCCGCTTCAGCTCAAAGTTCTTGCAGACGCTCGACTTTGTGTAGACCCGACTTGGCGTTCACCAGGGTCGTCGAATGGTATCGAAAAGGCGACCGTCGTGCTGATTCGGCGAATCGTCTTCGACGGTGTTTTCCTCTACGTGATCAAAGTGGAAAAGGGCGAGTGTCTCGTCATCGGATGAGAATCTCTCTTCGGGAATGAAGTCCTTCGTGTAGCGGACGCAACGACTGACGCGAACCTCATCGATGCCTCCCTCATATGGAGCCCTGTAGTCCGGTTGCGCCCAGGGGTTTGCTCCGGCAGCAAACGACAGTCCGCTCCAGATCGTCTGGAGCTTGATCTCAGGAAAGTCTTCCCGCAACTCCCGGTAGCTCGAGTCCTCGGTAAGCACACCAAAGTCGTGACGAAGCTTGCCCTGCTGCCGCCGACCATTCACAAAGAGTGTGAGCCGTGATCCGTCATACACACCAGCGACGTGATTCCACTCCTCGACCCGTATCGAGTCTTCAGACACTAAATGAAAGATGTCGTCCTCTTGAATGCCAGCGATCGAGGCAATCAATCCGTCACTCGAATGGAGCGTGAGGTTTAGAATTCCGCCGATACACATGACGATACCGCCCACTTCCGACCGGGGCTTCACCCAGGCTTCAAGCGTGATCGCATGGCTGCCATCGTAGGAGAGTGAAGACGCAACAAAATGGTCTCCCTGACCGTCTAGCGTTAGCGAGGCATTGCGGTCACTGGGGGTACGAACCACAAACGACGACAATGCGGCGAGGGCGACGACGAAGAACGCGGCCACGAGGATCCGCTTAGACTTGCGCGCAAAGAGGCGTGTCGCACGACGGACCGGAACGGAGACTGGATCACCATTCAGATAACGCTGTAAATCCTCACGCAGATCGGCTGCGCTCTGATACCTCTCGCGATGGCTCTTTTGCAAACACTTGAAACAGATGGCATCCAACTCTGCCGGAACCGATGCGACATACGACGACGGAAGTGGTGCCGGGTTCTCACAAACGCTCTTTAAAAGCTCGTAGTGACTTTCACCTTCATGGGGTGCGTGGTGTGTGAGCAACTCGAAGAGCAGGACGCCGAGCGAGTAAACATCACTTGATGGATTGACTTCTTTCGTCGTACCACTGAGTTGCTCCGGACTGATGTATTTGAACGTTCCCAGAATCGTGCCGGACTGAGTCTCCGCGGAAAAATCCGTCGTGTCTTTTGCGAGACCAAAATCAGTCAAGCGGGGGACGTTCTTTTGCAGATCCGCGTCGCTAGTTGGAAACAGGACGTTCGCGGGCTTGATGTCTCGATGAAGGATGCCACGCGTGTGGAGATGCTCCACAGCATCGGCAAGTTGAAGGACAATCTTCGCAGCCTCCCGGACTTCGGTGGGTTGTTCCTGCTCGCGGATCCACTGTGACAAAGTGGGACCATCACAGAACTCCGAGACGATGTACAGAACACCTTTCTGCTCACCCGCCTCGTACACGGGGATGATGTTCGGATGACTCACTCTGGCCGCCGCTTCGCCTTCGCGAACAAAACGGCTTCGCAAGGCTGGATCCGATCGCCTGTCATAACGTGGTAGTTTGATTGCAACGTGGCGCTGCAGAATCGGATCGTTTGCGAGAAACACGTCCCCGAAACCGCCGCTCCCCAAACGACGCAGCAACTCGAACCGGCCGACGGTATGAAACGGAAGCTCGTTTGCGTCGCTTTGCGGCCGATGAAAGGCCGCGTTGAGCAGTTTCAGTGTCGCGATGCGGGTCGATTCCGAATCACCCATCGGTAATGTGGATTCGACTCGCCTCTCATCCCGCAGGGCGTCCTCGAATGCCGCTACCTTCAGCGCGTCGGAAACCGGCGGCAAGTCATTGCGATCCTTATCAGGACTCGTCAATTCCCCAACTCCCTGCCAAGGTCATCGATCGCCTTCAGCCAAACTCGACGAGACATATCGGGACTGCAATCAAGTCGATCGGCAATTTGGGCAAATGAAAGGTCTTCGAGATACCGCATGCGAACGACCTCGCGGGCAAGTGGAGGCAGACGTTCGATTCCGGCTAGGAGCCGATCCACTTCTTCGTGCGCAGCGATCGACTCACTGGGCGATGCCATCTCCTTCTCGATTGACACACTGGAATCACACGCCTCTCGCCCCGTCGCCCTCTTTTGCGCGACTCGGTAACGACGAACCCCATCCGTCAATTGGTTACGAAAGATCGTCCGCAACCAATTGAGCAACTCGTCATCGGTTTCACCCCTGAACTGGTGGAACTTTTCTGCCGCGATCACCAATGAACCCTGGACAAGATCGGAAGGAGACAACTTCGGCCTCAAACCAGAATCCATGGTGTCTTCGGCGATCTTCAGGAAGTACGGCCGATAAGACTCCAGAAGGGCACCTAGCGTTTGATCACATCCGCCACGTGCGATCTCAATCAAGAATCGGCGATCAGCAGAGATCGTGTTTACAGAACGTTTGGCTGGACTGACCATCGACGAAGAAGAAACCGAGGATTACGTCGGACGTCGCCCGACGCTCCGCAACTGTTGAAACGACCGGAGAACATCCGTCGAGCGCACCGTGAGTTTACTCGACTCATGGCGCGACAGCCTTGCGATCGTGGCGGCTCGCTGATTTTTGAGAGAAACCGGATTTCTGTGATTTTTATTGCACGGCCCGATCGCCAAATACGTCTGTTCTCGAACGCTCTTTTTCTGCGTTTGATTCGCTCCGAATTCTGGTTTTCTTTGCGCGACTCAAAGGCCGGTGCCGTCTGTGGGAATAAGCCTTCAGACTGCAGTTCGAACTGAAATCCAGGCTTCGCAGTCCAGGCGCGCGGCAACGCCAAACCCATTCCTTCTTACTCTCGGCTACCAGGCCCGGCTTTCAAAATGAAATTGTTGCTCTTGAACACGCTGCTCTTTATCGCCCTTGGAAGCCAAGTCACCTCGGCCGGCGTTCTGATCGGTTTCGATTCGCTTGAAGCGCCGGGGACTTCGTTCAGCGTTTTTCCCAATCCGCTGGAAATCGGTGGGTTCCGATTCGCTGCCGTCGACGGGTTCAATGGCGTTCCGGGTTCGTTTCAACAGTCCTCGACGTTCTACAACGGCTCTGCCGCGTTGACCGCGACGAACAGTTCGAACCTGCTGATGACCCAAATCAATGGCGCGACCTTCTCCGTTGCATCACTCGATGTCGATCGACTCTTCAGCGGAGCGAGTTTTGAGTTCATTGGCGAATTCGCTGGTGGCGGGACAGTCATTCAAACCCACACGCCGGACCCTTTCGTTCCCAACTCGGCAGTCGGCAACGAAACCGTCACCCTCCTTGGATTTGAGAACATCGTCTCGCTGACACTTGGCGCAGTCGGGGGACAGAACTTCTCCAATACCGGAAGTGTCGACAACATTCAGATTTCTGCAGCCACCGTACCGGAGCCCTACAGCATGTCCGCATGGATGCTTGCGACTGTGATCGGCTTGAATCGGCGACGAAAGCGCCGATGAGGCTTCGTTTCTATTCGGGCGGAAGGTCCGCGGCGACATCGAAGCGTTGCCAACACCAAGCCGTACCGAAGAGAGCCCCCAGTGCCAATAGCCATGTCATCGAGACAGCGCCCAAAACGTAAGCCGGTGTCTCGAAGGGTCCCGCGAAAGCGGTTTTACAGAAGCCGACCCAAATGGCGAGCACGAACATCGACACCGCCATCAGCGTTGCCTTGCCAAGAAACATCACGTTCGCACGCACGACCATGGCAAAGCCCTGGGCGTTTTCGTGGTGAGGATACGCAAGAAACAGAGCGTTCTCGGTGGCGAACGTGAATACCGCCAATGCCGAGAGCATCCCGCCCCAAACGATGATCTGTGACCAGCCCGGCATCACCACCGCCCCCGCAATCGCGAGCGTCACCCATTGAAAGGCGATGGTGATGATAATGGGGAGCGTCAATTGTCCAAGAACGGCTTCGACGGGACGAAGCGGCAAAGACCGCAACAACAACATGCGTTTGAGATCGCGTCGAAAATCGATCCGCAGGGCCGGCGGGGCGAGCAACATCGTGCAAAGTACGATCCCGCCAATGACAAACGCCCACTGGTTTCCGATCCGACCCGTCAAGAGCGGCGAGAGGCAAAGCACTGTCGGCACGAGAAAACTGAAAAGGATCGTCCCAAGATAACGATGCACTGAGAGAGCCTGCCGCCAGATCATGGCTGCCGAGTCTCGCAGTCCAAACGGAATCAGGGACTCGATTCGATCCGCCAAGGCATCCCGCGTGAATTCGATCTTGAGTCCGTCGCTCGTCGACGCCGCGCGATAGTCTCCGTCGGCATAGCGTTGACGCTCACGAGATAGGCGAGCCGATTTCGCCCAAGCATCGACGCGCACCAGCGCGATAATCGCGGTCGGCACCAGCAAAATCGAAGCCGCGAGCTGCACGCCGGAATGCGACGTGATCTGCGTGGTGGTAGCCAACAGTGCGGCCGCACGCCAAGGCGTTGCCAGCCATTGAATGCAATCGCACGATGCGAGTTGCCCGAGCGCTGGAAAGCTATTCAGCAGATAAATACCCGGTTCTGAACCCGCCGGCGTGATCGAAACGAGGTGGGTCGCGAATTGAATGAACGCCGCGATGGCGACGGCAGTCAATGAGACGCGAGCCAATTGTCGACTTCGCTCACCGAGCCCGGACACAAACCGCTGCCAGACCATCCGAATGATCTCAAGCAACACGAGTGCGGCAAATATTCCGATCGCCAACATTCCGATTCGAGTCGTATCGGGTGCGAGTACGACGACCAGAAAGAACGTCTTCAGCAATGCCGAAAACAGTACGGAGTTCACCTTGTATCCGGCGACGGTGGAACGATGGAGCGGAGCTCCGCCCAACCAGAGTTGCTCCGCTTCGGTGAATTCCATGTCCGCTTGCTTGCGAGTCCAGACGCAACGCACGCAGTGGTAGATCAGGTAAAGCACCATCCCGCCCGAAAGCCACAGGCCGAGGGAGCGTGGATCGGCGGCGCGACGCGACGCGAGGATGAAGAACCCGTTGAGGACGTAGAGGCTAAAAAAGAGGACCGCTATCGTCGACGCGAGAATCCGTCGCGGAGACTTCATCCGATTCAAGGCCCGCCCGACCCGAAAGCTGGCTCGGCGATAGGTGAGCCACAGCAATTGTTGGTGTGTCGCGTCCATCGTGCAGCGAATCAACAGGTCGTGAGTTCAGAAGCCGTCGCCTCGAAGTACGCTTGTTCGAGCGATTTTGCCGATGCAAATTCTTGTCGCAACGCGGCAACGTCACCGAAGTACTGGAGTCTTCCGCGCTGCATTACGATCAGATGCGTGCAGACGTCTTCAATCATCGCAAGAAGGTGACTGGACAGAATGACCGTCGCGCCCGCTGCGGCACGCTCCTGAATCGATTGCAGCAAACGCCGAATGCCTGGCGGATCGAGTCCGGTCATCGGCTCATCCAGCAGCAGAACTACCGGATCGTAAAGATAGGCACAACAAATCGCGAGCTTCTGACGCATCCCGCGAGACAGCGTCGTCGCGCCCGCATTGATCTTGTCGCCGAGTTGAAAGTACTCGAGCAATTCGGTCGCCTTGGTGCGGTGGTCCTCGACCTGGTAAATCCGGCCGATAAATTCGAGATGCTGCCCCACGGTCAAATCGTCGAACAGCGGCGGATCATCCGGAACATAGGCGAGTCGCCGTTTCAACTCGATCAGGGCCGCACTCCCGCCAGAATGATCCGACAAATCGCAGCCAGCCACGTTCATCCGGCCGGCCGTCGCCGGGATCAAACCGGCAAGACAACGCATCGTGGTCGTTTTGCCCGCTCCATTGGGCCCGACGAGTCCACCAATATTGCCGGAGTCCAAGGAAAACGAGACGCCATCGACTGCCAGATGATCCTCGTACAGTTTTTTCAGATCGTTGCAGCGGAGCATGGGCGCGGCGGAGGGGGAGTGAGGACGGTTCTCTTCTTGGAAGAGTAGGTCACGATTCTGTGCGCGGATGAGCTGTGGCATCCTTGACGACATGCCGCTGGTAACGATTAAGCTAGTCACACTGCCGGGAAACTCCTCGGGCATGCTCGCCCAAGCTCCAACTGTCCCCCGGTCGGCCGGGATGATGGCGTCCGCCGTGGTCAATCCATATCAACCACCAACTGAACAGACAGCTTCGTTCTCCAAGGGCGACACTCTTCGCGCGCGGTTCGAACTGACCAATCGAATGCTCCGTTTCGCCGAATCAAAGTACCTTCTAACGCGTCGTGGTGGCCGTTTGACCATCGCTTCGTTGATCATCGTCGCCCTCTCGGTCGTCGCATGTTTTCCCTGGGACTTATTGCAGGGAATTCCGATCATGGCTCGACAGATCGCGCTCATGCTGATCGCGACCATTGTCTATCTCAGTTTGATCTGGCAGACACGGATCACCATTCGCTCACGTTTAGAAGAGCATGGGTTTATCCATGGAGCCCTGATGGAGGTTGCCATCACGACAGACCGAGTCGCCTGGGCCGTTGAGGGTCGGGGCTTCACGATGCCACTTTCTGAGATGGGGTTCATGTGGACCGATCGCGGCTTCCTGATGATGCCCGCCCTGGACGTCTTCTTTCTTGTGCCGCGACGCGCCGAACTCGAAGGATTGAGTTATCGCAAGTTCGTGAAGATTCTGAAGACACGCAAGCGTGACGCCGACAACGTTGCGCAGTCGTAGCGGGCCCGCGCAGGCATCTTACGGAGTTGCCATCAGGTCTTCGGGGACTTCTTTCGGCCAGTTCTGACCCCGAAGCACGATCGAACGGACACGAACGTTCTTGTCAGTCCGATAGATTCCCGGGCGCTCGTGTCCTTGAATCGGCACCTCCACCAACGTCTCATCATTGAGCAAAATCGCTACCTCGTCACCGGTCCGCCTCATCACCAACGTGTTCCAGTCCTTGTCCTTGGGTTGAACTTCAGGGTGAATGGGCTCGACCTCTTTTTTGGGAGCGGCTTCGTTGGCTAACGGCTGAAAGGCTGCCAGGTCTGACGACGAGGGTATCCAGATCGGAACAACACCCTTCTCAGTGAGGTTCAAACACATCCGTCCCAGCGAGGGTGAGAATTCGAAAGCATCCTTTTCGGACCAATACTCGATCGTGATCGATTCGCCATCTTGTAGCGGACGCAAGTATTGGATTTGCGAGGGCGGATCGTAAGCATTGCCGCTCGTCGGTTGCCTGTAGTGCAACTCCTTCTCAACGACACTCCAGCTTCCCGCGAGCGGTCCTTTGGCGAGTTCCTCAGCTTTCTCCTGCCGGAAACTCTCGATCTGCTCCCGATTTTGCTTCGGTCCGATTGGAAGCAACATCAATGGAATTGTTCGACCTCGAGCCAGAATGCCCCAACCTCGCATATTGGGACCGATCAATTCCACTTGCTCTGGAATGGTCGGCTCGCCGGTGATTCGAATGTCCTTGAACTGTGTGGTGCGAAAACGCAAGTGTGCGATCGAAGGAAATGGGAAGGACTCCGTTGCAATGTCTTGCACGTAAGCCTCGCCATTGCACACGCCCTGAACATCGAGCGGCGTCACTGAAATCGCCTCGACATTCGTGTCATTGTGCTTGATGGATGACACCGGGAAAACGACTTCGCCTCGCGATCCCACCCCAGCGAGTTTGGCTGCTTTGTCCCATCCCTGCGCCTGATAGACGATTCCACCGTAGGCGATATCACTCTCGCCCCATGAACCGTCACGGATATTCGCTGAAAACTCGAAGGTTCCCGTGAGCGGAAACTTCAACATCAGATGCGTCGCACTCGGACCACTGGTTCCGCTGACCCAGCCGTTTTCGTCGATGGCGAACAACGGGGGAAGTGTCTGCGAGTCGACACCGAACCTCGACGGATGCCCCACGACATGAAAGTGCGTCAGTGGCGACTGCGTTGTCCCACCTGCGGTGCGTCCGATTCCAAGCTTTGCAGTCGCATGAGCGATTGCTGAAACAACCCGATTGCGTTGGGCACGGATCGCGTAGGTTTTTGCATCTCGGATGATCCCCTCGAGTTCACTCACTGGGATTCCAGCCTTGGCGGCACGGAACGCGAGGATCGACTCCAACTCCGGAAATGCAAGCGTCTTGTCCGTTGCGTTGGGACGCTTCGCAACAAGCCGAGCCGCAACGGATTTGATAGTCGGAAGGACCTCCGCGGCAAGCGTCTCGGCCGCTGTTTCGTCGCGTTCTGCGACCGCAATCCTGAGCAGTGCTGATGCGATGTCGGCGGCGTCGCCCTCGGACTCTATCTGGGCGGCGAAAGACTTGCTCAAAGATTCCGCTTGATTCGCAGCCACGGCGTCGTCGATCAAAAGCAACAGCGAATTGACCAGTGGGAAATCGTCCGTGCACGTCGGCAACTTCAAGACGGCATCGAGTGATGGTTGTTGGTCCCGGACCAGATCGGGCGGAAGTTCGTAACGAACAAGCCCACTCAAGTAAGCAATCGGTTCTTTGCCAGATCGCCCCAAGGTGATCTTCTCGAGCAGTGGCAATCGCTGTTCTCGTGGGAGTTCATGAAGGATCAAGCACAACTGCGGTTCAAAACGCTTGAGGTAATTCTTTTTACCTTTGACAAACAGTGCCACATTCCGCATGGGCTGATCGAGTCGACCGAGCATTCCCTCGCCAAGCAGTTTCATCAGGTTCCGTTCATAGTCACCGCGGAGGTACTCCTCCCGATCTGTTCCATTCGGCGTTCCCTGTGGAGGTGTTAGGGCGTTCTCGATGTACCGATCGATCGCCTGAGGGTCTCCGGATAGCACCGCCCATTTCTGGAGGTTCTCGTTGATGTATTGAGAGATGATTCGGTGGCGCGATGCCGTGTAGCTGTCCGAGCGGATGAGCTTGTTGGTGCGTGTGAGAAGCCGCGTGACCGGGCTTGCCAACTCTCGCTGTAGGTCCGTTGATTTTGAATCTTTATCGGCCGATTGATAGGCTTGGATGATCGGCCAAATCGCTTGCAAGACGGTATCGATCACCGATGACTTTTTCTGGGATTCCAAAACATCCTGGCTGCTAATGGAATTGAGCGTTGCGAGCTCCGGCGAATCTTCATCGACGGAAGGGAGCTTGGTGTCCAAAGCGGACTCCAATTCCTTTAACGCATCCCTACATCGACTTGCATCCTTCGCCGCGAAGGCCACTTGAAGCATTGCCGCGACGATCTGTTCCCGCTCCGCACTTGTATTCAATCGTGATTGCAGCGTCGCATAAACGGATTCGGATTGATCTGTCGCAGCCGCCAATCGGGCCAGCGCGAGCGAAACCGATTGGACTTGGATTCTGTTCTTCGAGTTGAACGGATCGTATTCAAGCGAAGCGATCCGTTTAGCGTAGGGGAAGAATGTCCCCGGACGGTTCTCGGGCATCGCGATGGAGGTAAGAGCCTCGACGATTGTTGCGACCGATTCGATTTGGAGATCCGCGTTGGGCTCGGTTTCAGACAACGTTCTGAGCGGCACACCGGTTTTCGACTCCAATTGAACAAGCACCTCCCTCAAGCGAGCATTGATGGTTGCCAGCTTGTCTTGGTTGGCGTCCGGCCGCGATGTGGATGGAGTCACCGCGAAGGGATCTGAGGTGGTGGTGATCTTGCGAAGTGGCGGGCCCCCTCCGAGCGCAAGCTTCAGCGCCTCGGCGGCGGCTTGGTAGTCGTCCGCACCCAATGCCTCGCCCGCGAACCGCAAGCACTGCAGGACCAATGCCTCGGACGCGGGTCGCCCCGGTTCGATTTGTGATTTCAATGAATCGAGGATGCGTTGGACTGACTCCGAAGGATCACCCGTGAGTGTTGCCAAGGCCAATCCCGCTGCCGGACGATCGAGCGATCCTGCGGCCGTCTCGAGGTATCTCACCAAGCGTTCGCCCTGGGACTGTTCAACCTTGTCATCGGATTCGATTGCACGTTTCGCAACGGGATACAGGGTGAGAAGCTTTGCGTATTGTGCCGCCGCTTTGACTCTCGCCTTGCCATCGCGTTCATCGGTCATCGATTCGAGATCAGGCAATCGCTCGAACAGTCGAGTCGCTGCCGCGTCGCTTCCACTGCCCAAGTGACTCGCGGTCAACCATTCAACCGCCGCAACTTGCCACGCGTCCGAATTCGATTCGGTGAGTTTCTTCAAACGTTTTTCAAAATCCTGAATAGTCGGCACCGTCTTCTCGTCAGCGCATGCTTTTTCGAGGAGAAAAGCAAGGATCGAAGGCACTTGTTCCTCGGCAAGCTTTTCGATCGGTGTTTCCATCAAGACGATCGAGTCAAATTCAAGACCTGCTTCCCATCGTTCCAACTGGTGAAGCAGATACTCGGCTGCGATGTCGGGGGTGATTTTGTTAGACGCCTTCTCGGCAGCCTCACGAAAGCTGGATTCAGCGTTGCGGTTACCGCCCCATCGTTTTGCACGTTCGAATCGGTCCGGATCACCAAGCGCCGCCTTAAAGATCGTAAACGCTTCGACAGGACCATCCATTGTGATGAGTTGCTCACCGATCCACTGAAAGGACTGCAAATCCTGATAATCGCCGTAGCCGGGGTTGTATTGATTCTGTTCGCTGTTGTTCGTGTCACGATACATTTGCATCAACATGTCACGAGCCCTGGCAGTCTGCTTTGCCGCAACAAGGGCTTTGATTAGTCGGTTGTCGACGGTGTAGCGAGAACTCTTCGACGAAGATGCGGTCAAGCGTTTGGCTTCGGTATAGAGATCAATAAGAAATTGCGGCTTGACCTCGTCCACCTTTTCCAAAATCTGCCCGGCCTGCCACAACAACCCGGACGCGATTATCAGAGGGTAGTCCTCACGCTCGGCCCCCGGCGCGATGAGTTTCTTCATGGACTCAATCTGCGACTCAATCTCGACGGACTTTTCGATATTGAGCAGAGCGAGGAGGAATTCTGCACTCGCCTTTTGACCGTCGGTTTCGAGAGCCGCTTCCGCCGCCTTGCGAAACTTCCTTTCGGCATCTTCATCGCTTGCGAGAATGCCGAGGATGTCCGCGAGGGGTCCATTGGCAGTCCCACCCGAACTTCGACTACTGACTCGCCATGTATTCGAGTTGGTAAGAAAAACATCCGCCGAGCAAGCCGCGCTGATCAGCGCGTTGCGATACTCAGGGATCTTTTTACGTTCGCTTTCCGGGATCGAGCGCGCGATGTTGTACATCTCACCCTGGGCAGCGGTCGATTTCAAAACTTTCCCGATGTATTTCCGTTTCGCTTCGCTGAAATTCGTCCTCGATCCCATCCGGGCGACTTCACTGAGTCGATAGGAAGGCAACGACGAAATCGGCATCTTGAGCAACCGTTTAAAGACCTTGTCAGCAGCGGCATCGCCGGCTTGTCGAACCGCATTCGTTAGCCGATAGATGTCGTTGTTAAAACGCTGTGGTTCCTTTTCGAATGCTTCCAGGTAGAGGTCGATTGCCTGGTCATACTTTTTTGCACCCGCCAATACCTCCGCACGTGTCATCAATTGTTGCGTGCTGACGCGTTTACTATCACTCAGTGAATCCCAAAGACTACTCGCGTCCTCGCTTCGGCCCGCGGCGGTGTAAAGCTCAGCGAGTTCCAACTTCGGCCGAATTGCTTTCGGCGTCGATTCGACACGTCGCTCGGCTCGTTCGATCAGCGGAGCCAAGCGATCGGTCCGCTTGAGAATTGAGACCGCCTGCTGGCGATAACTCGCGACGTTTCGTTGTTGAGACCGCCCAGTAGAAAGGCGGCGGAACAATGTGTAGGCGACTTCCGATGCGGCCTCCTGATCGCCGCTGGCCAAGAATGCGTTGGCGATTCGAATTTGGGTGGGGATATCGCGAGACCGGCCCGACCGCGTCCGCTGCAACATCGCGTCGGCGCGCTCCTTGAGACCGAGTCTGCCGAGTTGATCGACAAGCGCAAGCTGCGTTTGGACTTCGAGCCGCATTCCGAACAAGCGTTCGGCCGCAAGCTTCGCCCGTTCGATATCGCCAAGCTCGGCAGCCAAGTTCATCGCCGCCATCTCTTTGCGAACCAACATTTTGCTGTCCAGCGGACTGAAGGAGTCGAGCGCCTCCAGGGCGAGCTTGGGTTGATCCAAAATGCTGGCGAGTCGCGCCCGTTCGATCTGCAAGTCGATATCCGAGGGGTATTTTTCGCAAAGATCGACTAACGACTCGTAGCAATCCTCCGGTCGACCGGCCCACCAGTTGGCATAGGCGGCGAGCACGTATCGCGTTTTTTGTTCATCAAAACCGGCGCCCTCCAGCGGCTGTTGCAGCGACGCAATCATCGAGTCCGGGAGCTCGAACTTGGGCACGCGGGTGCTTGCGTCAACCGGCGTGGTCACGACAGACATTGAAAGCGATTGAACGAGTGGGCTGTCTAACAAACGTGTCGAGAGAGGGCCCTGCAGGGCGACGGATCGGCGGGCACCATTGGACATCGGGACGTAACCTCGGACCTCTCCGTTACCGAGCTTCGAAGACCCGCGGCGAGCACCTGATTGCTGTTGGACATAGAGCGCGATCGCCGTGTCGACCAACGTCTGTTGGTGCTTTTTATTGAACTCCCGCTGTGCCTCACCATCGTTCATGGGCATCGAAGCTCGTTGGGTATTGAACGTCCCGACGTTCCTGGCGGCAGGGAGCAACCTTGAAACCAGTGCTTCGGCTCGTTCCGGTTTATTGAGCGACAACCAAAACTGAATCGCGCTCACGATGGTCCAGTAGCTGGCGTCGTCGGGAATCTCTTTGGGTAACAGCGACTCCGCAAGTTCCGGTTTTCCGGCGAGACCGACTTCGTGAGCGACAACACCTTGAAGCATCATCTGGCCCATTCCCGGTGGCATCCCATTGGATGCAAAGACGGGTGATGGATGGAGTTGATTCTGCTCACTTAACTCGATCAGCTTCCGGAGGCGTTCTTCGGAGAGCGGTTTGATCTTTGCTGGACTCGCGCCCGGCTGGTTCGCGCTGGCTTGGCTGGCACGTTGTCGTGAAAAGAGCATGGACATCAGCGGCATGAGGCCGTTTTGCTTGTCCACGTCCGCCAAACGCCACGTCAATTCGGCCGCCAGCTCTTCCAATTCAGCAATCTCTCCGGCGAAGGGGGAAGCGACAGAAGTCGCCCTGGGTGAAAAGAGCTGAATGCCCCACATACTCATCCTAAGGCCGACGAGCGTTTGGCACTCCCAAAGGGCCCCAGGATCATTGACCGACCCCACGTCCTCGATCGCGAATTCCTCATCAAAGACTCGATCGATGGCATTCACGATTCCCTCGCGAGTATCGCCAACAGCGGCATTCAGCATGATCAGCGACGCCGCAATCACACGAGCGTGACCGTAGGTTTGGGGCTCGACGGCGTTAAACGTCTGAGTGTTGCCGTAGGCGTTTGCGTAGGGCCCGACGCGCAATAGCGATGCGAGTTGGTAGCACGACTGAGACCAGTACATCGGGTTCGCTTGGTTGACCGAGACAGCCTGGTTTCGAGATTGGGTGGAACGCATCGCAGCAGATCGACTCGGCGGTTTTGCATCCATCGTCACACCCACCTCACGAACCTCGCGCGCATAGCGCACCGCGAGCTTGCGGTTCTCCTCGAAAGACTCGCTGGTTTGATCGCTCAACAGCATTTGGGCGAGGATCAACTTGAGGTCCCATAGCGACTCATCCGATTTGATCGCCTCGGAACACAACGCCTTCGCCGTCACGAGGTCTCCACGACGAATCGAAGAACGCACCATTCCCCCGAGCCGCGATGGATCACTCACGAACGAGATTCGCTGCGAGAGTGCCGTGGAGATATCAATCTCACCCGCCTCGACTTGATATTGAATCAACCGAAATCGGTTCTCGGGCGTGTCGGCGAGGTCGGTGATTCGCTGTTGGTATTCGGCGGCGGCCTCGACTTCATCTGCGGCATCGCTGAGGCGCACCATAGAGCCGAGCAATGCAACATCACGCGGCTGGGCAGCAAGCAACGGTTCGATCGCGGCCCGCGCTGCCCCGTAGTCCTGGATGGATTCATGTGCGGCGGCGATGAGCAACGTGGTTGCCCGAGAGTCTCCCTCTTTACGAGTCAGTTCTTGAATCCGACTGATGAGGGCATCCACGTCCGACTTGCGATCGTAGAGTGGGCCGAGCGCCGCAATCACACTGATTTTGTTTTCCAGTCCTGCCTCATAGCGAAAGATTTGCCAGTACAGCTCGATGGCTTCGTCGGTGCGAAAACGATCGGCGAAGTGACCGGCGAGCATCCGCCGCGGAAGATTATCTCGCGGCGCCACAGACATCGCGCGGCGCAGCGCGGCAATCGCGGGTTCATCGCGCTGCACCCCGAACGCGGTACGGGCGAGGAATTGATACGACTCGGGACTTGCCGGGTTCGCGTCGATGATCGCCTCGCAAATCTCCATCGCGCGGTCGATTCGTCCGATCCGAACATTGAGGTTGGCAACCCGTTGGAGGTAATTGGAGCGAAAACGATTGTCAGCAGCGGCAAGTTTTTCGAACAACTCAGCGGCCGCCACCAAACGATTTTGTGTCTCGGCGATATCAGCCGCCACCAACAGAATGTCGGGATCATCAGGCTCCGCCGCGAGCGCCTTCTGAATCGCCTGCTCCGCTCGTGGAGAATCTCCGGCCGCTCCATAGAGCAACGCGAGAGTTCGAAGCGTTTCGGGTGATTCCGGTTTTGCCTCGGTCGCAGCAATCTGTGTTTCCAACGTGCCGGAGGCTTGATACGCCGTGATCCGATCGCGCAACAGTTGCTCACGCTCGTCCGGCGACTCCGCGATGTCTTCGGCGAGGGCGTAACGTTCGAAGGCAAGTTCGTACCGTTTGGCCTCCACCAACGTTGCCGCGTAGCGTAGTTCTTCGGTGAAGTTCAAATCGTACGTCGATGCTTCCTCCCAAGTTTCGAGCGCGAGTGCATCTTGCTCAAACGCACCGAAGACTTCGGCGAGCCGCACGAGTGACTCGCGGCTCTTGCGGTCACCACCCGCTATTTGCTTCCAAGCCTCGATGGCTTCTTCTTTCCGATCGAGAGAGTGCAGGTACTCTCCGAGATACTCTCGATACTGGG
The DNA here is from genome assembly GCA_039821165.1 of Planctomycetota bacterium. Taxonomy (GTDB): domain Bacteria; phylum Planctomycetota; class Planctomycetia; order Pirellulales; family Pirellulaceae; genus Stieleria. The sequence continues at coordinate 38,106 of JBCBOT010000006.1, read as the reverse complement.
GCGACGCGGGGTCGACCTCGATCGAACGCTTGTAGAGTTCGATCGCTTCGTCGCTACGCTGTATCCCTCGCATACGATCCGCAATTTGCGACAACGTGACGGCATCGTCGCTTCGCGATTCGGCGAGCCGCGACCACACCTTGATCGCCGCGTCGCGTCGCTGCTCCAAAGGCACCTCGGTGTCATCGAGCAGGACTTGGCCCCATCGAATCAAGTGATCCGGGTTATCAGGATCATTCTTGGTGAGTTCTTCAAATTGCTCGCTAGCCTCTGCGATCGAACTCTGGCTGATCAGGAGATTGATCAACGCCAAACGAGCCTCGGTGTCTTTCGGCGCGCGTTCGATCGACGCTTCGAGAATCTCCTTGGCCTCCGTCAACCGCCCCGCCGAAGTGAGGATGGTCGAAAGCCGCGTTTGCAACGGAAGATCATCGGGTCGCTGCTTCAGTTGCTCCTGGTAATAGTCGGCAAGTGCGTCGTAGTCTCCCGACTTCAGAAAGCCGGCTTCGATCCGTCCCTGTACGTCACTGTAGAGCCAACTACCCGGACGCAAACGAGCGAGAATCTCCTCCAGTTCCGTGAGCGCCTTTTCGGGCTCACCGATTTGCCGACGCATTTCGGCAGCTTGGACGGCGAACGCGATCTTCTCGTCCGCACGTCGTGATGACTTGGCGAGTTTTTCATAGCGACTGAGTGCTTCTTTGACGTTGCCCTCATCGGCGAGTGTTCGTGCAATTTGGCCACCGACTTTGGTATCACCAGGAAATAGTTTTTCCAGCCTCGACCAAACGGCGAGCGACTTTCCTGGTCACCTGCACGGCTATAGATGCGTCCCAGTTCCGTGAACATGGGAAGCGCCTCGGCGCGTGACGGTCCTCGCTCAATCGCACGCTCCATCGCCGCCGCAGCCGATTCCGTTTGACCGACGGCAAGCAACGCACGACCGAGATAAAAACTGCAGGCCGCATCGTTGGGCAATTTCTCTTCGGCTTTCGCCAATGCCTCTGCCGCTTCCGCTCCACGGCCACGAGTGAGTTGGACCAACCCCCACACCATTTCTCGCGAACCACGATCGTCCGAAGACTCTTCGCCGAGCAATTCGTTCTCGAGTTCATCGAGCGAATCGTTTTGAACGTGATAGCCGTAGACGCGGTCCAAGGCGACGCCGAGACGTGGGCGTCTCAGCAGCACCTGTAAGTATTTTTGTGCATTGATTCGGTCCGCATCGGACTGGGCGCGGATCGAACTCGTTTGTGTCGAAACGATCGCCGAGAGAACTGCGATGGCAAGCCAACGTGAGAAACTTGACACGGTAATACCCAGCAGCGGAGGGAACGAATCGCCGGGTCATGCCGGCACGGTCGCCCCAGTATGGACCCGCCACAGAGTGGTCCGCAAGTATTTCCGTTGGTGTTGCTATCGTTCGCGCGCCAGCCTGCCCAGAAGCGGTAGCAAGTCGGTGTACAGGTTGTCTTGCGGGCGGTGTCCGCAAGAGCCACTGCGGACGATGAAGTCGCGGTCGATCAGTTGGAATCCCGGAATCAAGTCGTAGGTCTCCCGACTCAGCAACGAGGATGTCCCGCAAAGAACGATCTCGTTTTTCGTTCGATCCATTTGAAAGTGCTTTGCCCAAGCGGTGACCTCGTTGGGCGCCGGAGCTTTCACGTCTTTTCCGTACAGCAGAATCTGGACGAACACGACGTCTTCGCCCAAATCGACTCCGGCGTAACGGGAAGCGTAGTCTTCGATCGAGTCGAGGCCACGTTGAACCCGGAATCCGGCAAACCCGCCATGCCGTTTTCCACCGGCGAATGCCTGACAGCCCTCGCAAGGCACCGCCGCATACTCGACTAAAATCAACTCGCCGACAAAATCGCTCAGCCGCACCGCTTCACCGTTTTGATCCTGGAGCTCAAGGTCGGGAAAGCGTTGGCCTTTCGCAGGCGGCCAGTTCTCGATCACCGATTCGGATTCCTTTCTTCCGAGCGACCCGGTGAGCGAAGTCGGAACGGCATCAACTGCTCGCTCAACGAAACGTTCGGCGGAATGCCCTGAGACCCTGAGGGCGATCAGCCCCAAAGCGACTGCGAAACACGTTGCAACGACGGCCAGGACGACCGATTTAAGAATTCGAACCATGACCGAGCCTGAACAAACGAGGTATCAACCCTCTAGCCTAGGTCATGAAGAGCACTGCAACGACTCAATCCTTCGTCGAGACCGGTGGTGCGCTTCGCACCATTTCGAGTAGTCCGTATTTGGCGAGGTCGTATTGCTTGAGGTGGAGCACTGGATTCTCCTTGATCCCCGCACCCGCCAAATCGTCCGCCAGTCGCGCGATATCGCTCGAACTCAAATCCGTCCCGCTGCCCCAACGGTCCGTCACCAACTTGATCGCCTTTTCGGCATATCGTTTTGCACGCGGCGTCTCGAGAAAGTTGGACCATGATGCCTGGACCGTTCGGTACTCACCGAAGCACTGAGAACCATTGCCACTGTTCCACTCCGTTACCAACGCGCAACAACGAGACCTTTTGACAAGTTCCGTGCTCGGGAGGGCGTTGCACAGTTCTTCGATCTCGGGAGTCCGGCCACAACGCTGCAGCAGATCACCGAGAAGTTGCACCGCAATCCGCTCAGCCTGTTCGCCACTACGGTCCAAGGTTCGAAATGTCACTCTTCCCGCAACCGCTTCCTCTCTGGCCAGGTTCGCCCATTTCACAAACACGCGTGCGGAGCGGAGTGCGGCGGCAATCGACTCCTCTTCGCTCAATCCATCGAGCGTTCCTTCGGAATTGAGCGTCCAAATCAGCTCTTGAAACGAAACATGCTCACCCAACGATCGTGTCGCAGCAAGTTCACGCTCGACTCGCTCATGAAAGTCCTCGTCGCGTTGCAAGGACTCCGCTAAGGAATGATTCCTCACACGGTTGCCACGCGGTGGAGAAACCGAAACCTGTTGCGATTGCTCCGCAAAGTTAAACGTGATCAGGGCCTGAGAGGGATCCATCGAATTGGAATAACCGAGTTGAGCCACGATCGAAACGGGCGGTTCCTCTTGCTGTTCAAACGCAAAATTGGCCATCCTTTGTCGCCAAGCCGTATCCGCCATCGGCATCGTTGCCCACCGTGAGCCCAACACGATGAGATAAGGGAGAACGATCGCGAGTGCGGCGTACAACATGAACCGCCAGTCCGTCTTGGATCGCGAAGGCCGAGCCATCCACGAGCCGGTCAATCGCCAACTGCCAAAGAACAACACGATGGCGGAAACCAACAGTACGGGCGCCCAACGCGGATAAGGATCCAGAAGAATGGCGAACGTTAGTCCCGCGATGCACAATCCCGCGGGCGCCGCAAAAAATCCGAGCGTCGCCCTGGTGACCCACTGCGAGATGAATTGGCAGGTGGCATAACCAACGATTGCTAACCCGACGATCATCCCGAATTCGGGATACGGTATGTTCGATTGCCACTGAATCACCACAAATGTCACCAGCAAAATCACGCCACAGACCAACGGCGGCGCGATTCGTGTTAGCCAAATCAGTGTGGGCGAGATGCCACGATCGGCGAAAAATTGACTACGTCCGCGAGAACCGTCGCCGTAAAACGCGAAACACGGAATCGAAATGGCGGAAACGATCGCAACATTGACGGCGAGGATTACCAATGCCCCCTCGTTGTTGTCGAACCGGTAGATGCTCGAGAGAACGATCCCGACGCATGCCGCCAGGGTCAGCGCAAGGAGTGGCCAAAGCGTCTGCCGAAGTTGCTGCCAGAGGAGCGCCGCCCCAGGACTCGGTCGAAGGAAGTGCCCCGCAGCGTTGATGGTTGCATGCGGTGGTCGATACGCGTTTTTTGCGTCGGAGGTGACCGAAAGACGATGTCTCAGATTGGATTCAGGAGCAACGAGTCGTCGATAGGCGGCCCACATCTTGATCAACAGCAGCATCCCGATGCCGAGAGCGTAGATCGCAATCAGGCCGAACCATTGTCCCCACGCCAGCGGAGGCTGCGCGGAACCAATCACCGATGCCACCATCTGCCCATACGCAATCAGCAAGAAGACGATGGCGGGAAGGACCATGACCAGCGCCGCGATCGGCGAGCGAAAAATGTAGGCGGTGATCATGCTGGCCAGGAGTAACGCCAGCGTGAAAGCGGACTGCCCCATGACGTGAAACCACCAATCCCCGCTCAGATCGCCGATGCCACCGGTACGTGACGCATACTCGATCAGGTTTTCTGGAATCGTGAGCCAAAAGAGGCTGAGTGCGAACGTACTCAGCACCCAGACGACGATGGTGTAAGCGACCGAAAGCACGAATTTACTGAGCGTGATCGCCTTCCAGTCTGCCGGCAGTGTCTTGAGCCAAGCCAACGACCCACTCTCTTCTTCGCCTCCGACCAAAAACGCGGGAATGCTGAACGCGAAGAGGTTCGGGACCAGTATCCAGATGACGTACGCGAGGGTCGTTTGCTCGGTAAACCGATCCGTCGACTTTGCGTAGAGAAACAAGAGCAGATAGAAGCCGACGATTGCAAAGATCGCCGAGACAATCAGCGGCCGCACGGTCCGTGCGTCTTTCCACAACAAATGCCGCAACACTTTCAAGTTCATGCCTTCCCTCTGATGGCTCAGGAAGTCGAAGCGGACTGACTCACAATCTCGCTCCGCCAGGGATCTCCCGCCGACTCCGCACTCACTTCATCGTCGTGCAATTCCGTTTCCGGCACTGCACTGTGCGGATCACACACGGCGACGAAGATTTCTTCCAAAGAAGGTTTTTCATCAGTCACTCTGCTGACACCGGAGTCCTCTCCGAAATCGTCACGCCAGTTCTCAGCAAGATCGCAAACCACCCAGCGGATTTGTCGACCACTCTTGGATTCACTGAGCACTCGGCCGCGCGGCACGGCGACGGTTGAATCGGCGTGATCCAAAGTCGCCGTCACAACAGTTGTCGATTCCCGAAGAGTCTCAAGAGGCTGGACCAATTTCACTTGCCCCTCGTGAATGATCGCAACCCAATCCGCAACGCGTTCGACCTCATTGATGTGGTGGCTCGAAAGCAACACCGTGCGACCGAGCGCCGCGCGATCCACCATGGACTCCAAGAACTGGCGTCGAACAATCGGATCAAGTCCGGAGGTGGGCTCGTCAAGGATCAACAGTTCGGGATCATGAGCGACGGCAAGCGATAAAGCCACCTTGGCCCGCTGCCCCTTACTCATGCTCTTGATTTTGACGCCACGCGGAATGTCAAACCCCGCGATCGCTTCGTTGTAGCGTCGCGGGAATTCGTCGTCGTAAAAAGCGGACGTAAACCAGCCGATCTCCTCGGCAGTCATCCACTCATACATTGCCGGAGTATCGGAAACGTAACCCGCTTGTCGGCGGATTTGCTGCCCGTCAGAAACACAGTTCAACCCGAGCACAGACGCCGTCCCCTGATCCGGTTTCAGTGACCCCGTGAGGATTCGGATCATCGTTGTTTTGCCGGCACCGTTTTCGCCAAGCAGTGCAAACACGACCCCCGAAGGGATCTCGAGGTCCACACGATCAAGAGCGATCTTCGAGCCGTACTTTTTTGTCACGCTTCGCAGGGTGATGACGGATTTCATACCGGAGAGTCTCCCGAGTGTGTTACGACGAGCCGTTGTCCGAGCTGGCTTTTTCCAACAAACCGGCCTGCCGATCCAATTCCGCTTCGAACAGTCCGCGAAGTTCGTCCGGGGTCATTCCGCCCGAAAGCGCGTCGGCCAACGCTCTACGAACGCCGTCCGCGACAATCGTATTGCGTGCCTTGGTGCAGCGTTTCATCGCATCACGACGAACGACCATGCCCCGCCCCCGAAGTGGCTCCAACACATGGTCTGTCTGCAGCTGCTGATACGCACGAGCGATCGTGTTCGAATTGATCGCCAGATCGTTGGCGAGCTGCCGAACGCTCGGAACCATTTGCCCGCCGACAAGCACTCCGTCCGCAACGGCAAGCTTCACTTGCCGCACGATTTGCTCGTAGATCGGTATCTCACCGTCGGAATCGATGGAAAAAAACATACGCACGTCCCGGATCGTTATTCGGTGTACCCGTGTCATGGTACACCAAATCGGAGGGACGTCAAGTCAGAAATTGATCGAATTCATCCGAGACGGAATCGAGCACGGGAATCTCCCGACCTTCGATCTGGCGACCCGCAACCACCAGCAGTAGCGCGACGCAAGGCGCCGTTGCGCAAAGCAACAAGAGGAAGGCCGCGAACCCTATTCCGAGCAATAAAAAAGAGAGCACGATGACCAAAAACGATGTCATGCGATTGATCCGAGTCATCCGCAACGCTCGGTTCACATCGCTCTTGATCGAACCTCGCCGCAACGCAAGTGGGAACAGGGGCCAAACCAGAGTCAGTAGCCAGATGTAGGCGCAGGCCAAAGCAAATCCCACAGCAAGACTCTGGGCGAGGATCAAACTGTCCTGTCCCGTGAACATCTTTTCGATCACGTTCGCTGCCAGTGAAGCCACAAAACTGAGCACCACTGGCACACAAAGAAGCAACACAAACGATACGGCCCCAAGTTTGAGGAAACTCACATCGTTTGGAAGCCAAAGGCTCCGCGGTATCGGCTTCCCCTTTTGCACGCGTTCGGTGTAGGCATCAAAGTCGCATGCCCAATCGCTGCGCTTGAATGTGAACCAGATGGAATACCAAGTCAGCACCAAGTAAATGGGTGACAACGACCACATCCAGATGACGGCTAATGGAGCATTTCGGGTGTACAGATCGTTGAGATAGAAAAACGGAATCACGACGAACAAAAAGAGTATCGCAAACGGCCAAAGAGAAGCACGGAACAAGTGCTTGCTACGTTTCGACAAGACGGCTTGAGTACGGTGAGCGATTGTTTCAATCGGAACGGCCCGAAGCTGACTCGGTGGCACCGCCTGCTCAATTGTGTCCGGCTGAGCATCACCGCCCGAATCAACCGACTCCGGTTCGGAATCTCGCGAAGCAATGAATCGATGCTCGCATGCGGGGCACTGTGCGAGTTTTGAATCGGCCGCCAAAGGCAATTCCAATTCGCTGCCGCACAACGGACAAGCTTGACGAAAGACACCCGGTGCAGCTGTTTCCATGATCGATTCCGAGTCCCCACGTTATCAAGAGTGCCGCACCCATGCCGAAACCATCGCGACCACCAAGAGAGCCCCGACCACTGCATCGGCCAAGCGAAACCGATGACTGAGCGCGCTTCGTCTAAGGTAGTCGATCAATCGGCCCGTCGGGCATCCCATTCGGCAAAAGCCCATCGGAACGAAAGCTGCGAACAACAGAGAGAGTCCCGCTAGCACGAACGCGCCGACGGGGGCGACACGAAACAGGTAAGCATGAAACGGCTCCCATGACGCGAGGTCCATCGACGGTCTCACCAAAATCGCCGAGTAGCCGGCCACCAAGAGCGTTCCCGGCAACCAGACGAGCGCTTTGGCCAACGTTTTGGGAAGACGAACATGCCTGCGACTCTTCGAACCGGGACGCACAAGCTGCTGGAGCGCGCCATGTGGGCAAAGGTGATTGCAATAGGGATTGGACTTTGCAAGCGGCGGCGGCAGAAACGCGACGGCCGCAACGGCGGTCAGGCCGGGCGCCAATCGCCATGCAATCCCCTCCGCACCCCAGCCAGCGACCAACGCCATCGACATCAAATTCCCCGCCCATACTCCGAGGATCAACGTCACGGACACTAGCCAAAGACGACGAAGAGAAACGCGGCGAAACCAACCGGCTCGACGAAAGACCAGTCCCAACAACATCAAGGCGATGCACGCAAAGTCAGCCGCCGTCCAGCGGATATCGAAACGGCTTTTCTCCTCCTTCGGTACGACTTTGAACGATTGAAACGCCTTCGCCGACGCAACTAAAGTCTCTGCAACGGCCAAACTGGTCATGGTCGCTCCCGAGACTCCCTCGATTCCCTCCGCTTCGACATCCATCTCCGCGAGCTGTGCGATCGACTTTTCCTTGAACCGTGCCCAAAACCCATACTCGGTTTTGCAGTAACGAACATACGGTTGATTGTCAAAAGAACCACGGAGCATGATTGCTTGGATCACCTCCGAGTCATCCACCCAGACCAATAACTCCGTGGGCCCCTGGTAACCCATCACATTGTCCGAAAGCGGTCCCGTTCGAAGCACGCGGCCCAACACGTTCCCGTCGGCATCCATTGCCAGGGAATAAAAGCCTTCGTCATTGATGTCAGCGATCTGCGGAAACCATCGCTCCAACTCCTCCATTTCCAATTCCTTTGGAAACACCAGCGACGGGCGTTCGCCTCCCATTCGTTTGACGACCCCCTTCGCGAAGGCGAGTGACGTCAAGGTGGCGCTACTGACGCCATCGATCTCTTGCTGCTGAACGTCACCCCACCTCCAACCTCGAAACTGGTTCATAAATGCCGCATCCTCAGCGACGGCTTCGACGTGTTCGGTGGTATCGGCGCTCTGCATCATCGCAACGCCGAGCACGGAGAGGCTTTTGTCGAGCACGATGAGGGCTTCGCTCGGGCCGCGATAACCGATCACGTCTTCAGAAACAGGTAACGTGCGTGCGACGGACGCGATGGGGACTCCCAAAGCATCGCGGACTTCCCAAAGCCCTTCTCGGCTTGGTCGTTCATCAATTTCGGTGGCGAGGGTCACCACACGTTGCACCGCCTCGAGCGCCGGTGGTGTGCCCTCGGGCGACGAACTCAGTTGCTCCGTCGGAGATGGAAGTAACCAGAGTAGCGCCGCGACGGCCGCGACCCGCACAGCGTGAACCAGATTAGCTTTCGATCGAGAGGGCACTTGGGAGTCGAATCAATCGCGGGAACAGAGTGGGAGCGCATCATCTTAGCGGCGCGATACCGACATCGTCGCGACTTGGGCGGAGCATTCCACTCCTCCGTTACAACCGGACCCGTGAATCACGCTCGAAGACGACAGCAACTTCCCAACATCGACCTACATTTAGGAGGACCCTTGTCGTGCCCCCTCCCGACGTGAGGGTCCATTCACAGATGTGTTGCGGAGCGGGTGGTAAGACCTCTGAAACCGAGTCTCAGGGCTAAGAATGAATCCGGAATCGGCGTATGATCGCCTCAATGGGCCGACGAAAAGAGACTATCCGCGACATTCCATCCATGAGATTGTGGATCAGGTCTGCCAGAACTACACCGACAAGGTCGCGGTGCTCGCGAAGGATCAGTCGCAATCGTACTCGGAACTTCGCTCACAGAGTAACGAGCTAGCGAACCACCTTCGTTCGCAGGGAATCGGACCAGGCGATCTGGTTGGTCTCTGCTGTGACCGAGTCGTCGAGACTCCGGCACTGATGGTTGGCATCTTGAAATCCGGTGCCGGGTATGTCCCATTGGATCCGGACTATCCAGTCGACCGCTTGCTGTACATGGTCGAGAACAGCGAAATCAAACACGTCGTGGCTCACTCGAACCAACGACACCTGACCGACCAGTTCAACACGCCGACCACGATCGTGGATCAAGAGTGGAATGAGGTCGCCAAAGCGGGTTCGGAGTCGCCGGGGATCGAAACCAATCCCGAGACCGATATCGCCTACGTGATTTACACGTCGGGCTCGACGGGCAAACCGAAAGGGGTGATGGTGCCTCACGGTGCGGTCGTCAACATGTTGTGGAGCATGTTCGAAAGCCCTGGCTTCTTTCCCGAAGATAGAATTCTTGCAACGACGACGCTGTCCTTCGACATCAGCGTGGTCGAAATCTTTCTGCCTCTGGTGCGTGGCGGATCCGTCGCCATCGTCGATCGACAAACCGCGAAAGACACGCCGGCGCTGATCGCGGCGATGCAAACGTTCGACGTCAACTACATGCAAGCGACGCCCGCGATGTGGCGGATGATTCTCGAAAGTGACTTCGTCGGCCGCATGGGCATGAAATTCCTTTCGGGCGGCGAACCACTTCCGCGCGACCTCATCCGCCCGATGCTCGATCGTTGTGATGAGCTGTGGAACCTTTACGGGCCGACGGAAACAACTGTGTGGTCGACTCTCGCGCGAATCGAGTCCGACGAAGGTCGCGTCCTGATCGGAACGCCGTACGCAAACACGCAGGTCTACATTGTCGATGAGAACGATCAACTCTGTCCGCCCGAAACACCTGGCGAACTGCTGATCGCCGGCGACGGACTCACCCTCGGGTATCTCAAACGACCCGAGTTGACGGCCGAAAAATTCTGCGACTGGAACGGCATCTCCGTCTATCGAACCGGTGACCTCGCACAGTTGACCGACGACGGCCAACTTGATCACCTCGGCCGAATCGATAGCCAAATCAAATTCAATGGCCACCGCATCGAACTGGAAGAAATCGATGCAGCGATGGCGAAGCAACCGGGCGTTCGCCAAGCCGCGACCGTACTTCGGGAAGACCAACCGGGTCACAAGAGGCTCGTCGGCTACCTGCTCGCCAAACCGGATGAATCACCGGATCTCCCGAACATTCGCGAGCAACTCTCCAAGACGCTGCCGGAGTACATGGTGCCGAACGTGATCGTCACGGTGGACGAGTTCAAGTACACACCCTCCGGCAAGCTCGACCGCAAAGCCTTCGATCCGCCGTCGACCGCTCGGCCCGATATCGGCACCGACTATGTGCCCCCGAAGTCGGACACTGAAAAACAACTCGCGGCCATCTGGGCTGAATTGCTCCAGATCGACGACATCGGCATCCGCGACAATTTCATTCACCTGGGTGGTAACTCGATGCGGGCGGCGCTGATCGTCGCGCGGGTCGAGCAGGAGATGTCGATCAACGTCACTGTGGGTGAGTTCTTCGACAACCCCACCATCGAATCGTTTCTGTCGGCCCAACAGAGAAAAGCGTCTTTGGTGGAACGTTTGAAGTCTCGCGAAAAGGAACGGCACCTCGGTGAAGGAGACTTTGCCATCGTCGGCATGTCCGCCCGAATGCCAGGCGCTCGCGACTTGGAACAGTACTGGGAGAACCTCGTCCACGGTCGAGAGTCCATTCGATTCTTTAAGCCCGATGAACTGGACCCACAACTCGACCCCCGCGACACGTCGTCACCTGACTATGTCGCGGCCCGAGGCATCCTCGAAGACGCGGATCATTTCGACGCACGGTTTTTCAACCTTCCGCCAAAGTTTGCCGAAATCACCGACCCGCAACAGCGAGTCTTGCTCGAACTGGCGTGGACCGCGTTGGAAGACGCAGGCGTCATCCCCTCACGAACCGACGACCGTATTGGCGTTTGGGCCGGCGCTTATTCGACGACCTACTTCACCAAGAACCTCGTCACCAATCCCGAATTACTGCGCGAAGTCGGTGAATTCAACGCGGGCGTGTACAACGAGAAAGATTATCTCGCGACACGCATCGCGCACGCGCTGGATCTCAATGGCCCCGCAATCAATGTGAACACGGCGTGTTCGACCTCCTTGGTAGCGGTGATCGAAGGGTGCAAGTCGTTACGCGCTGGCGATTGCGACGTCGCACTCGCGGGCGGAGTCTCGGTGCACTTTCCGCAGCATAGCGGTCACGTGCATCAAACCGGCAGTATCTTCAGCCCCGATGGACACTGCCGCCCCTTCGATGCGAACGCCGGTGGAACACTGTTTTGTGATGGCGCGGGTTTGGTCGTCGTGAAGCGGCTGCAAGATGCGATCGCCGACCAAAACCGCATCTACGCGGTCATCAAAGGCTACGGGATCAACAACGACGGTGGGAACAAAGCCAGCTTCTCGGCTCCGAGCATCGCCGGGCAAGCCGAAGCAGTCGCGATGGCTCAAGCCATGGCTGATTTCGCCCCCGAGACAATCTCGTATATCGAAGCCCACGGAACCGCCACACCTGTGGGCGATCCCATCGAAGTCTCCGCGCTGCAAACGGTCTTCGAATCGCACACCGATAAGAAACAGTTCTGTGCGATCGGCAGCGTGAAATCGAACATCGGGCACACCGTCGCAGCCGCCGGTGCCGCGGGATTGATCAAGGTTGCGCTGTCGATGCATCATGAGCGACTCCCGGCTACGCTGCATTACCAAAGCCCGAACCCACAGATCGACTTTGAGAACAGCCCGTTCTACGTCGCCGACCGACTCGTCGATTGGAAACGAGGCGAGCAACCCCGCCGAGCGGGAGTCAGCTCGTTCGGCGTCGGTGGAACCAACGCCCACTTGGTACTCGAAGAGGCCCCGCCCGTTACTCCAGCAAACGCGGCCACCGAATCCAATCGGCTTCCACTCGCGATCCTTCCAATCTCGGGACAGACTGAAGCCGCTCTCTCGGCCAACGTCGACCAACTCACCGAAACGCTGCAATCTCGGCCGCTCGATCTGAATGAGCTGGCGTCGACATTGCAACTCGGACGTGACGCTTTCTCCCATCGAGCCGCGATCGTTGCGGAGTCCATGCCGGAAACGATCGAAGCATTGACGTCGCGAAAATCGCCAGCCTTTGTTCAACGAAAGGCGACCGCTTCCCAACGCGACATTGTCTTCATGTTCCCGGGCCAAGGTGCCCAATACGTTCGCATGGGACAAAACCTGTACGATCACTCGACGGTCTTCCGTGAGAACCTGGATCGCTGCGCTGAGATTCTTTTGCCGCTTCTAGGTCGTGATCTCCGCGAGGTTTTGTTTCCACCTCCCGGAGACGAGGAAGCCGCACAGGAGATTCTCAAGAACACACGCTTTACCCAACCGGCGTTGTTTGCTCTCGGGTATTCACTCGCCAAAATCTGGTTGTCTTGGGGCGTCCAACCCTCCGCGTTGATCGGTCACTCCATCGGTGAATTCGCCGCCGCCTGCACTGCGGGTGTGTTCAAGCTGGCGGACGGCTTGAAGATGATCGCCGAACGCGGGCGCGTGATGCAGGCCCTACCGGGTGGCAGCATGATGAGCGTGCGTTTGCCGGGTGCCGAAGTCGAACCGTTGCTCTTCGGCGACTTGGCGATCGGCTCTTACAACGGGCCCAGTCTCTGCGTCGTGGCGGGTCCCGATGATCAAGTCGCTCGACTCAGCGAACAACTCGAATCCCGAGACATCGTTTTCCGTTTGTTACACACATCTCACGCGTTCCACTCGCCGATGATGGACTCGATCGTCGAGCCGTTCGCGGAGTTTATCTCCCAATTCGAACTCCACGCCCCGACGATCCCGATCCTCTCAACCGTCACGGGAACATGGATGACCGATGAGCAGGCGACGGACCCTCAATATTGGGCGCGACATCTTCGTGCCCCCGTAAGATTCTCCGACGCGATCACCGCGATCTGGGACGCCGATCACGGAGACCCGTCGCGCATCCTGCTCGAACTCGGCCCACGAAAAACACTCGCGACCCTCGCCAAGCAGCACGCCCAAGATCCGAAGCAACAGCTCGCACTTCCAACACTGTCCGACAACGCGGAAGAGAACGTCGAGTGGCGAAGCATGCTCTACGCCGTCGCACAATTATGGCTTAGCGGCGCGGACATTCAATGGCCCATGCTCTCGACCAACGGGCGAGCGGTTCGCAAGGCAGCACATGTGACGTTGCCGACCTACGCGTTTCAGCGGAAACGCTTCTTCGTCGAACCCGGGACGCCGAACGTGGTGACCGAACAGGTCACAGACTCAATCGAACACCACGACGAAGCCAACGTGATTCAAACAGCGCACTCAACCGACACCAAGACCAGCACTCAAGAGGCTCCCAACGTGAATCGGATTCAAGCGATCGTCGAAAGCGTCCAAGCCGTCTTCGAAAACACATCGGGCTTCGATCTCTCAGAGTTTGACGTCGACACAACGTTCTTCGAAATGGGACTCGATTCACTCGTGCTGACCCAAACGGCGGCCGCGCTGCAAAAAGAAATGGGCGTCGACGTCACCTTCCGGCAATTGCTCGAAGATACCTCGACCGTCGACTCACTCGCGGAGTGGTTGGACGAACAACTGCCGAGTGATCGGTTCGCAGTGGAAGCTCCCACGAAGGTCGCCGACGCGGAACCGCAACCGGTTGCCGTGGAAGTGGCTGAGACCGCCGTCACGCCTCCACCCGCGAGTCAGTGGCCTGCTCAACAATCGATCTCCCATTCCCCGCCGATTTCGACATCGAGCGCTCCGGTCGACACAACGGCCGCACAAGGCATTGTGCAACTTCAACTCCAAGCTCAACTGCAGTTGATGCAGCAGCAACTGCAAGTGTTCGGCCTCGCACCGACCGCGTTGGCAACCCCGCCGACGCAAGCGAGCGTTGCTTCGGCACCGGTCGCGGCACCCTCACCCGTCGCAGTACCCTCGCCCGCTCAGCCGCATACAGACCAGGCAACGCAGCCCTCCCCACAGCCTGCTGCGACACCAAAACCGAATGACGCCGAAGATTCGGATGTGGGGCTTGCTCCCAAGGCGAAACGATTCAAGACGGTCAAATTGAGCGACGGCCAGCTGAATGAGGATCAACAATCAGCCCTCGACGAGATCATTCGCATGAACAACGCGATGATGCCGCGTAGCAAAGCATTCGCGCAGGAACATCGACGGTACATGGCAGACCCACGCACGGTCTCGGGCTTTCGTCCCAACATGAAAGAGATGACGCACCCGATCGTCGTCGATCGCTCCAAAGGCGCTCTCCTTTGGGACATTGACGGCAACGAATACATCGATTTCACGTGCGGCTTTGGTTCGAACCTGCTCGGCCACACGCATGAGATCACCGTCAAGGCGATCAGCGAACAAGTCACGCAAGACTACGCAATTGGGCCGCAATCACCGCTCGCGGGCGAAGTCGCAAAACTGTTCTGTGAAGTTACCGGCAGCGAGAGGATGGCCTTCTCTAACACCGGCTCCGAAGCCGTTCTTGGATGCACACGCCTGGCTCGCAACGCGACCGGACGAGACTTGATCGTGATGTTCAACGGCGACTATCACGGCATCCTCGACGAAGTCATCGCCCGCGGCAGCAAGAAACTCAAAAGCTTTCCGGCGGCAACGGGGATCCCAAAAGAGCACGTCGAAAACACCCTGATTCTCGACTACGGCACCGACGAATCGCTGCAGACCATTCGCGAAAACCTCGATCGTATCGCGGGGATTCTGGTGGAACCCGTTCAGAGTCGCCGGCCGGAACTGCAGCCCAAAGCGTTCGTGCAGGAACTCGCGAAAATCACCCAAGACGAACCGGCCGCACTGATCTTCGATGAAGTCATCACGGGTCTGCGTATCGGTCTCGGTGGTGCCCAGGAATACTACGGGATTCAAGCCGACCTCGCGTCCTACGGCAAGATCGTCGGTGGAGGCATGCCGATCGGAGTTCTCGCGGGGAAAGCCAGATACATGGACGGACTCGACGGGGGCTTTTGGAGCTTCGGTGACGACAGTCGCCCCGAAGCCGGCATGACGTACTACGCCGGAACGTTCGTCCGACACCCACTCGCACTCGCCGCCTCCAAAGCGATCCTCGAGCATCTCAAAGCAGGTGGAAGGCCGATGTACGATCGGCTCAATCGGCTAGGAGATTACTTGGCCGACGAGATGAATCGAGTCTTCAAACAACTGGACGCACCGTTGTTCCTCGCTCATTTCGGATCGCTCTTCAAAATCCAATTCGAGCAGGACCTCGTTTACAGCGAAGTCTTCTTCGCGGGACTCCGTCGGCGTGGGATGCACATTTGGGACAACCGTCCCTGCCTATTAACGCTGGCTCATCGCCATGAACACATCGATGAGCTGGTGGCGGCGACCCACGACACCATCGTCGAGTGCCAACGTCACGGATTCATGCTGGGAGAGGGATTCAAGAGCGTGTCAGCCAACCAGCAACCGCCACAACGAGGTGCGAAATTGGGAATTGATGCCGAAGGCAAACCGGGATGGTTCATTCCCGACTCACTCAATCCCGGTCAGTTTCTGCAAGTGGGTTTGAACCTGTGATCGCGCTCGGGCGTTGAATTCGCGGAGGATGCCGGTTTGAGTGCAGCAACAAGCAATGCGCTTGATCCAGCCGCGAGCACCTTGCCGCTCATGAATTGAGAACCGGAACAGACCGGCAAACACTATCACCTATCCATTCAGCACATCTCTGATTCGAATGAGCACTGCAAATCTCGCTTCGACCATCGCCGCGCCGGTCGCCGTCGTTCCCGGGCCCACGCGAAACACGTATGCGACGACCGAAGCACAATTGGAAATCTGGTTGGCGAGCCAGCAAAGCGTCGATGCGAACTGCGCTTACAACGAAATCAGCTCGATCGAATTCCGAGGCGGTCTTGATCAGCAAGCACTCCGCGCTGCGTTGGAAAGCGTTGTCAAACGCAACGCGTCACTTCGGTCCACCTTCAGCAGCGATGGGCAAACCGTCATCGTTCACGAAAGGACGGAACTGAATTTCCGGTCGATCGATCTGTCGAAGCATCACGCAGAGAATCAGCTGGCGGAACAAGATCGCGTGATCCGCGACGAAGGAACCACGCCATTTGACCTCGTCAACGGCCCACTGATTCGGTTCGTCCTCCGAAAGATCGCCGACGACCACCACATCCTCACTTTCAACGCGCACCACATCGTGATGGACGGGTGGTCGCTTTCTGTGTTTTGTCGAGACCTCGGCCACTTCTACGATCAAATTCGCGGCACAAATCCAGCGGCATTGCCACCGGCAAATCAGTACACCGATTATGCCGACGCAACGCAAACCTATATGGAGTCGGATCAACACAAGGCCGACGTCGCATTTTGGATGGACCAGTTCTCCGACGGTGCGCCGGTTGTCGATACGCCGATCGAGTTCTCTCGGCCGACGTTGAAGACCTTTCGCAGCGAGCGCCACGAACAATTCCTTAGCAGCTCGTTAGCCGAAAAACTCCGCAAGCTCGGAGCCAAGAAGGGTTGCAGCCTATTCAATACCGTGCTGGCTGCATTCAACGCCTACCTGAGCCGCCTCACCGGCGCAACCGACCTGTGTGTCGGCATCCCGACCGCGGGCCAGGCCGCGATGGACCAACAAGAGCTGATCGGTTTTTGCGTCAACACGATGCCACTGCGAACGACGATCGACGTCGATGCGTCGTTTGATCAGGTGCTCGGCTCAACGCGAACGACGTTGCTCAATGCGTTTGAGCACCAACGACTGTCGTTCGGCACGCTGATTCGATTGCTCGCGCCGCCCCGCGACCCGAGTCGGTCTCCGATCGTCGACATCTCGCTCAACCTGGATCCCGCGATCGACACCAGCGAACTCGGCTTTGACGGCCTGACGGTTGATGTCCGGGTTGAACCTCGCTGTTTTGAAAAGTTTGAATGGTTCATCAATGGCGTGATCCATCGTGATCAATCCATCGAGCTTCAGATCCAATACAACGCCGACCTCTATTCACACGAAGCGATCGAGTTCTACTTTGAAGGCTTTGAGGCTTTCCTCGAAGGCATTGCCGAAGATCCCACGCGACCCATTGGCGACTATCACCTGATGAGCCTCGCGCAGCGTCAGCGCGTGATCGTGGGTTGGAATTCGAGCAAGATGGAGTATCCGACGGACTCCACATTGCATCAGGAATTCAGCCGACAAGCCGTCGAAACCCCGGACCGTACTGCGGTTCGGTTTGACGATCGGTCGTTGACGTACCGTGAAGTCGAACAGCGATCGAACCAGATTGCCCGATTCTTGCAACGGCAAGGCGTCTCAAGTGGCGATCTCGTAGGCATCTGCGTCGAAAGAAGCGAGCAGATGCTGGTGTATCTGTACGCGATCCTCAAAGCCGGCGCTGGTTACGTGCCGCTTGATCCGGCCTACCCAGCCGATCGCCTCCAATACATGTGCGACCATTCCGGCTTGACACTTGTCGTGACGCAAGAAAGCCTGCGCGAACAAGTCGCCGAGTTCGGGAAACATCAAATCGAACTGGATCAATTCGGAAGCGAAATCGACGCGATGGAAACCGACACGCTCGACGTGCCCGTGAATCCCGTCGACATTTGCTACGTCATCTACACGTCAGGCTCCACGGGCAAACCCAAAGGTGTGCAGGTCCCACACGGCGCGGTCGTCAATTTCCTCTACTCGATGCAGACTGAACCCGGTTTTGGTAGCGACGATTCGATGCTGGCCGTCACGACACTGTCTTTCGACATCGCCGTGCTTGAACTGTACTTGCCAACAGTCTCCGGCGGTAACGTCGTGATTCTCGATGGCGCAACGGCAGCCAATGGGGAACAACTCGCCGAACAAATCGAACGCCATGACATTTCGTTGTTACAGGCCACCCCGGCGACGTGGCGACTGCTGATTCAGTCAGATTGGCCTGGAAAGAGGGACTTGAAGGTTCTCTGTGGCGGTGAACCGATGCCGCAAGATCTCGTCGGTCCGCTCCTGGATCGCTGTGGGGAACTCTGGAATATGTACGGACCGACGGAGACCACTGTCTGGTCCGCGATCTACCAAATCACCGACGCGAACGCCCCGATCCTGATCGGCAAACCGATCGGCAACACCCAAGTCTACTTGCTCGATAAAAACGGCAACGAAGTCCCTGCCGGTTGCGAAGGTGAACTGTTCATCGGCGGCGCAGGTGTCACGCTCGGCTATCGCAACCGCGATGATTTGACCGAGGAACGATTCGTAAGCAATCGGTACCGCAACCCGTTTACGAACTATGTGAGCGATCGAATCTACAAGACCGGTGACATCGCTCGTTACCGATTCGATGGCAACCTCGAATTCCTTCGCCGCAACGACAAGCAAGTGAAGGTTCGCGGATTTCGAATTGAGCTCGGTGAGATCGAGCAAAACCTCAAGTCCCACCCCGCGATTCAGCAGACGGTTGTTATCGTCCGTGAAGATTCACCGGGCGATACAAGACTTGCCGCCTATTGGATTGCGAAACCGGATCAGGATGCGTCCGCGTCCGAGTTTCGCGCCCATCTTCGCCAATCCTTGCCCGGCTACATGGTCCCACATCACTTTGTGCGACTGGATCAAATGCCGCAAACCAACAACGGCAAGATCGACTACAAGCAATTGCTAAAACCGAGCAACGAATCGGCAGCAGATGCCGATCAAAGCCGCGAGCAACCGTCCACCGCGGCCGAGACCTACTTCGTCGAAATCTGCAGTGAAGCACTCGAGCACGATGACATCCTGCTCGACGACACGTTTTTCGACATCGGAGGCCACTCGTTGCTCGTGATGCAATTGATCACGCGCATTGAGAGTGAAACAGGGATCAAGCTCGGCCCGCAGGATTTCTTGGTCAACACGACTCGCCAACTCGCCACCAAACTCGCCGAGTCCGAGCGTTTCGCGGATCTAACTGAAACGGCGGCCGAAAATGCTTCGACGCCCGAACCCACGGCAGCCAACGAAGAGCCCGTTGAGTCCTCGGAACCAACCGGCAATGTCACCCATGGTGGAGAACACTTCATGAACAAACTCAAAGGATTCTGGGACTGAGATGAACGCCGGCTTCTTTGGATCCGATTCAACGCCGCTATTCGGCGTCCATCATTCGCCAAGACGCACAGTCGACCAGGCGAAATGCGTGGTTCTCTGTCCGCCGATTGGACAGGAGTACCTGCGCACACACTGGGCTCTTCGGCTGATCGCAAACCAACTCACCCGCAAGGGTTTTCACGTTCTGCGTTTCGACTACCGAGGGCTGGGTGACTCGTCCGGCGAACCGTTTGACGTGAAGTCGATTGACGAGTGGCGATGCGATATCGAAACAGCCGTCGACTTTCTCAAGGAGACGACGGGCGCCGAGACGGTGATGTTGTTCGGACTTCGAACCGGAGCGAGTCTCGCCGCGGAGGTGACCTCCGTTCGAACCGATGTCCACTCACTCGTGGCTTGGGAACCGATCTACGAAGGCCGCGAGTACCTTGACCAACTGCGTGAAGTGCACCAGACGATGATCGATCTTTGGTGGCAAGAAGTTCGCACGGTGAACGACGCATCGTTCGAAGAACTGCTCGGAACGCGTTATCAGCGCGACCTGATTCAATCGATCGAGCAATGGACGGTGGACTTCGACACGCTTGAGGTCCCTCAATTGATTGTTGAACTGGAAAGCTCGCCTAGCGAGCGTCCACGACCGGATTGGCAAAAACGAGTGCAAGTCGACGATGACAACTCGTGGTGCAAACTCTCGGACTTGGAAGTGGCGTGGCTTCGACCCAAGACATCGCAACAGATTGTGCAACAGATCGGTGAGATGTTCACTCGCCTGGAACAACGCGACATGCTTGCGGGGGCAATCGGATGAACGAACAGGTCTTTCAATTTGGTCCGAACGAAAATCTGATTGGAGTTTTGAATCGTCCAGACAATTGGAATGGCGATGCTCCCGTCGCATTGATGCTCAACGCCGGAATTGTTCACCGCGTCGGCCCCTTCCGACTTCACGTGGATCTCGCACGATCACTCGCGAAGCGAGGCTTTGCGAGTTTGAGACTGGACCTGTCCGGCCTCGGTGACAGCGCCATTCGGACCGCGTTGCCCGAGGGAACGGACCGTGCGACCCTGGATGTCCTGGACGCGATGAATGCGCTCGAAACCGAACTCGGCTCGCGCCGATTTGTACCGATCGGACTTTGCAGCGGCGCCTACAACGCTCACCAGGTTGCTGTCTCCGAAGCGCGAATCGCCGGCGGCGTGTTCCTCGATGGGATCGTGTACGAAACCGAGGGTCACCGGCGACGAAAACGACAACAACGACTCGGATTTCGTTTTCTAAGAAACGCGGTGAAGAAGCGTATCGGTTCCGACATTTTGCCAACCGAGAACGACGACGGCGTTGATGGCTCAGAGTTCTTCACCAACGACAAACCCGCGGAAGAAGTCGCAAGCGAGATCAAAGCGATGCTTGAGCGCGATGCGCAGTTACTATTCCTTTACACGCAGGGCTATCAAGAGATCTCCGGTGCGGAACAATTTGCGGAGATGTTTGGGATCGATCCGAATGGTGCGCAACTGCAAGTCGACTACTACGCAAATTTCGAGCACACGTTTCGATTGACACCACACCGATCCACGATCGTGGATCGGATCTCAAGCTGGTTCGCCGATCGATTTCCAACGCGTGAGCCAGTCGAAATGTCCGCCTGAATTCGATTCGCCACCGCGGACGAGAGTAAGGCTCTACAGTCTTGTGCCGACCTTGAGAAGTTCTTCCAAGGTCACGATGTCATCGTCGTTGAGATCGAGCCGATTGAAGATGCGACGTTGCGGATACTCTTGCCGGGTGACCTTTCCATCACCATTCGCATCGGCGCGACGAAAAAGCCGTGTGAGACGATCGTTTGCGGGCGGTGGGTCCTTGGAGTCATCCGGTGTCTCCGAAGTGACTTGATCTGCGGTTTCGGTCGTCACGTAATACTCGACATATCCGAGCATCATTTCGTCATCGGTTTGCGGGCCCCAACGAACAGTCTCCGTCGGATCCGGGTTAGCCGGATTGTCTTCGCTGTTGTCGTACCATCCGGTCAGTTCGATTTTGCTTCCACGCGGCAGATCGAGTGGTTCGGCGAGGCGGTATTCGAGCTGCCAGTTGAAGTCGAAGTTCGGGACGTCGAGCAACCGTTTCCGTTCGCCACTGGGAAGTGTGACGTCGTATCGAAACGCCTTTCCACGAACATGCATATGCGGCATCAGGGATAAGATGCGAACATCGACCGGCACCTCCATCGATGCTTTCTCGGGATGGCTTGAGGCTCCCGCAGGAATCTTAATGCGGTGATTCGAGATCCCCGTGTTACGGATGACGCGAGTCGGAGGCTCCTCACAAAACTGCAACCCCAGTGCGGTTTGATCCTTCGTCGCCGTTCCGTTGGGTGTGTAGTGCAATTGAAAGACGAGCTGTGATCCCGCAGGAATTCGTTTCGCCATGCCTTCGGGGTACTGTTGATGCGTGTTGCCTGGAACGTAGGCGGCCAAGAAGCCGGCATCCTCATCGATCTCACGCGAACGCGATTTACCATCGCGAACAAAGACGAGCACGTGATGCACGACGGCGGGTGACGTCGGGCGGACTTCGACCGCCTTGATCCAACGGTCCTCTTCGAACCCGGTCGCGACGATTTGATGCACATACGGCATTTGCCCGGTCGCCTTGATCGCGACCGACCTTGGAAGCTGAAGCACGACGTCGGGTTTTCCGATTTCCCAGTCGCGCGGAAACATACGGGGGAGCGGCGCGTCGGCCGGATCGCCCTCCGGTGCACCGCCATCGATCCACGCCAACAAGTCCGCCTCATCCTTTGGTGACAGCGAACAATCGTTCGACCAGCGGACGTCAAAACTGGCTTCGGTCTTGGGTCCGGCAAACCACGGAGGCATCACACCCCGGCGCACCACGCTATCGATCATTCCGGCATAGTCTTGCACGCTCTCGTAATCTTCCAATGCGAACGGAGCGAGACCGCCGTCGCGATGACACTCAACGCAACTGTTCTGCAAGATTCTCGAGACGCGATTGTGGTAGGTCACGGTCAAGGATTTCTCGGGCGCTGCCGTCCGATAGAACATGTCGCAGCCCGGCGCGGTCGTGGCCGGGACGGCAGGTCGCTCCCCCGCAAGAACAGAATCGAGCGCGTCGGCCAGATAGTTCGTTCGCGGTTCGTCCAGCGTGTAGCCGAATCCATATTGGTCGTCGACGGCGCCGCGATAGACGAGCGTCCGCGCTGAATCGATCACGAACACTTCAGTGGTCGTCTTCACATCGAGCGCCTGCGTCAGCACTTCATCCGTGCAATGGACATAGTGGCCGTCGAAACCTTGTGTTTGAATCGATTCGTTGATCCGTGCCACGTCCTCGGACTCGTTCGGGTTGACGAACACAAACGCAACGCCGCGATCCTTGTAGCGATCCTCAATCGAGGCCAACGTCGGCGAATATTTCTTGCAAAGGGGACACCCCGTACCGGTCATCGCGACAACGAGCACTCTTGAATCGGAGAGCAAGTCGTCAAAGTTGCCCTGGGTTTCTCTGATGTCAACGAATGGAAGACTCGGTACCTGTCGCCCGACTCCCACATCGCTCGGCTTGATCGGCTCCGGCCCCTTCCGCACTTCCTGTTGGCTGTCTTCAGCGACGGGCTCCGTCGCCGGCACGGGGTCCGGAAGTTGGACGCCGTCCAATTTGCCCGAAGCGACTGCCGAACGCGCCTCAGCGAGCTTGATTTCGCCATTGCCGTCTTGATCGAGGGCCCCAAACGCCTGTTTCGCGGTCAGTTCATCCGGAGTGATCACGCCATCGGAATTCGTGTCGTACTGCGCGAAGCGCTCCGCAACGTGATCGACCGCCAGGGCGCGGTTTCTCAGCAAACCGACGACGCACGCCAAGGCCAGGGCAGCGAAGCAAATAGAAAAACACGACCACTTCATGGAGACGCTCCGAATAGTCTCAAAACAGCAAAACCGGAATGAGCCAAGGGATGAACGCGCGAGGCCCCGCGATTGTTTCGACAGAAAACGGATTCTTGTCAGAGACGAGGAAATCGCGGTAATGCCTGCGGGGTTCGAACACCACCGAGGCGGACCGTGTCATAATCCGGTTCGAGCGTTGCCACAACGCCACCTCCCCAATCTGAAGGCTCCCTACTCCTGATCCGTTTCGTTCGATGGCAGTGAAACTTTGTACGGCGTTGCTGTTTTTCCTCACGATTTCTGCAGGCAGCTGGTGTTCAGCTGGTAAGCCCACGGGCTCGCTCTCCAGCTTCGCAAATTCCCGGTCCTGGTCCGATGCGTCGGGTTCCTTCACGCTTTCCGCCTCGATGGCCGAAGCGGACAGCACGACCGTGAAACTCCGAAAGTCCAATGGAGATCTGATCCCGGTGCCGGTGAGCCGATTGAGCGCCGGCGACCAAGCTTTCATCAAGGCCTTCCTCGCCGCGGAGAAGGCACTCGGTGGCAAGCCCTCCAATCCGTTCGACGTCGCCCCGATTAGCGAAGGGGCGATGGATTCGGCCTCGCCCAAACCCGTCACCGAAAACCCATCGTCGGGTTCCAGCGCCAGCGGCATTCAGGAAATCCCATTCCGCAAAGTCCCCAACTCCACGGGCACGACGGAACCGATCTACTTTGGTTCGATGGAGTGGAAAGCCAACGCGGTGACGCCGATCAAGATTGCTCCCCAGGCGAATCTTCGCGTTCCCCTTCCGCTTGAGAAAGAGTTCTTTGCCAAGCTTCAACTGCGAGTCGCCGGAGCCAATCCCGTTTGCTTCGTGGATGTCTATCGCTGGGACCGCAACGGCAAAGATACCTACTGCAATCTTGGCAAGGTCGCGATGGCAGACCGAAAGCCGGTTCCCATTGGATCGAGTGCCACCGCTTGGAAGATCATGGCGGTGTCACCCGATGCGCAAAGAATTGCGTGTGTGAATGTTGAGAACGCGTTCGATAAAGGTAACGTGCTGGCACTGTTCGCGGTGACTTCCGACGGAGTCAATGGCGTCTATCAGTTCACGGCGGGCGAAGGCAGTTTTGGGGAGGTTCGCTGGGCAGCGTTCTTATCTGGCAACCGGCTCGCAACACTTTCCCAAAAGAACACCCTTACGATCTGGTCGCTTGAGAAACCACGGATCATTCGCCAATTCAAGTGCAACAACTTTGATGCCGCCATCGGTGGTAATAGCGAGTTGATCGCATTGACTGCTCCCGGACGAGTCTCATTGCTCAGTGGTCAAAACTACGAACCCATGGGCGTGATCGAAGTCGAAGGGGAAGGAACACCCAAGGTCGGCTTTTCGCCCGACGGTCGCTGGCTTGCGACCTCCATGCCCTACATGGTGAGTGTCTACTCACTCGACAGTGGCGAGATGGTCCGATCGATTCCTGTTTCTTCTGCGACTCCGTCGAGCGTCGAATGGATCGACAACGAACACGTGATGCTCGGACGAAATCTACTCTGCGACATCAAACGCGGGATGGCCGTCTGGAGCTACCGTTCTCCGGGTGCCTCCAAGTCTTGGGGTGGCTCTCTTTATTCGATCGTCGAAGACCGCCGTGGACGCAACTCCACGTCGACGCTTGTTGCCGTCAAGATTCCACATTCAGCCGTCGAATCAGCCATCGGTCAGGTATCACCGGAAGAGCTCTTCGAATTAAAGGAGGGTGCGACGTACTCGGTCGACCTTCAGCTCAACGGCATGCCTGGCGACAAGATCCAGGAAATCCGCAACGGTCTTCGAACCCGTTTTTCCGGCAATGGCTGGAAGGAGTCACCGAATTCATCAACGCGGGTCCTCGTGAAACTGGAACAGGGCGAACCGAAGACCGAGGAGTACGCTCGCTCCATGTTCCGCTTCTCGGGCCCCTTTGGTCCGACGACGGGCCCGGTCACCAAGGTCACCTTCCGACCGTGGATTCACACGATCTCGATCAGCAAGAACGGTAACGAGGTGTTCGCACTCAAACGCGCGCGTGGTGCATCAAGTGGGATCACGCTGAAGGAAGGTGAATCGATTCAGCAAGCCGTGCTTCGGACCGTGAAACCAGACCCATCGTTTTTCACCAGATCGATCATTCCCGCCAAGATTATCAAAGCCAAATATCGACAGGGCTTTGGCGCCTCCACGGTGACGTCCAGTGGATTGCAATGACGCGTAATCAATCGAGCGCTGTTAGTTGCTCGCGATAGCGAACAAGCCGGCGCAGATAGCTTTCACAGGCGCGCTCGATTTCTTTTCGGTGTCTCTCCTCGATGCGACCAACAACCTTGGCCGGTCGCCCCATGATCAGTGAGCCCTCGGGAAAGACCTTGCCGCCAGTCACGAGCGAACCGGCCGCGACCAGGCTACCACTCCCGATCTCGGCATCATTGAGAATCATCGCTTGCATGCCGATCAGGCAGCCGTCACCGATCGTACAACTGTGCAGCATCGCTTGATGACCGATCGTGACCCGCTGGCCGACAGTAAGCGGCAAGCCGGGATCAGTGTGCAACACCGCTCCGTCTTGAACGTTGCTCTGCCGGCCGATCCGAATCGGCTCATTGTCACCACGCAAGACCGCCGAATACCACACACTGGCTTCGCGTTCCAAAGTCACCCTGCCGATCAGTGATGCGTTATCGGCGACGAAACAACTTTCGTCCAACTGTGGCTGGTCTTCACCGAGTTGATAGAGCGTCATGGGATAGACTTCTCCGAGTCACAAAGGCAACACATGCGGATTGGGCTATCATGTTCGATCCACGGGAGCCGCGCCGAGCGGACCCAACCTGCAATTCATCCACCAGGAAACAAACGATGGCGACGCGACGGCTGCTGGGCTGGATACTCTTGGGGCTTTGCGGCATGACCGCCCACGCCGAACGACCGGCGAATGAGAAGCCCAACTTGATTTTCATTCTCAGCGATGACGTCGCCCAAGGTGATCTCGGCTGCTACGGACAGAAACTGATTCAAACGCCTCGGCTGGACCAACTCGCCGCCGAGGGAACTCGCTACCTGCAAGCGTACTGCGGGACCAGTGTCTGTGCACCAAGCCGCTCCTCCTTTTTCACCGGTTTGCATTGTGGACATTGCCCCGTTCGAGGCAACTACGAAGTCCCGCCCGAAGGTCAACTACCGCTCCCCGATCAAACCATCACCATTGCTGAAGTCGCCAAGTCAAATGGCTACACAACGGCGACATTCGGCAAATGGGGCATGGGATTTTTCGACAGCTCGGGGAGCCCCATGCGGCAAGGCGTCGATCACTTCTTCGGCTACAACTGTCAGCGTCACGCGCACTCGTATTTCCCAACGTACTTGTATGACGACGACCAACCGTTTCTGTTGCCCGGCAACGACGGAAAAACGGTCGGAGCGACTTACGCACAAGAACTGATTCAAAAAAACCTGATCTCCTGGGTTCGGTCGAGTGCCGAGAAACCCTTTTTCATGTTCTATGCGATCACGCTTCCGCACGGCCGACATGAGATCGACGAGCTAGGCGTTTACGCCGACAAGCCGTGGTCACTTAAGCAAAAGTCTTACGCCGCACAAATCAGTCGGCTTGATTCCGATGTCGGCGAGTTGGTCGACACACTTCGCGAACTCGGCATCGACAAGAACACGCTGATTGTTTTTAGTGGTGACAATGGTTCATCGTTCGCTCCCGACTCAGAGATGGGCAGCCTCTTCAAGCAGGCCAACAACGGACTGCGTGGTTACAAACGTGGGATGTACGAAGGCGCTCTTCGACAAGCGGCGATTTCATGGTGGCCGGGAACCGTTCCGGCCGGACGTGTCGATGATCAACCCTGGGCCTTTTGGGATTTGATGCCGACGTTTGTCGAGTTGAGCGAGGCTGAAACACCGGCAGGATACGAAACCGATGGCAAATCACTGACGGAATACTTGCGTGGCGGGGCTGCACCCGAGCGAGACTATTTCTATTGGGAGCTTCACCTCGGCAACCCGATTCAAGCGGCGCGATGGGATGACTGGAAAGCCGTACGCAATGGAATCTCCAAGCCGATCGAAATCTATGACTTGTCAACGGATGCGGGCGAGACCACGAACGTCGCTAAAGATCATCCCGAACTCGTCGCCCGGGCGAAGCAAATTTTCGCCGAAGCACACCGCCCCGATCCGAATTGGCCGCTCGACCGTCGCTCAGAAGATCACACCGCAAGTGCGAAAGAAGCTTGGAAGATCACGCGCGAGCGGGTGAAGCAAAACTGGCATCCCGCCAACGCAGAAACGCGATCGCAGTGACCGTCACTTTGACTGACGGCCACGGTCTATCAGTTGGTCCTCGCCTTCGATGATCAGGTAGCGTCGATTCGCGGGGCCGCCTGACAGTTCGCTCTTCTCACCGCTCGGCCAGTCGACTTCGACCCTCTCAAACGAATCCGCGTTTGGAACGACGATCTCCAAATAGGGTTCGTCGCTGCAAAAGTAACCGTCGCCGGCGGTCACCCATTGAGAAGTCGACCGAGCCCCGGCAAACAGAGTGACTTTCGCACCGATCGCGTCACGTTCACTGGCCGTTCCGATCAGCTCAAACTGGATGCTTGCTCCCGTCGTGGCCGTTTGATTCTCGAGCAGAGCCGTCGGGGCTTCGAGGTGCCCGACGACAAGATCGCTTCGCCCATCGCGGTTGTAGTCGATCAACACCATCGAGCGACCGAGAAAACGTTGCTCCCAATAGCCACTCGCGTCCTGGACAACGGTCGGGACAAAGCGGTTGCCGTCAGACATCAGCATCGAGGGTTTCATTTTGTAGCCCTGATTCATGAAACGCATATCGAAGATATGTCCATTCGTTACTGCCAGGTCGAGCCATCCATTGCGATCAAAATCGATCGCCTTGGAACCGAAGGCGACGTTCGCGTAGGACGACTCGCGAAGGCCGCGCCGAACGGCGACGTCTCGAAACATCCCCGGTTCGAATTGCAGAAACAGATTGTCGGACTCACCTCGGTAGTTGCTCACGTGCATGTCGAGTGTTCCGTTGCGATCAAAGTCACCTGTCGCGATACCCATGCAGCCATTGGCCAAACCACTGAATCCGCTGGCCAGACCACGAAGGGCTGCGGACTCGACAAGCGTCTCCTCGCTGAATTCGAAGAAGTGATTCTCTCGGAGGTCGTTTCCGACAAAGACCTCATTGCCTGGCTTGCCGTCGAAGTCACAGATGATGATTCCCAGCCCCGTTGCGGGTTCGGCAGTATCGGTGGCAACGGGATGCGTCGAAAATCCGCCACGACCATCGGCTAGGAAATATCGATCCGATTGCGGAAGGAAAAGCAGCGGAGACGGCAATTCGAACGTCCCATCGGAACTCCGCATCGGTTCCGCGAATCCACCTTTCCGTTCCACATAGTTGACTTCAAACAAGTCGGGTAGCGCATCCCCGTTGATATCCGCGATGGCGACCGACGCGGTCACGTGATCCGAAGACTGATCGAGCAAATCGGTTGCATCACGAAAGGTGCCGTCCCCGTTGTTGAGCAGCAAGCGATTCTTCCCGAAGGACCCGAGAAACAAGTCCGGGAAACCGTCTTGGTTCACATCGCCCGCGGCAATGCCCGACGAATAATGAAAGTCGCTCGCATTGGCGTTCTGAGTCACGTCGACAAACTCCGCCTCGACATTGCGACGGAGTTCGCTCGTTCGCCGCGATGGGGTCTGATCAGGTTGGCAACCCGCCTGGGCGAAATAGAGATCGGGCCATCCGTCGAGGTCGTAGTCGAGCGAAGCGATTCCGCCACCGACGGACTCGTACAGAGCGATCGGCTCCAGCTCGATCGAGGCATCGTGATACCACTGAAAATCCGCCCCCACTTCCGCAGCAACATTGACCAACGAAGGTGACTTGGGAGTGCGGTCTCGGTCGCTGGGCGGCAACGCGGATTCACTGCGCGGGACTCCAGAATCGGCGACAGCGGCACCGAAAGCAGCGAGTGGATCCACGGGAAAATCATCTAGCTCCAACCCCAACAGTGCGTTTTCGAACGCGACCGTGTCGCTATCAGCTAACCTGAGGATGCTGCGACGTTTCTGGGTTAACATCTGCTGCCTGCGCAGGTCTTTCGATGAAATCATCGTTCCCGACCAAGCGAGCGCTTCGAGTGGACGGGCGAGTGGTAATAGCATGGCCGCCAACTCGGTTTTGACTTCGCGGTTCGATGGGTCCTCCGTCACTCGTCGCCCCATTGTCTCGGTCTCCGCAATGGCGACACCGCGGTAACGAAACTGCTTTGCATCTTCCCTTCGACCGATCGCATTCATGCATTGATGAAGACGCTGAAAAGCGACACGCATCGTGGGATCGATTCTCACCGCGCGCAGCAATGCGCCGCTCGCATTGCCGTAATCACCTTCATCCATCCAGTATCGCCCGACTCCACACCAGTAGTCAGCCATCTCGAGAACACGTTCGTCGCGTTTGGCGTGTAACCGCTCGAAGGCGTCTGTTTTTTGTTGCTCGGCCAACACTCGCAAGAGCAACGCGTCGCGCGCGGGTGATGGCTGCGAAGAGGAAACCAACTGTGACTCGGCTTCGTCATATTGTTCCGCAGCGTTGTACCATCGGGCACGGCGAAGCGGCGACCAAGATTCGAATTTCAGTGGTGGTTCACTGTCGATCCCCACCGGAAAGACCTCGCTTCGACGTATTAACGAAATCAGATGCTCGGTTCGCGCCTGGCCGATTCGGCACAACGCGTCGGCTTGCTCACTGGCCTCCTGCCGTCTCCCCTCATGATTGAGCAACTGCCACAGTTGATGCCGCCAACGAGGTTCACGCTGCTGCACTTTTGTCATCGTGCGCAACGTTTCCTCGGCGAGCCCCATATCACGAGTACGCATCGCTTGTTGGATCAAGAGCGTTGCCGCCGCCTCAGAATCGGGCGACTGTGCGAGATCGATTTCGGTGAGCAACTCGATAGCCCGCTGATGCCGAAGACGCTGTGACTCGATGGTTGCCGCAAGCAGAAGAACCTCATCCGACGGTTCTGAAATCAGCAGGTCCTGAATCAATTCCGCTGCTTCCTCGAGATGACCGGACGCCAGTTTTTCGGCGGCGCGGTCGACCGGCGAGACATCGACTGGATCGACTTTCACCGACGTTTGGGCCTCGTCTTGCTTGTCGCAGCCGGTGATTGACAACACGACGGCCCAAAGCGCAAGGTGCGTGAAACGAATGGCGGCAACGACGAGGCGCTTGGGCATTGCTCTGTGGTGACAGCGCTCGTTAATGACAGCGCTCTTGGGTGACAGCGTTCAGGACTAGCAAGAGGATAACATGTCGAACGAATTGACCGTTGGTCTGGCTCAGATCGCGCCGCATTGGCTCCGCCGCGAACCAACCCTTCAAAAGGTTGCCGACTGGATTCGCAAAGGCGGAGAACAAGGATGCGATTTACTCGTATTCGGCGAGTGTCTCGTTCCGGGGTACCCCTTTTGGCTTGAGCATACCGGTGGTGCTCGCTTCAACAATGATCTTCAAAAGCAACTCTACGCACATTACTTGTCCGAAGCCGTCGATATCGATGCGGGACATCTCGATCCCGTCTGCCAAGCGGCTCGCGATGCCGGAACCATGGTGATGTTGGGATGCTATGAACGCCCCCGCGAGCGCGGAGGCCACAGCGGCTACTGCTCGCTGGTGACGATTAGCCGCGAGGGCGAAGTCCTCAATTCGCATCGAAAGATCATGCCGACCTATGATGAGCGTTTGGTGTGGGCGATCGGCGATGGACACGGGCTGCGGACGTTTCCACTGGGCGACTTCACCGTCGGTGGCCTGAACTGCTGGGAAAACTGGCTGCCACTCTTACGCGCCAGCTTGCTTGGCATGGGTGAAGACCTTCACGTGGCTGTTTGGCCCGGAAGCCCACACAACACGGTCGACATCACCCGATTTGCCGCGATGGAGGGACGCTCTTTCGTCGTTTCCGTCAGTGGACTCTTGGGAAAGGAACATGTTCCTGACGACATTCCACACGCTGAATTGCTCCGCAACTCGCTGCCGGAATGGATGGGCAGCGGTGGCAGTTGCCTCGCCGGACCGGACGGTGCATGGCTGATAGAACCGCTCGGTGCCGAAGAAAAGCTGGTCACGGCGACAGTTGCCCATGACCGCGTGCTCCAAGAAAGACAAAACCTGGATGTGGTTGGCCACTATTCACGCCCGGATATCACGCGACTGGTGCTGAACCGAGACCGTCAATCCACGCTTCATTTCGAGAACGGATCCGATCGGCTTTCGTGAAGAATTTCGGTTCCGTGGACAATTCGGTTTTTCCTTCGATTAGAACAGTGACCTTCCCTCCCATTCTCAGCGCGTTACATCACATCGAAATGAAACGAACCGCCGTCGCGACCCTTTGTTTTTTGCTGTCCCTCGTCACTGGTCCGAGCAGCCCTGCGGCTGAAAAACCGAACATCATTTTCGTGCTGGTGGACGACCTGGGTTATGGCGACCTTGGCTGCTACGGCCAAAAACTGATTAAAACCCCGAGCCTGGACCGAATGGCCGCAGAGGGCATTCGCTTCACGGACTTTTACGCTGGCAACACCGTCTGCGCTCCGTCACGCTGCGTTTTGATGACCGGCCAACACATGGGACACACCCACGTGCGAGGCAACGCGGGCGGCCCCGACATGTCAAAGCAATCACTGCGAGAACAAGACGTGACGGTCGCCGAAGTCCTCCAGTCCGCAGGCTATCGGACGGCTCTCTGTGGTAAATGGGGACTGGGTGACGATGCACAGGGCGGCCGGTCCGGACTGCCACGCAAACAGGGTTTCGACTTTTTCTATGGTTATCTCAATCAAGTTCACGCACACAACTACTACCCCGAGTTCCTCTGGAAGAACGAGACCAAGGCTCCACTAAGGAATGTCGTCAAACGATTGGATCGTTCCTATGGCGGTTTCACTGGTGGATGGGCCACCGAACGGATCGACTACAGTCACGATTTGATCACCGAACAAGCGATGACATTTATTCGCGACAGCGCGGCCGACAAAGATGCGCCGTTCTTTCTGTATCTCTCCCTCACGATTCCGCACGCCAACAACGAAGGCACACGCGGTACCGGCAACGGACAAGAGGTCCCTGACTATGGTGACTATGCCTCGATGGACTGGAGCGATCAAGACAAGGGCCAAGCGGCGATGATCTCGCGGATGGACGCCGACATGGGACGAATGCTCGAGCTCTTGAAAGAACTTGGTATCGACAACGACACGGTTGTCATGTTTTCAAGCGACAACGGCCCGCATGATGAAGGCGGGCACGACACCGATCGTTTCGATCCCAACGGACCGCTTCGTGGGATGAAGCGAGATCTCTATGAAGGCGGCGTTCGCGTCCCGATGATTGTTCGCTGGCCGGGGACTGCGGCTGCCGGAACCGAATCCAATCACATCGGCTATTTCGGCGACTTGATGGCGACCGCCGCCGAATTGGCCGGGGTGCCGTGCCCTGAAAACACCGACTCGATCAGCTTCGTCCCCACCCTGACCGGTGATGCGGCTCAACAAGTCAAACACGAATACCTTTACTGGGAATTCTACGAGCGTGGTGGCAGACAGGGCGTGCGTGCCGGCAATTGGAAAGCGGTCCGTATGCCCTGGGGCAATGACGGCAAGACAGAACTCTACGACCTCAGCAAAGACATCGGCGAAACCAATGACCTTGCCGCTGACAACGCGGACATTGTGCGTCGCCTTGAAGCCATGATGGACGAGGCTCACACGCCGCATCCGAACTGGCAAGTCCGCGGCAAGAAACGCTAAGGCGACTCGGAGTCGACGTCCGACTTCTTCAGGGTCGGACCGAAGCCGATATCAAAGGTCCGAAATGTAGTCGGGTCCTGATCAAAATCGCCGCCATCGTCTTTCTCGTTCTCACCGACCCCGTAGACGAGCCAGCCCTCCGGTTGCTTCTTGATGATCAGCGGCTGACGCGAAATGGGATCGATCGAAACGACTCCTTCGATCGAATCCGCGTTGCCATCTTCAAGCAACTGCAGATAAACGCGAAGGCATCGCAATTTCGTATCAGCGACCTCTTGGGCTCTGGCGATTTGCGTCAACGCCGGAACGAGCATCCTCGTCACAACCTTTCGGAATCCACCCTTCGACAACTCGGCTTCGATCTCATCCTCAATTGGCTTGCGTTCATTTCGTGGCCGACCGACTAACGCGATCGACTGATTCATGATTCGGATGTATTCGGCTTCGTCGTCGTTCAGATAGGCCTGACCGAGCCAATTCGAGGAAAGGACACTCGGAAGCGGTGAACCACCGATGCTTTCCGCGGTGCCTTCCCTCAACTGATCGAAGGTAAGCAATCCAGTAGCCCGCTCTGCCTTAAGTGCCGCACCCAGTTCTGACTCGTTGTCGATGGACGCCAAAACCCGCGCCAATTCGGCTCGTTTAGTCGAGGATGTTTCACTCGAGAGAAGAACATGATGCGCCGCGCCGAGCATCTGATCTTGAACGCTGATCGCCATCAGCAGCTGCACGATCATTGGTTCCGAGACGACTAAACGTTGAAGGTTCAATCCATCAATGCAATTCTGCAGCGCCTCGTCACCTTTGCCTTGTGACGCCAATACAACCGCTCGTGTCTTGAGCATTCTCCCGGCAGACCGAAATATCGAACCATGCTTCAGTTCGGCACCGAATCCCAGCGAATGATCGATTTTCGAACGAAACACTTTTGCATTGGCCGCTTTCTCCACGAGCAGAAAGCCTTCCTCCGTTTCATCCACGATCTTTTCAAGACTGGCGATCAACGACGGGCTGAGCTCACTGCCGGTAACGATCTCATAGTCTGCCGCCTCGAATTCTGGGATCGCGACGAGTGATTTCTCGAAACCTTGTGAATAGGGCTCAAGCTGCATCAGGTAGTAAAACGCGTTGTCGTCATTGGGCACGGGGTCGGTCGCGTACTCGGTGAACAGCACCTTGTCACCGTCGGCCTTGATTTGAGCCCGTTCTGCCGAGACTCGAGAGCCCGTCGAACGCGAAAACAGAAATGAGACTCCGAAGACGAGGA
The DNA here is from genome assembly GCA_039821165.1 of Planctomycetota bacterium. Lineage (GTDB taxonomy): Bacteria > Planctomycetota > Planctomycetia > Pirellulales > Pirellulaceae > Stieleria. Next base: position 3,575 of record JBCBOT010000006.1, on the reverse strand, counting down.
GAACTAAAGCGACCGCAAACACGAGCGCGAGTTGAATGAATCGTTTCATGGGAGAGGTGAGGCCGCATGCGAGCGGTGTCTCTACGAGGCGAGACGAAATCGTACCTGCCCCAGTGATTCGTTCCAATTGAACATGAGTGACACCGGACGGCTCCCGCCGTTCCGCTAGCAAGTTTAGCGGTAGGGGCGCAAGCCCTCCGGTACGTGAAAACTGAATTGGAACAAAGCACCGATGCGAGGCACAAGGCGTGGAAATCGCAGCTTTCACAAAATCGGCGGATCGTACTGCCAAAACGCAATCCCCCACGATGAGTTCGCTTCACCGAAGCCCCTTTTCATTACCGCGTCCCGGAGATTGTCACCCATGTCGTTTGCAGGCCACTACCGCTCCCGAACACTCCTCGCCGCCATCATCTGCATTGGCGCCGCCGCAACGGCGGATGCACAGTCCGGCACGCGAAGCTACTCATCACCCCGTTCTTATTCCTCACCCCGCACATACACCCCACCCACGCAGGGATCGGGCGCCCGCAACACCGCCGCACAAGGTTCAAGCACACAGGTTCCGGCGGCGATTCCGGTCGCACTGCGTGGATTCTGCCCGGTTTCGGTGGTCGATACCAAACGTTGGGTCAAAGGGAATCCAGCCTTTTGGGTCAAGCATCGTGGAAAAACGTACTACTTCCACAGCGCAGGACACAAACAGCGCTTCCTCAAGAACCTCGACAAGTACACGCCGGCACTCGACGGCGATTGCGTCGTTTGCCGTTCCGACATGAGCCAAAAGGTTGCCGGTTCGGTGATGTATTCCGCACTGCACAAAGGTCGCTTGTTCCTCTTCCCGAACGCCGACACGAAAAGCAAATTCATGGCGAACCCGATGAAGTACGAAGCCGTCGCAATGGCCGGAAGTGGCACCAAAATGATGGGTAGCGACAGCAAGATGATGGGTAGCGACAGCAAGATGATGGGAAGTGATGCCAAGATGATGGGCAGCGACAGCAAGATGAAAATGGGCAGCGAAACCAAATCGGGTAGCGGATCCAAAACGGGAAGCGGCACGAAGACAGGCGGTCAATAAGAACGATCCGCCTGGGTCTCCGTTACGTCTTCATCTCACAACGCACCTGCTCATCGCTTGCGAGACGAGGTGCGTTCAGAACAGTGAGCCAAAGTCACCTTCTTCGTCAAAAGCACCTAGCGCACTGTCGATCGCGGAGGTGTCGGAAGTGAAGAGTGTTCCGACCGGTTCACCTTCTCCGCCGCCCCCCGAGCCCTGGCCCGAAAAGATCTCTGACAACTCGTTGATGACCAGCAGTGCATCGCGAGGTGTCACGCCTCCGTCTCGATTGACATCGAATCGCCAATCATTCAACTCCACCGTTCCGCGTGCGATGCGATTGATGGCGTTGAGTGCATCGAGTGGTGTGACGGCGCCGGTACCGTTGACATCCGTGCGGTGCCCGAGTGTTTCCAAGGCCCTCGCTAGTCGGTCGGTGTCCAAATACTCGGCCGCCTCAGGATTGCTCCCCGGCAGATCGATTTGGCCCGCAAAATTGGCTTCGACAACGGCCGCATCCTGTGTCGTAATCGAACCGATCGAATCTAAGTTGACGTAGTTGGGCGCAGTCGGCTCGCCCATCCAATAGGCCAGCGTGTCGAGATCACGCAGATCCACGCTGTTGTTCCCGTCGAAATCGCCTGGCAAGACAAAGAACCGATTGGAACTGTCACCCACGAGCGTGAAATCTTCGCCGAATGTGATCTGCGATGACACATCGATCTGATATCGCCCCGCCGTCATCAACTCCACATCCGGGCGAATGATGATCTGTTGCCCGGCGGGGGAAAGCTCCATCTGCTCAGCGGTCAGCGGAACCTCCACATCCACGTCATCGTCTGTGACGCCAAGGTTGGTGAGCGTAATGGCATCGCCCGGAATCCCTTCGATCGGGAAGCCAAGGTCGAGAACGATCTCTTGAATTTGACTCCGCTGCATCGACCAAGACGTCGGCTGGGTGCCGCGCGAAAGGTCCGGAGGATCGCTGATCTGCGTGTTGAAACTCACCGTGGGTGGCGGCGGAACAATCCCCTCGATCACACCGGTCGCAGAGACAGTTTCCCCGAGAGTGTACGACCGCCCCGTCAACTCGGTCTCACGGGCGAAGTCGCGATTGAACGGATTGAAGCTCAGCAGTGTTCGACCCGTGAACGCATAGCTGTCATCGCCATCGAATGAGAAGCCCTGCACACCGACAAACGGTTCGCCGGTGTCTTCGATCGGGGAAGGCCCACGATCCAAGACGCCATTCGCACCAGGAGTTTCGATCTCAATCAGACTGTCAGAGTCATCCTCCATGCGCATCGCCGAAAGCAACAGCTCGCCACCGGTTCGGTAATCGAGATCGCCGCTGGATAGGTAGTCACTCTCGAAGGCTCGATCGGCCAAGGCCTGGGCGATGTCGAACACCGGAAAGACGTTGTTGACCTGAGTGGTGTCATCCAAGGTCTCAAGATCAATCAGATAGAGGTCGAGGGTTGAGAGCCCCGCGATGAAAAGATCACCTTCAGTGCTTCCAAAATCACCGTCTCGCGCATCAACCAACGCATTCGCATTAAGTACGGAGTGACCGCCCAAGAACACCGTTTGCGACACCGCGTCGGTCACCGCATCCAGCTCGATCTGATACAGGTTGTCCCGCGAGATGGCGTAGAGGTCTCCCGTGGAAGTGAACGCGAGATCGGTAATCTGTTGAAAGACATCGATGAAACCGACGCGTTCGATAACGCCACGGACAACATCGACTTTGCCGAGTTGATTGTTTTGATCGACGACAAAGTAGTCGGCCGGCATGTCTTCCACGAATCGGGTCGCCGCTCCACCGATACTGCCGAAGGTATCTGATTGAAAGACCGTGAGAATGACCGACTCATCCAACTCGGTGACACCGTCGTTCATCGGGTCGACGACAACATCAATGGAGTCCACGCCGGCTTCGAAAATGACCGTGCCACGAACCGTCCCATCTTCGCTTGCGGACTCGGGTAGCCGAATGGTGTCTCGGTCGCCCTCGCGGACCTGGTAGTCCACCTCGTAAACCGCGTCACCGGACAGACCAAATTGCACGGCCATCGGGAACGTGGTGTCATCCCGAGAGACGGTATAGCGGAGCGTTTGTGAGCCGCTTTCGGAAATCAACTCGGGGGCTTCGATCGACACGGAGATTGCAGCCAGAACACGACGCGACTCCAACGCCTCCAAGGAGGGACGCCGTCGACCACGGGTTCTTCGCTGTCTTTTCTGCCGCTTCATTGTCTCCGCCAAGCCGTTAATTCGCTGCCGCCTCGCTCTCGCCATTTGCGGCACCGACTCCCACCATCTGTGGACCCCGACACCCAACCGCCCTCACCATGTGTGGCGTTGGACGCCGCAACCCTTTAAAAGTTGCCTCGCCGCCAACAAGCAACGCGTTTTTCGCCCAGAATAGCCGAATCGCTATCTTTTCCGAGCAATTGACGTCGATCGCCCCCTCCACGGAGCCTAACCACGTGTTCTACCGACTCTGCGTCCTGAC
>JBCBOT010000005.1:0-84680 GCA_039821165.1 Planctomycetota bacterium | reverse complement strand
AGCGGCACAACGAACCTGATTCAACTACCCCATCCCTAACTTCATAACGGTGGATCAACTTTCGGGGGCATCCCAAAGGTATTCGATGTCGGTGTAACTGATGATCGGCGACCTTACTTTGTCATGGAACTTGTTCGCGGTCTCTCGATCACCGACTACTGCGATCAACACAACTTACAGCTTCGTGAGCGATTGCAGCTGATGGTTGATGTTTGCTCTGCAGTGCATCACGCCCATCAAAAAGGGGTGATTCATCGTGATATCAAACCGTCCAACGTGATGGTGACATCGCACGACGGAAAGCCTGTCGCCAAGGTGATCGATTTTGGTGTAGCGAAGGCGATCGGCCGAAAATTGACGGACCGAACGGTCTACACCGGTTTCTATTCGATGATCGGAACACCGCTATACATGAGCCCAGAGCAAGCGGAGATGAGTGGATTGGATGTTGACACCCGGAGTGACATCTATTCGCTCGGGACCTTGCTTTATGAATTGCTCGTCGGTGCGACTCCCTTTGATCGTCGGCGTATGGAATCCGCGACATATGATGAGATGCGACGAATCATCCTTCAGGAAGATCCTCCTAAACCGAGTACCCGCATTTCCACATTGGCATCGGAACGCGTCCACAGCACGGATTCCGCGATCCGCGCTTCAACACTACGTAATGATCTGGACTGGATCATTATGAAGTCGCTCGAGAAGGATCGAACCCGTCGATATGAATCGGCTTCGGCGCTTGCTGCCGATATCCAGCGGTTTCTTCAAGCAGAACCAATTTCGGCTCGACCTCCAAGCGTCGCCTACTTGTTGAGTCGCTTCGCAAGACGCAATCGAATTGCCATCGGAACGGCGGCTTCGATCAGTTGCGCGCTGGTGCTGGGCCTTGCGATGAGCTTGTGGCAACTGACCAAAACGATCGAGCAGAAAGGCGAGGCGGATCGTGCGCTTCGTGAGGCGGTCCAGGCAAAAGCCGAGGCGGTGGAAGCAAATCAGAAGATGCAACGCTTCGCCGAGAACTTGGCACGATCGAATGTCCTTGTAGCACGAGGTGAAACTCATGCTGACAACGGTCGCTGGCAGAAAGCGATGTCGAACTATGACGAAGCAGTCCGGATCCAACCAGACTACTTCCTACCATACGTACAGCGAGCTCAGCTCTACACCCGATTGCGACTTTGGGACCAAGCGGCTCGCGATTACCAGACAGCACTCAGGATGGGTGCTTCAACAACGGATCCTCAATGGGCTGGCGTCCACGCATTGTTCCTCTACACCAAACAGAGCGATGCCATCCAGACGCTGTCCAGAATGTCGTATGAACAGCTTCTCACGGAAGATGTTGGCTATCGATGGCTCTCGTTACGCGGGCTATTGGTGGCCGATCGGCAGCACCCATTTGTTTCCGTCGACGATTTGACCGAAATGGCGGATCAATGGCTTGAAGAGCGGATGGAACATGAGCGAACGCCGGAGTGGAGACCCTCGCGGCCAAGGAATGCGGCCAATCTTGCTTCGGCATACACCCCCGGAATCGCTGATTCTCCATTATCTGTAGCGCACTACGTCACCGGATTGGCCCATCTCCGCGCCGGTTCGCCGTCGGCGATCAATCTTTTTCAATCCGCGAGTCACGACCGGCGTTGGCCTTCGAAGTATCTCGTCTGGGCTCCACTTGCCATTGCCTACCATCAGAGCGGTTTTTCCGAAGAGGCGACGGAAACACTGGTCTTGTCGGACGAGGCAATCAACTTGCAAATCGAAGAGATTGCAATCCTACAGAGCGATCAGTCCATTCCTGACTCGCCTTGGTTTGACTTTCTTGAAGCGCTTCTGATCAATGCCGAGGCGCGGAACCGAATTGGAGGGGAATCCGGAATTCACCTCGAACGTTTGCGGGGCATTCGAGACAAGTCGCGACGGTTGATTGATTCGAGCCACTGAGTCGGCCCATCTTTTTTCGTTTCAACAAACGTCTTAGCGGCCAACGAGTTTGCGTCCTCGCCGACAAAAACCGATCCCTGCAATGAGGATCAGGGTGGTCGCCGAACTCGGCTCAGGAATCGCCGAAACGAATGCCAAGCCCGGACCACCGGTGGCGTCAAAAATTCCTGCATTGGTGACCGTATTGACTCCGGTGGCCAACGGAAAATCTGTATCGAAATCGATCACGCCGCTACCCACGCCGATCACACTCGAAGTGAACGAGAAGAAGAGTCCATCGCTGCTGATCGGCGCCGTGTTGGCGAGCGAGTCATCATAGGTCGCAAGGACTGAGTGATTCATTCCATCAGAGTCAATGATGGAAGCGGGAGTAAATCCGGCGGCGTCAGGAACGATCACGCCTGGCGTCAGATCTGTGGGCGTTGCGAAGATCGATTCTGGCAGGAGAATATTCACGGAAAGCAAATTGAGTTCATCTCCAGTGGTGGTTCCACCGAGAGTGGCCTCAATCGTTACGGTGTCACCTACTTTGAGTGCCGTGAGATCTTGTGGTGAAGACAAGTCGACAACGAGATCGGCTCTGGTTGAGAGTGACGGTAACGCGATTGCAACTGCGATCGCATAGAGGAAACGAAGGTAGGTGTTCATGAGTGGTTTCTTGGTGGGTTAACTGGGATTTCCAACGATCTCATCTGAGGTCACGCCAATCGCACGATCGCGACTGAGGTCATAGAAGTACCAGTCTTGGCCCCCTTGACCGAAAAGGATGTCGCGATCGATGTCGTCAAACAGGGTTGTTCCATCCTGCAAGAACACGTCTCCGTTGCTGCGATCTCCGGTCCCGGAGCCGCTCAGGTTCTGGACCCGCTCGTCGTAAGTTCTGTCGGAAACCCACTCTCGCTGGATCGCGAACAAGGCGTCACGGTCTTGATCGAAATCGGTGGGTCCGGCGATCATCAGATCGCCTCCGCCAAACCCGAAGAGATAGTCGCGCCCATCGCCCGCAAGCACGAGGTCGTTTCCGCCCCTGGCGTAGAGGAAGTCCGTGCCGGCGCCACCGAGCAGCAGATCATTGGCATCGGTTGCGAATAGCCGATCGCTGCCATCGCCGCCGTCCAGAACCGCCGGGATGTTAATACGGTAGGCATTGAGAACATCGTTGCCGCCGTAGCCGTTGAATTCTACGAGATCGACTTCTGCCGTCGAGAAGTTCATCGACTCGTAGTAGCCTCCCGCCGGTGCATCGGTGATTAGATAGACCACCAAGTTCTGACCAAACTCTCGAACCACGAAAGTGTCTTTGTGGGGCGTTCCGTCTAGCACCAGAACACGGTCGATCACATCGACGACCGGCGAGTCAATATCCGATGTGGTGACCAGCACAAGTTGATCATCCAGGTTCGCGTAGGCAGTGTCTGTTGTGGAATCTCCTACCGAAACCACGACGCTCGTCACTTGATCACCATCCGCGGCTCCGTCGGAAACTCCCGTCAGCACAACCGTCTGGGGTGTGTTCCAGTTATCGGTCGTAAACAAAAGGGTTGAAACATCCGTTGATAATTCATCGTTCGCGCTGTGGCTGATATCGATGACAATGTCGTCGGTTGGTTGAACGTCAAGCACCACCGAAAACGAATCCGTAGAGCCGGTTTCCGATACGATGGTTGAACCATCTGATTCGACAATCGAAAAAGAGACATCGATGTTCTGATTGGTGACGGGGATCAGCAACTCAGGCAACTCGTTGTACGCCACATCGGCACTGATCGGGTCAAAAATCAAAAAGGTAACGGTGTCACCGTCCACCACATTGTCGGGTACTCCAGTAAGGAGCACGTCTTGTGGCACGTTCCAATTCACGGTTGTAAACGTCAGGCTGTCTAAGCTGGTGACCACTTCCAACGTATCGACGCTGGTGATGAGCAAGTTAACGTCGCTGGTTGGTTCCGTATCCAGAACAACGCTGACGATTTGAGAAGTTCCCGTTTCGCTGACGATGATGTCATCCGACGGCGAGACCGTGATACCCGCTTCCGATGCGGGGGTTCCAAGCACCAATGCGACTAGGCCCCCGTCGACGACTCCAGGAGAACCTACCGCGACATCCGCAGCACCGTCACCATTGACGTCCGCCAACGCCAAGGGGTGTCCGGTCTGATCTCCGGGCGCCGAACCGACAATGGTAAAACCGATGTCGCCGTCGAGAGTGTTTAGATGAATGTTTGCCTCGTAAGTTTCAGATCCGAAGAAGACTTCGGTGACTCCACTCACCCTGCCATCAGGATCGCCGACCAAAACATCATCTAAACCGTCGCCATTGATGTCGCCGCCGATAGTAACAGCAATATCGGCGGGGCCAGGCTCGATCGGGTCTGCGTCGCCACCACCACCACCGCCGCCAGGACCGCCGCCGCCAGGGCCACCACCACCAGGGCCGCCGCCACCACCACCGCCTCCGCCTCCTCCACCACCCATCGGGAAGTTGCTCTCTTCGACCTCTCCGTAGTATTCCAGTCCGATCACGTAGGGAAACACACCGCTGGAAACAGCGAGCGTCTCGGTGTCATCAATGGTGACGACATAGTGGTAGATACCATTGGGGTACTCGGGTGTCACCGCGAAGCGGCCGTTGTACTGGTCAAGATCACCGAGCCCTGGAACATACTCGTAGTCTTCAACGTAGGCGCCGAGCGGAACATCAGCCACGGTGGGACCGTCCGCAACATCCGTTCCATCTGCTAGATGGGTCCGTTCCGTGATGTCACGTGTCTGCCAGCTTGAATCAAGTTTGACGATCTCACCCGTCCCATCGCTGTTTTCGTAGCCCCAAGGGCCGTAGATCGGAAATCCGTCGTAAGACCAACCAAGAATCGGTGAGTGACCACTACCGTCGTCACCGAGATCATTCATCAAGCCGATGTTCATTGCATGGGTGTGATACTCGCCGGTTGGTGGAGGATGTCCACCGTTAGAATCCAACCCGGGTCCCTCCCAGTGCACGGCATTTTGATTCCAGACACCTTGATTCTCGTAGCTTTGCCCGTCCGACCAGTTATAGATGCTGACCCCATCAATCCAGACCGCCGTGGAACCCAACGACGTCGCCGTCTTATCACCCGTTTCCTCGACTGGATCTCGTGGGATCGCGTGAGTTCGCTCTTGATCGGAAACGGTTCCAGGGTTGCCAGGGAAGGGGCCGATAATCTGGTAAGAGATTCCCGATGAGGTCACATAAAGCAACGACTCGTCAGGCACGACGGCGGTAAAGTTGACGAGAGCATCCTCGACTAGATCGAGGTTTTGATCGGGGACCTCGTGAGCGGTCCGCCCTGTCAGGTTGACGATAAAGCTACGGAGTAGTGGGTCCGACTCGTAATCGTTCGCGAGACGGAATCCATTCGTACCATCAAGCGTTGCCAGGTCGAATGACGAGGCAAAATCGGCGGCGCCGCCGACAAACACATAGGCGGCTCCCACGGAAACACCATCTACTTCGGCTCTTGGTGATCCGACAACCACATCTGAGACTCCATCTCCATTGATGTCCCCATTTCCCGAGACCGATTGCCCGGTCCGATCACCTTCATCGACGCCCGAGAGTTGCAAGCCGTTGCTTCCATCGAGACTGGTAACTCCGAGTGATGCGGTAAATGTGGCTCCTCCGAAGACAACGTAGGCCGCACCGGCATCTCCTTCCATCCCGATGTCGACCCCAGGTGCGCCCAAAATTACATCACTAAAGCCGTCGCTGTTAACGTCACCAGCACCCGCAACGGAGTATCCCAGTTCATCTCCTTGGGCTGCACCGTCGATTCGGAAGCCATCCGCACCCGACAGACTTGCAAGCGAGAGACTCACGGCAAAACTGTCCGAACCAAACACGACGTAACTCGATCCCGAATCAGCGAGTCCAGCGGCATCGGCTGTCGACGCGCCGACGACGACGTCATCGTAACCATCGTTGTTGACGTCACCTGCGCCACCAACTGAGGATCCCGCCGCGTCATCCATCGCAACACCGTCGAGCCGGAACCCATCGGAGCCGTCGAGTGCCGACAGATCAATTGTCGCTGATAAGTTACTTCCGCCGAACACCACATACGCGGATCCAGCGGCGGTGGTGGCTCCGACGGACGTTCCTGGCGCGCCGATGATGACATCGTCATAGCCGTCTCCATTGACGTCACCCGCGCCGCTGACGGCTTGTCCCGCAAGTTCTCCCCCACTCCCCACGAGTCGAATACCATTCGAACCATCGATCGTTCCGAGATCGATCGTCCCCGTCAGACTCGATGTCGAGCCATAAACGAGATACGCGGCCCCGTCACCATTGGAAGCGTTCGGAGCCCCAATGATCAGATCAATCAAGCCATCGTTATTGACATCGCCTGCCGAACGCACTGACTGGCCGGCTTGATCACCCGTGACTCCGGAGAGCGTCGCATCGGAATCTTCAGGTAACGTTACGACCCCCGCGAATCCGCCGGCATTGAGGAGAGATGACGCAACTGCACCGAGCGAGGCAATCGACCCACCTTCGTCACTCAAATCAGAAATGATATGCGAATGCTCGACCGTAGCATCATCATGTGCATGTATCGTTCCATCGTCATGCGCGTGCGTCCCATCGCTGCTCTCGATCGCGGGGACGCTAATCGTCGCCTTTGCCTCAATGGGCTGCCCATCGATGGCGTAGCGAGAAAGATCGTTGTGACTCAGGGCAACACGAACTTCGTTTTCACCGGGTTCGAGTGACAAGTGGTACCAATCGCCGTACAGTCGCGTGACCATCTCATCGTTGATGAAAAGACTGGCGTGCCCCTGACCATCGACTCGGTCCCCTGAGGTCGCTTCCGGCGTGAAGACAAACTCGGTCAACTCGACTCGAAGGTTATACCCCGCTGCGGGGTCTTCCTGTAGGACGAGATCAATCGTGGGAAGCGGGGCATCGTCGGGGACATCCACAACCATCGCGTGATGCTGCGAGGTGTCTTCTGGAACGATGATATGGACCGTGTCCTGGATCGGAGTGCCACCGATCGCGTACGACGCGTGATTGTTGCCACTTAACCCGACGCTGATCGAATGCTGGCCTGGACCAATGTCGGCGAGATGAATCCACTGCTCATAGAAACGACCGACCTTTTCTCCATCGACATAAACATGGAGATGGCCTTCGCCATAGGAATGCTCCAGTGAGGCATTCTGGGGAGCGAGCTGGAAATTTTGCAGATCGACACGGAGGTTGACGCCGCCCGTTGGATCGTTAAACGCTGTGACCGATACGCTCGGGTCGATGTTACCCCCAGTCACTTCGATCATCGATGAATGATCGTGGTTCATGCCCGAATCGGCATGTGCCATCTCCATTGCGTCTGTAGCCGTGGATCCATCAGTCGAAACCTGAGTCACGTCAGACATTGTCGAGACGTGATTCATCTCCATGGCCTCTGAGGAGACGTGTAGTTCTTCTCCATGGAGCATGAGCCTTGGCTCAATCACCTCAAGTTGCAGGGCCCGGCGATTCTTTAGTTTCCGCCTCGTTGATCGGCTGGTTTTGCGGGGGTGGCCCATGTTGTAGCGCTCCGAGGAGAGGGCAAAGCGATAGGAGTAGCGGTCCCGTCAAAGGAATCTCGTCTACAGGAGCAATGCGACGAGTACGGCTACTGAGGGCCACGAAATCAGCGCCGCTAAAAAAGAAATTGTGAAGAGGCGGGCTTGGAGGCATCTTCTAAGACCGTACTTCCGGTTCGTTTGAGTCCCAAACGACCTCGAAGTGACGGTGGCAAGAACGAAATTATTTTTCCCGCGGCCATGTGTGCGATTGCTCGAAATGGCGTTTAGTCTTCCGCGATTCTCTCAGTTCATTCTTCGCCAAATCAAGATCCGCCGATGACACGAGACGCTACTGAACTGCTATCGGCAATCCGTCAAGGAGATGCCAAAGCAGCGGATGAATTGCTCCCACTGGTCTACGACGAACTCAGGCGGATCGCGGCGATTCGAATGCGAGGCGAGAAACGCGGCCAAACACTTCAGCCCACAGCATTGGTTCATGAGGCATTTCTTCGGCTCGTTGGAAGCGAAGAAGGGCAGGTGTGGGACAATCGCGGGCACTTCTTTGCCGCAGCTGCAGAGTCCATGCGTCGAATTTTGATCGAGAATGCCCGAAAAAAGAATCGTGTAAAACGTGGAGGCGACTGGTCCAGGAAAGAACTCGACTCGGATGTCGCGTATTTCGATCCTGGCGACGTCGATGAGTTGCTCGCGCTCGACGAAGCGCTGGACAAACTCGCCAAAGAGGATCCGAGTCTCGCGCGGATTGTTTCGCTCCGGTACTTCACGGGGCTCACAAACGGTGAAACGGCCGAGATTCTCGGGATCTCGGAGCGAACCGCGAAGCGACACTGGGCTTACGCACGCGCCTGGCTTCAAAGGGAAATCGGAGGCTGATAGTCGACACGCACCCGTTCGCTTCGAGCTAGAATCTGTCCTGCGCTATCGAACGTGCTTCCCTCCCATCCATCCAGCTGCCCCATGCGAACCATCATCCAGACGCTCTGCATCGTCGTTCTCTCAGTTCACTCTGCGATCGCGTCCGAGCGCCCCAACATCGTTTTTATTTTCACGGACGATCACTGCACGCAGGCGCTTAGTGCGTATGACCCGGCGCGGATCACGACGCCGAACATGGACCGCATCGCACGCGAAGGCATGCGGTTTGATCGTTGCTACGTCACCAACTCGATCTGTGGTCCGAGTCGCGCCGTCATTCAAACCGGCAAGTACAGCCACCTCAACGGCTTCATCCGCAACGGCAACAAATTCAACGGCGATCAGCAAACGTTTCCCAAGCTGCTCCAAGCTGCCGGATATCAAACGGCGGTCATCGGGAAGTGGCACCTCGCGACCACGCCGCAAGGCTACGACTACTACGACGTCCTCAAAGGCCAGGGCCCCTATTACAACCCGCCGATGATCACAGCGGGTGAAGACGGTGAACCGGTCACGCGTCCGCACACCGGCTACACCACCGAGATCATCACCGACAAAACGCTCGATTGGCTTCGCAACGAACGCGATCCAGAAAAGCCTTTCATGGTCATGTATCAGCACAAGGCACCGCACCGAAACTGGAGACCGGCCCCGAAATACCTCAACTGGCTCGACGATGTCACGGTGCCCGAGCCCGAAACTCTTTGGGATGATTATCAAGGACGCACCCGTTCCGCCGCGCGGCAAACCATGACCGTTCGCTCGCACCTCAATTCAAATGATCTCAAACTGACCGGTTACGGCAACATGAACGCCGACCAGAAAAAGGTCTGGGATCAAGCCTACGGTGCGAAGAACAAGGCATTCGAGGCTGCGAAGGACTCGATGACCGAAGAAGAGATCATCAAGTGGAAGTATCAGCGTTACGTCAAAGACTATCTGCGCTGCGTCAAGAGCGTCGACGATGGGATCGGCGAAGTGCTGGATTACCTGGACGAGGCTGACCTCGCCAAAAACACCCTCGTGATGTACTCCTCCGATCAGGGATGGTACCTCGGCGAGCATGGTTGGTTTGACAAGCGTTGGATGTATGAAGAATCGCTTCGCACTCCTTTGCTGGCCCGTTGGCCCGGCATGATCGAGCCCGGTACGACGAATCAAGACATTGTCTCCAACCTCGACTTCGCAGAAACGTTTCTGGACGCCGCAGGTGTCAGTGTTCCGTCCGACATGCAGGGTCGCTCGCTGCTCCCGCTGTTCAAAGGCCAGACGCCGAACGATTGGCGACAGGTCTTTTACTACCACTACTACGAAAATCCCGGCGCCCATAACGTCGCTCGCCACTATGGCGTGACCGACGGGAAACACAAACTGATCCATCTGTACGCGCTGGAAGGCAAGTTGATCGACGATTGGGAAATGTACGATCTGACGAAGGACCCCAACGAGCTGCAAAGTGTTTTTGGAAGCACGGAGTACTTCGACATTCAAGACAAACTCACCGAGCAGCTCGTCGCGGCAAGAAAGCAGTTTGGCGTCCCTGAAGACACGGATCCAGGATCTCCGCGCCGAAATCGCAAGCCTAAGCAACAGGCCAACGCAAAGAGCAAAAAGTAAACCAAGCGAGCGGCTTCGAGATCGCCGATGTTTCCATGGCTGGCAGTCGCATCGACCGTCAGTCATTCAGGAGCCGGCGTTCTTGATGAGTGCTCGGGATAATTCGTAGCAAGACATCGTCGATGTCGCGTTCAAACGGCAAGGGAGTTTTCTCACCGAAGGAGTTGCTCCCGCCGATCGAGATGCGACCTGCTGCGACACCCTCTCGCCCCGTTTTTTCGCCGTTGATTCGACACACGATCCGTTTCTGATTCACCCAGATTTCGGTGGTCGTTGTCCCGTCACCTTGGTCACTTGTTCGATAACGGAGATGGGTCCATTCCTCGGGATCAACGTCAATCCAGTCTGCGACATCGAATAACGGCGAATAGAACATGATCTGGTAACGGGCCTCTTCCTCATGGAAGATGCCTAGTTCTAGCCGCAGTAGCGTCTGGGAGTCTTTGGCGTTGGATGTCGCGAGTTGTGCGAGGATCACACCTGAATATCCGGCTTCATGACCGGCAACGTGAACACCGCTGGGGAAACGGACGCGGAAACTGAGGTCGATCGCATCCACAGAATCAAAGACACGCTCCAGGATGGCGGTTGTTTCGTTGGCGGTGAACACCGTCCGAAAAAATCGGTCGCTGTTGGCGTCTTCAACAATGCCGGCCGACTCCGCATTGGAATAGGAAAGTTCGAAAGCCGACGTGTCCGTCTGAAATGACTCCTCAATGACGGTCTTGATCTTCGCATTCGTCCAGGCCAGATTCGCTAACCGTTCTGCTTCCGGTTCTACCGATTCCTGATTCGGTCGATCGATCGAATGGACGGTTCGAACGGAATCCCTTAACGGAGTGGAACGCAACGAGACAGCAGTGATGACGCAGACGATTGCCGCAAGGCAACCGATTGCGATAAATACGTTCCATCGCTTTTGAAACTGTCGAAGGCTTCGAGCAAGGCTCGCCGCGTTTTGAAAGCGGTTCTCTGGCTCGCGCGCAAGTGCTCTTAAGCAAATCGCTTCCAAGGTAGGGTGCACCTCGGTTCGCTGACTGGGCGGGGGAACGTCCGCAGACTCGATGCGGATGGCCAATTCAAGTGGTGTGTCAAACCGAGTTCCGAACGGATGTTGACCCGTCAACAATTCATAGAGGATGACACCAAGAGAGTAGACATCCGTCCGACCGTCGACCAAGTCCGATCCACCACGCGCCTGCTCAGGACTCATGTAGAGCGGCGTCCCCGCGTACTTCGCCCCATGTCCAATGTGGTCGTAGTGAATCGATGCGCCGTAGTCGGTAAGACGGGGTTTGCCGCGCCGATCCACAATGATATTTGAGGGTTTGAGGTCCCGGTGAACCACATTCGCCTCATGGGCGGCTTGAACTGTCGTGGCGACATCTGCGATCAGACCGGCGATCGCTCGTTCGCTCAGAACCGTTTGTCGAATGTACTGATCTAGCGGCACGCCTTCGATGTACTCGGTCACCAGAAAAGGGAGGCCTTGGTGATCTCCACTCCCGACGAAGCGTACCACCCCTCGATTACTTAACGTCTCGAGCACACGTTCTTCCGCCAAGAAGAAGTGTTCGGATGGTTGGGGAAGCGCTCTTCGAAGATCGGGACGCATTAGTTTGATGGCTACCGAACGTCCCGTTTCTTGATCAATTGCCTTGTAGACCAAACAGGTGGTTCCGCGACCGATCTCCGTGTCGACCTGATACCTGTCACCCACGCATTCTCCGACTCGAAGAACATCCGACGAAAGCGTTTCCTGCGAGGAAGGTTCCTCGAGCTTCGGCTCGAGAGAGTCAAGTACGGAACGGAATTGCGGGTGACCCGATCGGAGTCTTTGTAAGACGCTCTGTGTCTGGATCGAGTCTGCCTGCCGGACGTCGAGTTCCGTCTCCACCAAAATTCTGAAGAGGTCCTTCGCAGGTACGTCGGAGAACTTCTCCAGCATCGTTTCAACTGACTCACTTGAAGAATCGGCCCGAAGCTTTTCCTCGAACTCCTTTGCAATTCGTTCGAGACGAATTTGTGTCTGCCAGTCGGGTTGATCGATAGACGACATGGATAGCCAGGGAGGCGCGAAATCGCTACGCGCTCATGTTCTCGTTGGGCTGTGGCGATCTGAGACAGCTAAGCGGAAAAATCAAAGCCAAATTCTTCCAGGCGTTTTCGAATACGTTCTAAAAGCCGGTAGACCGCTCTTTCGCCCCGTCCGATTCGAGTTGCAATCTCGCGTACGGTGTGTCCATTGAGTCTCATTTCAAGAATCGTCTCGGTGTCGAGGTCGGGCGAGTGTATCGCTTTGATCACCTCCCTCAATGCGTCCAGAATCTCGATCGACACATGCGAGGGGTCCAGCTTGGAGATCGAATCACACTGCTCCCATTGCGAAATCAAAGGATTGAGTTGTTCCCGAGAATCTCTTTTGCACGCACGGCGATAAGCATCGATTGCGCGACGCTTGGTGAGCATCGCCAAAATCTGAAACAGGTGCCCACGGTTCTCCAGCTTTTCATACCGATCAATCTGCGACAAGAATTGAACAAGTACATCCTGGGCGACATCATCGGCGTCTTCACCTCGGGATCGATTGTCTTCGATCAAAAATCGCGCCCGATGAACGATCGAGGGCATGAACCGTTTGACGAACCACTGAATCGATTCGGGGTCGTGCGATTTCAGGCAGGCGAGCTTTGCGGTCACGCTGCCTGTTTGAGTCTCTGATAACAAATGAACGCCTTTTTCTTGAAATCAGTGTCACAAAGGGTCGCGACGTCGCGAGAGCTTTATAGCCAAGCGTAGTTGGTTGTTTTCTCGACTAGAACCGTTGACATAATGATATCGCACAACATTGCCGGATTGATTCCCGCCTATATGACCCGTTTGATGGTGGTTTCGATCGTTGTCGCCGCAGTTGCTGTTCAAGAATGCAGAGCAGGTGTCGTCACGCTTCGATACGGCGGCGTCTTTACGAACACCGGTGGGATCTTTGCCGCTAACACGGAGTTTGTTGGGGAACTGACTTACGACACGACGGCGACCCCAATCTCTGTTGCGGGGAACAACGGTGCCTTTCCCGGAGACGCTTTTCAGTTTTCGGTTCTTGGCAACCAATACACGTCGGCCCCACCGTTGTTATTCGTCCAAGATGCGTTACCAGGAAGCGCGTCTGACCGCCTGTCCAAAACCATTACCGGATACTCGGGGCCTCCAACCAATGGTGCGCAACTATTTCAGATCGTCTTTGATCTCACCGATCAATCGGGCACCGCATTTGATGCGCTTGAACTGCCCGACGCGCTCAGTCTTGCGGACTTTCAGCAGCCCGGTGACACCCGTTTCGTCACAACCCTTTGGACGACCCCAACAGGATTCGCCATCGCCTCGGGTGAAATTACATCACTCTCAATCACGGGTGGCGGCGGCACCGTTCCGGAACCCAGCTGTCTGGCGGTGTTCGCAGTGGGAATCGTTGCGGGTACGATCCGACGAAAAAGACGGCGTCACTGAACCGATCGGATTTCAGTCGGAGGAGGCAGAATTCCGCGGTATTTGAACCACCGTGGCTGACGCCCGTTGTTGCTAGTCTCTTCGCGTCGTCATCCACATGTCCGTGGGAACGTTTTCACTGCGTCTGGCGAAAACCAGCGTTCGACCGTCGACGTCCCACGCGGCGTGTGACTCGTCGAGCTTGGTGTTGATCTCGTTTCCGAGGTTGATCGGCTCGGACCAAGGAGAGCGCGTGTTCTGTCGTTCGCATGCCCAAAGGTCCCTTCCGCCAAATCCTCCCGGTCGATCGGATGTAAATATCAACACGGTTTGGTCGGGGGAAAGTGCGGGTTCACAGTCGAAGTACTCACTATTAATCGGTTCGGCAAGATGACTCGCCGGACCCCACCGGCTATCGAGATCATCCCGACGGCACATCCAAATATCTTTGTTGCCAAGGCATCCCTCGCGCTTTGAGCAGAACAAGAGCGTGAGCCCATCGGATGAAATTTCCGGATTGTCGTCTTGGACTTCACTGTTCACATTTGGTCCCATGTTGATCGGACGCGACCAGTTTCCGTTGGCGTCCTCGTGTGTGAACCAAAGATCTTCTTCGCCTCGTCCGCTGTGGCGATTGGATGCAAACACGAGCAGGCCGGTTGCCGCATGAATTGTCGGATGAGTCTCCTTGGCCGAGGTGTTCACCATCGGTCCGAGGTTGGTCACATCGCCCCAATCGCTCCTTGGAGTCTCGCGTACCGCAAGCCAGAGGTCGCGGTCACCCTCGCCCGCGAAGCGTTGGATACATCCCGAGGAAAAGATCATGCGTTTGCCATCGGATGCGATCGTCGCATGATCATCTTTCCAGCGTGAATTCACGGCGTCCCCCAGGTTGATCGGTTTTTCCCAAAGCCACTCTTGGACCGGCACATCGGAGGTGCGATTCGGCCTGAACGCGTTGCTAAAGAGAGTTCCCAATGCCAAAAACGCAGACCAGTGGATTGCCGCATAACCCAGGACGACGAGGAGAGACGCGCCGAGCACCAGCGGTAGCCGTGCCGAATGGACCCGCTCGGCCGTGGTCCGCGTCACCCCGGCTTGTGTCGTGCTTCTCGTTTCGGGTTGCGTATCGAATCGGAATTCCTCGTAGGCTGCCGACTGCCAGCGCTCGTTCAAGCGGTGTCCGTGAGTGAATTCCTCTAAACGACTTGCAATCGACAACATCGAATCGGGGCGATCCGCGGGTAACCGGCTCAACATGGAATCAACCAGTCGAACGAGTTCTTCTGGCAAGTCCGGACGATGAATACTCAGCGTCGGAGCCTCTTCATGAATCAATCCCGCCAGACGCTTTGCCGGAGTGTCGTAACGGTCTCCTGAAAACGGAACGCATCCACAGAGAAGACGATACAGGGTTGCACCCAGCGCGTAGATGTCCGTGGATGAATCGATCTGTCGATCCCCCTGTGATTGTTCCGGAGACATGAACCCCAGGGTGCCCATCAGCTGTCCTTGGTCGGTGAGCCGTTCTTCGATCGCCCCCAACGTGAACGCCGCGAGCCCAAGATCCGTGATTTTTACCAACGCGTTGCCCTCGACATCTTTGGCCAACATCAGGTTGGCGGGTTTGACGTCTCGGTGCACCAGACCGCGCTCGTGTGCGTGGGCGAGGCCGAGTGCCGCTTGGCGAACAGCTTCGCAGGCGTCCACATCCGACAGTGGTGTCTCATTCACGATCTGACCAAGATCACGGCCATCGATGTATTCCATGACGAGATAAGCGTGATCATTCTCCTGGCCGGCATCCAGCGATTGCACAACATTTGGATGATCGAGCGCGCCGACGGCTCGCATCTCTCGACGGAAACGTTCTCGCATCGACCGCGAGGCAACACCGTCGCCGGAGAGGACCTTCAGTGCCACGGATTTCTGAAGGTGCTCGTGGGTTGCACGATAAACGATGCCCATTCCACCGCGTCCGATTAGCGAATGGACCCGATAGCTTCCGATGCGTGAGGCGTCCGCGAGATCGCCAGGTTCGGCGCCCGAAACGGGTGTGCCTTGGACGATTCTTTCGACGAGCTCAGCCGCTTCGGAATCGTTCGAGTCGAGGAAGGCCCGCTCCGAGTCGAACTCCTTCCTCAGCAGATTCCCGAGCGATGCTGCGTCCGCATCGAGTTGCTCGCGTGACTTTTCACAGCCCAAGCACGTGGCTGCTTCCGAATCGTTTTCGGTGGCGAGTCTTGCTAAAAGACAGTCCGGATTTTCCCGGTTTCCACAGTGATGCGCTTGCGAAAGGACCATGTCTCAATAGCAGGGTAATCTGCTCCGCGCCCCAAGGATGAATGTCTTTTGCATGGTGTTTCCCGACCCATGATAAACCGCGAGCAAATCATCGGTTGATGCGACGCGACGATTTATTCTCATTCGCTCATCGACTCAATCGCGTCATAGATCTCCTCCGCGAAAGGGTGGGCATGGGCCGGTATCGGAGAGAGGACCGTCTCAAACAGAGCCGTCTTGTCATTTCTCAAGACTGCGTCGAGCGAGTCGATACCCGTCACAGAGAAGGTTCAAGCGAAAGCCGATTCGCAAGTCGAGCCTCGATGGTTGTCGCGCACGTGGGGTGCTGGTTGCGGCCCCGGTTCGGACCTCGCCGTAAGTCATGTTTCTGAACGAGTCCCACACGAACTTGCTTGCGGAGAGTCAATCCTGAGAACGCGACGTGGTGAGGGAGGGTAGCGGTGGCCCATCGGTCGTCGCGGATCTGTTGTGGAAGCCCGTTCTTCTTGCGACCTTTCCGAAACCTACTGCAACGAGCGGCAGCAGGAATCCAAGCGAAGCCATCCAGGCCATTCGCTGCAAAACGGGACTCGTGTCTCGAACGTCGGTCGGATCTGCTTGCTGGATGAGATGGAGGGTCGATGGACGGTAGTTGCTAGGATTGATGCTCCCGGAAAAACTCTCGATGAAAGCCACCATTTCGTTGGCGACATTCACTTCCGCACGCGCGCGAATCGTCTCCACGTCATTTGATCCGACTTGAGTTCTTGCGTTCAAGTATTCTTGTAGCGTCGCATGGCTTACTCGGACGTCGGCAAGACGCTTTTCGTGTTGACTCACCTCGGCGTCGACGATGTTTGTCAGCCGCGATCGGAGTAACAGTCTTTCAAGCTCTACCTTGGATGAAGTGTATTGTTTGACGATGTCTTTGCCTAACGAGTCGAACGTGATCCCCCGTGTCGTCCTTTGATCTGCTTCGCGTCTGAGTTCGCGTTCCTTTTCCCAGTGTGTGAGTTCATCACCCAGAACTTGTTCCGCCCTGCTTTTGTAGACCCCGTCATTTTGTTCCCGTATCTGGAAATAGCTCTTGGCGATCGCATTGCACACACGTGTCGCGTCCTCGCACTTCGAACTGTGGAAGACAGTGGCCATTCGATGAATCGAGCCCCCGCTTTCCACCGACAGATTTGCCCGCAGATGTTCTTTAGCTGTGGAACGATTGCATAGAATTTCGACATTCCGCAGCATCGGGTCGCCAAGCACTCGGTCCAGGACTCTCTGGTCAAAAACGAGTTCGCGCTGTGAATCCGCGAGGTCCGAACGCTCGACGACCCCAAGAATCATGAGGGACGTTCGCTCGACCAAACAACAAGCTCGATATCTTGGTTCGCTGGTTTGTTGGGCAAGTATGGCAGCCAACAAAGCAGATAGCCCACAACACGCGAGCAGCCGCAGCAGAGCGTATTGGCTTTTCATGAGGCCTTCTCGGTGTTGGTCAGCGAACAATCCGCCAGCAACGATGGATCCGCCGATTGCGAAAGTCTTCGGGGACAGTTTGCTTCGAGATCTCGTGGCACTCGGAGACTTCGATTTCTGATGGATCGAACTTGAAACGACGAAAGTTGTTCGAGAAGAAGATCACTCCGCCTTTGCGAACGAGCGGCAAGAGTTTTTGCAGCATCGGTACGGCGTCCGTCTGCACGTTCCAGTCACGTTCGGTTTTTTTACTTCGTGAATAGGTTGGCGGATCGAATACCACGAGGTCGTAGCGCTCTCCGGCGGGATGATTTTCCAAGAACTCGTTGACATCGGCCGCAATCAATTGATGTCCGTCTTGACGACGGTCATCGAGAAACCCGTTGAGACGAAGGTTCTCCCTGGTCCATGACGTGTAGGTGTTCGAGAGGTCGACGCTGGTCGTTTTGCGAGCCCCGCCATCGGTCGCGTACACGGTGAAGGATCCGGTGTAAGCGAAGAGGTTCAGAAACCACTTGTCTTTCGCGAGGTCGCGGACCTTCGATCGAGTGATGCGGTGATCGAGAAACAATCCCGTATCGACGTAATCCTGCAGGTTGACCCAAAACTTCAGCCCGCCTTCGTTGACGATGATGCGGTTTCCTGTGTCATCGACTTTCTCATGCTGTGAGTGCTCGCGTTGACGGCCGCGACGCTTCAGATGGACACATTTCGGATCGATCTCTAACGCCTCCGCAGCGGTGCTCGTCATCAAATCGAGCCAATTGGCGTGTTGGGCCGGGTCGCGATCGTGTGGCCTTTCGTACTCTGTCAGATGAAGGTGGTCTTCATAACGATCGACCACGAGGGGAATCTCGGGAACATCCCGTTCATACAGTCGAAAACAGGTGATTCCGCGCTTCGTCGGCCAGCGCCGCAAGTGTTTGGCTCGTTTCCTCAACCGTACCGCGAAGAGTTCGGATTGTTCCCGAGCTTTTGCGTCGAGTTGTCCGAATGCGGCATCACCGGACGCATGCGCGTAGGGCGTCGCTGATTTGTCTTCACGCGCCTCGGTGGTGACTCGCTTGGGGCCGTGAAATTGAAAGTACGTGCATTCGATGCGACCATTGTAGAGTTTGCGTCGTCGATCGGCAGAACGTCCCACCGCGGATTCAAATCCCGGGTAGGCGGTCAAGAAATAGTGGGACCAAGTCGGCAACCCACGGAGCACGTCCGGCAGCGATTGATAGAGTGCGTCGAGTTCACGATCCTGCCCCAGCCGTTTTCCGTAGGGAGGATTCGTGATCAAGCACCCGAAGCGTCGTTTGTTACTCAGTGAGCCAACGTCGCCGGTTTGGAAATGAATGTCCTCCGAAACGCCGGCGCGGGAGGCGTTGTCGCGAGCCGCCGCGAGCACCCGGCCATCGATGTCACTACCGAGTATCCGTTCATCGAGCTTATCGATCTGTGCCGCTGTCGCTTGAGAGCGTAGGTCCGCAACAAGATCGTTGGAGAGCGTCGGCCAATCCTCGAAGACAAATTCACGATCGATTCCCGGGGCGATGTTGCGACCGATCCGCGCCGCTTCGATTGGGATGGTTCCGCTTCCGCAAAACGGATCGATCAGGGGGCGATCGGGTTTCCAAAAACTGAGCAGGACCATCGCGGCCGCCAGTGTTTCCTTCAGTGGGGCACGCGAAATGTCCGTTCGATAGCCACGCCGGTGGAGACTTCGCCCCGTCGTATCGATGGTCAGTGTCGCGACATCTTTCAGCAGCGCCACGTCGATCTTGAAAGTCGGACCTGACTCGGGCAGTTCCGTCGTGCCGTGGTCCCGCTGCATCGCATCAACGATGGCGCGTTTAACACTTCGTTGGCATGCAGGGACGCTTGAGAGTTGCGATTTGATGCTTCGTCCGGTGACGGGAAAGCTCGCGTCGACCGGCATCCACTCCGCCCATCGAATTGCTTTGACGGTTTCAAAAAGTGCGTCGAAGTCGGTGGCTTGGAACTCGGCCACCCGAATCAAGATTCGATCCGCGCAGCGGAGGTGCAGATTCGTGCGAGCGATCGACTCCGCGTCACCGACGAAGTGCACCCGCCCGGATTCGCCGATCGAAACGTCGAATCCGAGTGCCTCCAGTTCCCGCCGCACAACGGCTTCAAGTCCAAAGGCACAGGCAGCGATTAAGTCGAATGATTCAGGCACAGCGGATTCAATGTTGTCGGAGCGGGCGTGGAGAATACCCGACAAACGGCCCCGCTGTCGCCCCGCGTGTTATTCGGCGGCGACCCGCTTACGCGGTCGCAATGCCCCGAGTAGCAGCGGAAGCACAAAAGCGGCTCCGGCGGAGAACGTCACCCGGCTATGAAGCCCGATGTCATTTGCAGGCGTCTGCGGAGGTGTCGCTTTTGCGACCGATCGAACAGCGACCATTTGACGTCGTTCTGTTCGAATCGCGGCGGCGCGGTCTTCGAGTTTATTCAGAATGCCCGTCGCACGTTCGAGATCTGATTCGATAAACGTCAGTTCTGTTGACTGCTCGTTCCCAAGAGCTAACTCCCGGGCGAGTGGTTGTAACTGGTTGTTCAACACCTCGAGCCGAGTCTTCAGCTCGAGGAGCGAGTAGTTTGGATCTTGTTGATTTTCTTCGGTGACTTCTTCTTCGTCTACTTCAGTGTCTTCTGTCTGAGAAGTGAGTGTGCGATCCTTCAGCTGCTGAATCGTTTGTAGCACTTCGATCTCGCTTTCCAAATCAAAGATCTCATGGCTCAGTCGTTTGTACTGCTCCATTTTGATCTCCTGCATGTCGGCTCCCGGGACTTGCATCCGACCGGCGATTGCTTTCCAGAGGTCTCGGTATTTCCCCTGCAAGCGTTCCACTTCCGCTTTCCAGTAGTCGATCTCAGGTACCAAGAGTGTTTCGAGCTTGGTGACACGGGTTTGATCCGCGCTCGAACGAACGCGAAGGTAGCTTGACGCCACCGCGTTACAGATGGCCGCGGCTGCTTCCCGATCCGGGTGCACATAGCTGATCAACATTCTTCCGCTTGATCCAGCCTCCTCGACAGACAGATTTCTTCGCAGATGCTGCTGCGCGGTTGCCAGATTGTCTCGGTCAATCACCGAAAGAACATCGGGGTCGACCAGAACGGAATCCAGGACGACCGAATTCATCACAACCGCTCGCTCGGTGTCCGCGAGGTCATGAAAGACAGGCATGACATCTTTGTACAGAATGAACTCGGTGTTCGATTCCAGCAGGTGCGATGCCCGATAACGCGGTGTAAATGTTGCAAGCGCAATCCAAACCGTGAGACAGGGAAGAACCAGACTCGCCACGATGTAAGGCAGCCATCCCCCGCTTCGCTTACGGCTCTCTGTGGGTGAGTCGGTTGATCGAGTCTCCACAGTCTGTTCAGCACTCATCAAATGCACTCCAATCGGGGTTCGTGAGCGGCAAGTCTATTCCCCCCGATGTGGCTGGTCAAATCCACCCCTCGGATCATGCGTTCGCCTTTCAAATAGACTGATCTCTCAACCAATCGTCTTCGCCACCCGCCTCGATCTTTCTTCATGACAAACGAAAAGCGGACTCCTCGCGGCATGTGGATCGTCGCGATCCTCGTCGTATTGCTGTTGATCCTGCACCAAGACAATTGGCTCTGGCACGACGACACGCTCGTGCTCGGTTTCTTGCCGATCGGGCTCTTTTGGCACCTCTGTCTTTCCGTGGCAGCGTGTCTGACCTGGTGGCTTGCGACGGTGATCGCGTGGCCGGGGGACGATGATGTCCAATCCGAAGAGGAGGTCGCATCGTGAATCAGCCAGGACTCCCGCAACTGATCATCATGTTGCTGTACCTCGGCGTGTTACTCGCGCTGGGGCTGTTCTCCAGTCGGCTGTTCAAAGGCACCAAGGAAGACTACCAAGTCGCGAGCCATTCGATCGGTCCGTTCATGCTGCTGATGAGCTTATTCGGCACCACGATGACGGCCTTCGCATTGGTCGGAAGCAGTGGCGAAGCCTACAAGGAAGGAATCGGCGTCTACGGCATGCTCGCCAGCAGCAGCGGCATCGTTCACTCGCTGTGTTTCTTTCTGATCGGCGTTCGTGTGTGGAAGCTCGCACGCAAGAACGGCTACACGACTCAGATCGAGTTCTTTCGCGACCGATTGGAGAGTGACTTTATCGGGCTGTTGCTGTTCCCTTGCCTCGTCGGTTTGATCATTCCTTACTTGCTGATCGGGGTGATCGGTAGCGGTGGTGTGGTGCAGTCGTTAACGGCCGGACTGGCACCGAATACGTTTCCTGTTCTGCATCCCGACGGCACACCCAACTTCGCCTCGCACGGAGGTATTCCGCCGTGGCTCGGCTCGTTGGTGATTTGCATCGTCGTCTTGATTTATGTCTTCTTCGGCGGCATGCGCGGGACGACCTGGGCCAACACGCTTCAAACGATGGTATTCATGGTGCTTGGCGTGGTCACGTTCTACGTGATCGCAACCAAGCTCGGTGGCAAAGAGAGCCTGTTCGCCAACCTCCGTGCGCTTTCGGAATCGATTCCTGAGGACAAGGCGACTCGGGCCCACATGAGCCAGTCAAAGTTCTTCACGTATCTTTTGATCCCCCTTTCGGTCGGAATGTTTCCACACATTTTCCAGCACTGGATGACCGCCAAGAGTGCGAACTCTTTCAAGTTGCCGGTCATCTTCCATCCGATCTTCATCATGATCGTTTGGTTGCCTTGTGTGCTCGTGGGGACGTGGGCCACGGGAAGCTTGATCCCCGACACGATGCAGTTGCCGTCCAATCCCAATGCGATCCTACCGTTCTTGGTGACGAAGTTGACCGGAGCGACGTTCGGCGGAAAAGTCCTCGCAGGTTTGTTGGCTGCCGGTATTCTGGCCGCCATCATGAGTAGCTTGGACAGTCAATTCCTGTGCATGGGCACGATCTTTACCAACGATATCCTCACGCATTACCGTGGAAAGGAGAACGTGTCCGATGCTCAGCAAGTGCTCTACACCCGCTTGTTCATCATTCTGATCGTTGCCATTACCTACGGGCTCAGCCTTGGCAACGTGCGAAGCGTATTCGCGATGGGAGTTTGGTGTTTCAGTGGATTCGCTGCACTATTACCGATCGTCGTTGCCGCGATCTATTGGCGAGGCCTCTCGGCGGCGGGCGCGATCAGCGGCGTGTTCGCGGCGATCAGCTGCTGGGGAATTCTGTTCTACAAGGCCGTCGATCAGGAGTCGCTGAGAACGTTCACGCTCAAACTCCCGTTCGGTGAAGACGGAACACCGATCATGCCTGTGGTTGTGATGCTGCTTAGCTCGACGATCACGATGATCGTGGTTTCGCTGCTGACGCCTAAGCCCAGCGACAAGACGCTCGCGAAATTCTTTTCGTGAGCGATCTCAACCCATCTTGATTGCGAAGTTAAATGGGGTGCGAGAAAACTCAGGTTCGCCTTGCACGGGCCTTGGTCCGTGAGACGCTACTGTTTGCGTTGCTTGCTCTTGCCCTTTGGAGCGGGTTGTTTTTGCTTGGCAACGTTCTTGTCTGACAATGGAACGTTTCGATCGAACAGCACGCCGTATCGCTGGTAGTTGTTGTAGTCAACGGCCTCTGCTTGCCAGTTCGCAAGCGCGGCATCGTACCGCTCACGCATCGACCGAAGCGCGTCGGTGGCTTCTTCGGTGACGGCCAAGTTCGTCAATTCGAGCGGATCGTTCTTGGTGTCAAAGAGTTCTTCCACCGGTTGCATGGACTCATCGCCGTACCACCAGTACGTGTATTTGTGTTGACGCGTCAGGCAGCTCAGGCTGTGAGTCGGCAGTGGTCCGTAGACGTTGATGAACGACATTTGATCGTGTCCGCCTTGCGTCGGATCTTCGAGCAGGTCGAGCAGGCTCTTGCCATCCATGTTCGCGGGAGTCTTGAGACCCGCGAGTTCCAGGATGGTCGGCGCAAAGTCGATGTTTCCTGTTAGACGGTCACAGCGAAGTCGCTTGCCGCTTACAGGGCTTCGCGGATCGTAGATCATGAGGGGCACTCGCGATGATTCCTCCATCGGCAAAACCTTGGAACCGTAGCCGTGTGAACCGCAGATATAGCCGTTGTCACTCGTGTAGATGACGACCGTGTTGTCCGCGACACCCTGTGCCTTGAGTTCGTCGCGAATCATCCCGAGGGCGACATCGATCGCGTAGATTTGTTGATGGTACTTTGCCATTTCGCCGTCGTAGTCCGTGTCGTACTTCCAGTCGACGAAACGTGGGTACTGACGTCCGGCTTTGCTTTGTTGTGACAGATGTTCTCCGTATTCGCGGCCGAAGTTCGCGGGCTTGGTGAACGATTTGCCGGCATAGATGTCGTTGAAACGCGGATCAGGTGTGGCAGGTTTGTGAGGGGCCTTGAAACTGATTGATAAGCAAAATGGTCTGTCTTGTTTGACCGACTGACGGATCACGTCTTGCCCAAACGCGCCGTAGGACAACGTGGAATGCGGGTACTTGTCCGCGTATTTGCGCATCGACTTGTTCTTCGCCGTCGCGTAGTTCGTTTGCCCGGGGCCGCCTCCCCAAAAGTCGAAGTCTTCTTCGCAGAGTCCTTTGCCTTGAACCACGATGCCGAACTTTCCGGCGAATGCGGTCAGATAGCCGGCATCTCGTAGAAGCACCGGATAAGACCTCGCCCACGTTTCGGCTCGCATATCCCCGTGGGTGAAGTTGCAGCCCGTTTTGTATTCGTACATGCCCGTAAACACGCTCGCGCGGCTCGCCATGCAGATTGCAGTTGTGTTGTAGTGCTTGTCAAAGACCAATCCGTCGTTGGCGAGTTGGTCCATGTTCGGCGTGCGAACGTCCTTGTTTCCATAGCAACCGACCGAGTAAGTGCATTGATCGTCTGCGAACAGAAAGACGATGTTCGGTTGCGAGTGTGGGTTGTCGCTGCGACAAAACGCAACGGGGAGAATCGCTTGAAGGACGATTGCTGCCACAAAGAGACGCGTATCAATTCTTTTCATGTGAGTTTGCAGAGTTGCCGACGGGAGGGCCGAACCTGGATGAGCACGCATTTCGGCATGTGAGTTGTGTGCGACCGACTATTCCGGCGCACCTGGACCCATTGTGGTCCACTTCGTCGTTCTTTTCAAAGTGCGGCAGTCCGAGGGCTCAATCTGGTGATGAGTGAGCTTCAGATCAACGCAGCCGCAACGCATTGATCGAGTGAGAAAGGTATGAAACCCCGCGTCTTCGGACAGGTTTGCCTGAAGACTCGTTCTATCAAGTTGGATTTCATTGGAAGAGTGAAAACGAGAAAGTCCGCGATCTCGCTTACTTCGTTTCTTCTTCGTAACTGGCTTCTCCATTCGCAGCCGCCAACTCGGCCTCATACTTTGCAAAATCATCCGCCGTCAGATTTTCATCCGCGAGCGAATTCTCTTTGCCGTCACAGCCAAGCGTTGCGATGAGGCAGGCAATAGCGAACAAGGTGTAGATTGATTTCATTGGATTGTTTGTTTGGAGTACAAAGACAGGTTGCCCGTCGACTGCGATCGACGGGCAACTGGAATGGATGAACAACTACTGGTTAAGTTGTTCCTCGATCGTCTCTTTCGCGGCACGTGTTCCAAGTGCACCCCAAAGTCCATAGGGGCTTTCGGAACCCGGGGTGTTACCGGACCAAATCATCTCAGCTCGAGAATCACCAGCTTCGATCGAATCCGAGACGAAGATGACGGCACCGTCACCCATCAGCACGTGACCCCCACCTTGATGGCGACTTGAGACCGTGGCGACCAGAGTCGTGCCGAGTGCATTGTGTCGCCCGCAAGCCTCGCGGTTTGGCGGAAGCACCGTTAAGACGCCCGTCATGATCGGTAAAGAGTCCGCCCATCGATGCCCGCGTCCGAAATTAATTCGGTTCACTTGTTTCCACTCGGGCAACCAAAATTGAGGCCGCTCAGGATCCACATAGCCGTTGTCCGAACAAAGCGAGGGATTCTGACGCAAAGCCGCAAGTCCGAATGGACTTGCATTCCCACCGTTCGTCGCAACCCCATTCGCGCGTTTATCACCATCCTGCAACGCGGTGATGATCTCGCCCATTGCGATCGTGTTTGAAAGCCCGTCGAGTGTGTCACGGAATCTCGTTTCGTCGACAGACTTGAAGAAACCTCGATGCGAGGCCTGTGCTTCAATCGAACGCGCGGCGGTCTTGTCTGTTCGAAAGTTGTTGAAAGGACCCACGTGGATATTCCACATTGAGTCGCCTAGACACGCCGCGTAATTGGTCCGTCCCAACGCTGGCAAGCCGATTCCAGGATCGCTGGGACACCGATAGGTCGGGACTTCAGTAAACCATGGGATGTACTGGATATTGTCCGCCGTCGGACCCATCGCGTTCCACGGTGGATTTTGAATGGCTCCATCGGTTCGCTGTTGGCTTGGATTGGAAATCTGTTCCCAAAGGGCCTGCTGCTCAATGAAAGGTAGGATCGGGACGAGCATGCTGAGACGCACACGATTGGAATTCACTGATGACCGCCACCAGGCGGCCGCCGGCTCCTCGTTGCTTCCGGTGCCGTGTTTCGGGAGTTGTTTGTAAGCCGAGTGGTAGTTGTGAATGCCAAGCCCGATTTGCTTAAAGTTGTTGCTACAACTCATCCGACGTGCCGCCTCGCGTGCGGCTTGAACGGCGGGAAGAAGTAGTCCAACAAGAATGCCGATGATGGCGATCACCACGAGCAGCTCAACGAGCGTGAAGCCACTCCTTTGTTGCGCAGATTTCATGCGAGACCTCAGATGAAAGAAAAAATGAGGGTGCGCTACGGCGACTACGCGCTCTTCGTCTTTCCCGGTCCGATGAAAGAAAGTCGGACCTGGATGCCTACCAAATGACGCTGATGCACACCCACCCAGGCATCGCGTATCTGCACGACAAAGGAGAGGATTTTTGCCTTAACGAGGCTCCCAGGGCGGCATATCCTCTTAGTGCCAATCGGTCACTCAAACGGAGACTGGCTCGCCGTCCCTTCACCCTCGATCAAAAGGTGGAGTTGATCCGCTTGAAGCGAACCGAATGACTCCCTGACGCCCGATGGCCACGTGACAACGACATCTTTAACACGGGCATGTGCACCGATGCCGGCGTGCAGCCGACGCTCATTGCTACACATGTAACCATCACCAGAAAGAAGCCAGAGTTTTCGAGTGTCGTTGCCCGCAACAAACGTGATCGTTGCGCCGATTGCGTCTCTTGAGCTTGTGGTGCCCACCAATCGGAACGCAATTCGGTGATGATTCGTTTCGGTTTGATTGACGAGCAATACGGGGGGTGCATTCTGATGGGTGATCACCACATCGTCCAACAAGTCCCGGTTGACGTCTATCTTCCAAAGAGCACGGCCAACGTGATTCGTTGCGAAGTAAGGGTCTTGGTCGTTCAACGCGACAAGTGCGAACTCGCCAGAACCGTTGCGTCGTAGCAACTGGAAACCCTGTTCGAGAGACGGTTGCTTGGGACCAAAATCACCGATGTGCCCGTTGGTCACAAGTAATTCTTCGAAGCCATCCCCATCGACGTCGATCGCCTGCGTTCCGAATCCGACCATCATCACTGAAGACTCGATGAGGCCCGCGCGAGCGGACCGATCTGTCCAGATTCCTTGACGGAGTTGTTCGTAGAAGATGTTGTACTCATGAGCGAAACCCGTGACGTAAAAATCGAGGTTCAGATCTCTGTTGAGGTCGCCACACGCGATTCCCATCGATGCTTGAGTCAGTGATCGTGAGTCGACAGCGACTCCCGAAGGTACGCCAACTTCATTGACACTGTCTTCGCCAAAGCGAAAAAGATGGTTCGCTGACATGTCGTTAGCGACAAGGATGGATGGGCCTCCACCGATCGTGCCCGCGACAACGCCGAGTCCTCTACCTGGGATGATTTGGCGTATCTGTTCCTCGAATGCTTCCCGGAATGTCCCCTCGTGGGTACCAATCAACAGTTGATCTCCGTCCCCTGGAAACTGCGCGGGATGACACGGCGCTGGCTTGCCAAGAGATTCGCAGGGCTGATCGACCGCGGACGTGAGCTTGCAGTAGTTGACTGCAACGAGATCACTGAGCCCGTCTCCGTTGAAATCAAAGAATGCACCTCCGGTGGTCCATCGTCTGATCGAGTTTCCGAGTGCTTGAGAGGCATCTGAGAACGTGCCATCGCCATTGTTGCGGAGAAGACGATTCTCTCCAAAATTCGCAAAGTACACGTCCGGAAAACCGTCTTCGTTGAAGTCGCCAATCGCGACCGATTGTCCGAGTCCAACGTTGATAGAACGTGCGTGGAGCGTGACGTCCCGGAACTGTGCACCAAGATTCCGAAGCAGGGTACTCGGCAGGGCATGCTCCGATGCGTCGCCGCCTCCAGGAAAAAGTAAGTCCGGAAAGCTGTCGAGGTCGTAATCGAGCGTCCCCCCTCCGGACCCCAGTGTTTGAATGAGAGACGATGAGATATCCGCATACTGATCGTGTCGCAGAACGACCCCTCGTTCCTCGGTTTCGTTTTGAAACCTGAGCACTTGATCGCGATCAATGTTTTCGTAACGTTGCTTGCCAAGACGATTGGAGAAAGCGTTGTTGGCATGAACACCGCTTTCTCCAGCGCCGATCAGCTCGAATCGTTGGAGGTCTGGGAAGATGCTCCAATCGCGAGTTTGCTCGAGTACTTGGATGATCGAATTGCGTAGCGATCCCAACTCCGAATCTGGTTCACTCGGTAGCGTGGTCGCGATGGCTGACCAAGCTTCCGCCTCCCAGTGCCTTCCCAAACCATTCAGTGAACGGGCGACGTGCGCGGCCGCAGTCTGACTGGATTCCTCGCTTGCTCCGAATCGTTGCAGATGAAATCTAAGATCCAATAATCGTTTTGCGCGTTGGTGGCAGATCTCGGAAATCCTTTCCGACTCGTTCTCGTCGATCCCATCGCCACGCAAGTGAGACATCCTTCGGTCACGGAGGCAAAGGCTGGCTTGAATCCAGGGGGTGACTCGGTTGGGGTCGATCCGCGAAGCCACTGCGTAACAGGACAGAGCTGCAGACGGGTTCGAAAATTGAAAATGCCGATCCCCCATTGCGATCCAATAGTCCGCTTGGTGCTGACAATGAGGCGACGCGGCACGGCTCCAGCTTTCAAATCTGCCGTCGTTTGCTTTCTGAACACCTGGCATCCGGCCCAGTAGTGCAAGTGCGGGCGCGAAGTCTGCATGTCGTTGAACGA
Organism: Planctomycetota bacterium; assembly: GCA_039821165.1. GTDB lineage: Bacteria > Planctomycetota > Planctomycetia > Pirellulales > Pirellulaceae > Stieleria. The sequence goes on along the minus strand of JBCBOT010000005.1, from coordinate 56,110 downwards.
TCTGCCGAAGCGTGTTTTCTGCTTCTTCCAGTCGGCGCTGATCGCGTAGCGATTGAGCAAGTGCGAGGCGTAGACGATCGTCGTCGCTGTTCAGCTCAATCAACGATTGAATCGTCTCCGCCGGAAAAAGGCGTTCGGATGTGTCCGTCATCGCGATCAGGATCGCGAGATCAAATTTCCGATCTCGAATGAGCACTTCATAGTGCTCCCGCATCAGATCCGTTCGACCGGCTTCGCCAAGCAGTCCGAACAGCGTTCTACGAAGCGAGTGGTTGTTGGGTGACTGATGAACGGCAGACGTGAGGAGCTCTATTGCCGGATAGAGTTCACCGACTTCAAGGAGTGCGCGGACGGCACGCGTGGTGAGAGTCGTTGGCTTAAAGTCCGCAGCCTTGGCGGCATCGGTGAGTAGAAACGCAGCCTCACGGTGCATACCACTGGCTGCCATCGCCCGCGCCATGTTGGCAAGCCGTTCGGGATCGTTCGGCAGCTCCAGTAAGGCCTCGCGGGCGAGTCTCAGCGCATCTTCGTTTCGCGAGTCCCGCAGCGCTCGGTCAACGGAGTCTTCGATGGTGACTTGTTGGGACGGCTTCGAAGGCAGTGTCTGATCGCATCCGACCAGCAGGCACCATACAAAGCACTGGGCGAGAACCAAGCTTTGCTGAGCCCAGTCGTTAGCCGTCCAGTTCCATGTTCTCCTCGGCCTCTGCGTTGATCTTCGCTTCTTTGGCTTTCCAAGCGTCAATTTCGGATTGGCTCGTGTCGGTGGTAACGGAGGTTGGCGTTGAGCTGGAACATCCACTGACGAAGACTGCAAACATCGCGACAACGAGGATGAGAACTGCGGAGGACCGAATCATTGTGTTGAGACCGGGGAAGCGGGAAAACTTCAAGGCGGAGAGAGTGGGGTCGACAGACTTGCCGACCCCACGTGAGTTTGATCGAAGCGTTATTGATTGAGCTCTTCTTCGATCGTTTCGGACGCCGCTCGCGTACCGAGCGCGCCCCAAAGGCCGTAAGGACTTTTGCTTCCGGGGGATCGAGGGCCTGTGCCGTTGAGCCACACATCCCCATGATTCCGACTGCCAGCTTCGATGGAATCCGTTATGAACACCACCGCGCCATCAGCCATCAAGACATGAACACCGCCCTGGTGTCGGCTCGACATTGGAGCCGTTCCAGTCAAATCGTCCCCGTTGTGACGCGAACAGAAGATGTCATTCGGTGGCAAGATCGTAAAGCAACCGGTGAAAATCTGTTTGAAATCTGCCCAACGGTAGCCTCGTGCGCGGGTGTCCCGTGATGCACCATTGAGCCAGAAGCGCGGCCGTTCAGGATCTACGAAGCTGTCACAGGCACCCGGATTGTCGCGGATCGCGTTCATTGAGCCATTGTTGTTGCCGAGCATGCTCCCGTCCAACGGCAAAACCGTACGGGCATCTCGGTCTCCCAAATAGGTCGCGATCTCACCCATCGCGATCGTGTTGGAAAGACCGTCCAAGCAGTCTCGGAATCGACCACGATTATCACGTGGTTTGAAAAAGCCGCGATGGCCGGCTTGGGTGCGCTCAAAACGCCAGGATGGCACTGGCTCTTCGAGAGTGCCTCCCCACGGACCCACCATGGTCTGCCAAGTACTATCACCGAGGCATGCCGCATAGTTGCTGCGACCAAGTGCCGGCAATCCGACTCCTGGATCGCTCGGGCAGCGGAAGGTTGGAATCTCAAGTGTCCATGGTTCGTAGTTGATGTCGTCGGGCGTGGGGCCCATTGCTTGGAAGTCAATCACTCCGTCCTGGTCCGCATCGTTCGGGTTGCTGATGACTTCCCAAATCGACTGCTGTTCGATGAACGGTGTCATTCCTACGAGGGTGCTCAACCGACGGTTGTTTGCCAGTGTGTTCGAAGCCCACCACGCGTTGCTCGGGCTGGGATTCGAGGTGGTCCCGACTCCATGGGTTGGAATCCGCTTGTAGGCAGAGTGATAGTTGTGCAGCGCGAGGCCGATCTGTTTGAAATTGTTGCTGCAGCTCATACGCCGTGCCGCTTCGCGAGCCGCTTGGACGGCTGGAAGTAGCAATCCGACCAGAATGCCGATGATGGCGATCACGACAAGCAACTCAACGAGCGTGAACCCGCCTCTGTGTTGCGATACTTTCATTGCGGGAACTCACTACGTAGGGGGGAGGATTGCACTCTCTATCGAGACGGCTCTCAGAGAAAGAAAAGGCTGATCGCAGCGATACCATCTGCTCAGAAGACCGTTAGTGCATTGAATGACCGCCCAAAAGTACTCAGAATTCTTTCCACAGAACATCGTGTATCTGCACGATAGAGGATCGAAATCTTCCACTAACCGAACTCAAGTTGCATGAAATTGACCATGGCGAGTGTTGCCTGCCTTCTCGTGGTGCTCTTTCCGGTTAGCACCGCATGGGGGGGTGACAGCAGCCAGAAGGAATTTCGATCAACACTTGAACACTCTTCTCTCTCTGCGCTGCAGCATCACCTCGAGTTGATTGACCAGGAGATTGGGCGGCAGGCCACGATGAGTCTGCGGAGCGGGATCGGAGCGATCGGCTATCGGTCCGAGCGTTCTCAGGATCCGGATCACAGCGAATGGATTCAGGTTCGATTTGCCGAGCAAAGCGAAATCGACCAAGTGGTTTTGGTGCCAACTATTTGGCGCGACGGCCAAGCGGGATTTCGCGCCGATGGATTCCCAATCGCCTTCCATCTCATGGTTGGTGATGGCAATGAGACACAGGGATCGATTGTCGCGCGGTTCGGGCCAGAGGACGGATTCTTGCCTCGGCTCGCCCCGATGGTGGTGGACTGTCCGCCGGGTACCAAGGGTTCTTGGGTACGACTGGTTGCCACATCACTTGGTCCACGTCTTTGGGACGGTCGCCAAGACCTACAGCTTTCGGAAATCATGGTCTTCAGTGGCGAAGAGAACATCGCGCTTCACGCCGAGGTCGACGTTTCGTCAACCGATCGGGAAACACCGTCGATCCACAAACGATTCCTCGTGGATGGCCATCTGCCTTACCTGATGGACGCAAAGTATGGAGAAAAGAGCATCGCTTTCGTCTCTCCTGTGTCGTCCGAAAAACGAGCCCAATTAGTGATTGATCTGGAGTCGACCCAATTCATTGATCGTGTTCATCTCCATGCCGTCGACACGAGTGACACCGCACCGCAAAGCACCGGTACCGACTTTGGCGTGCCTCGAGAACTGGTGTTGATCGGATCAAACCACAGCGACCTCGCTGAGGCGAAAACTCTCTGCACGATTCGTGTGGGCTCGATCTACGAATCAGGGCCAATCATGATGAAGCGTTTTGAGGCGACGGCATGCCGTTACGTCGCCATGATCGCGGAGAAGCCGTTTATCCAATCGGGTGATTCCAGCGGCCGGTCGCAGATCGGGTTTGCTGAAATCGAGCTCTTCGCGCATGGCAGAAATGTTGCCCTTCATAAGCCGGTCACCGCCAACTTTAGGCATCGACGGCGTGGTCGAAGTCTCGAAGCACTGACGGATGGGCGGAATTTTTATGGAGACATCCTACCCATCCGAGAATGGTTGAATCAGCTCGGGCGACGGCACCAACTCGAGGCAATGCGCCCGGTCGTGTCGGCCGAATTGCGATCTCGATATGCGAGTCAAACCAGCCAGCTACGTTTGGCACGTTGGCTGATTGCAAGCTCGGTCATCATCATCGGATTCTTATTGGTGGGGACTCGCTACCATCGCGCACGTCAGCTGGCGCAAGTGAAAGAACGGTTTGCGGCTGATTTACACGATGAATTGGGGGCCAATCTGCATTCGATCGGACTTTTGAGCGACTTGGCACGAGATGCAAAACAAGTGCCCGAAGAGCTGAGTGACCATTTGCAACGCATTCGAGACTTGACTGAAAAGACCGGTATCGCGATGCGGCATTTGGTTGAGACCAGGGAACCCACTGAACTCTACACCGATTTTAAATCGGACATGCAGGAAGCGGCGGAACGAATTGCGGTCAACGTCGATCACGAGATCGAGGTCGTGGGCGACCAATATCTCAATGAACTCGGACCCAGCACCCGCGTCGGACTCCTGCTCTTTTACAAGGAATGCTTGGTCAATATTTCACGTCACGCCGGCGCCACACAGCTCCAAACTCGGTTGGTTGGAACGAACAGCGAGATTGAACTCTATGTGTGCGACAATGGTTGTGGAATGGCCGCGGCCGCCGGGCTTCGCGTTGCTCCACCCTCGCTCAGCAGGAGAGCGCGGTTGCTTGGCGCAACGATCACCGTCGAAACGCCCAACGCACACGGAACGAGCATCCGCCTCCGCCTTCGAACGCGTCGCTTCGGTATTTGGAAGCGTCGCGAACTTTTGTAGCTGCTCAAACGAAACGGTTTCCTAAAACCAAAAGATTTTGGGCTGTGAAGGCTCGCCATTTTTCTTCACACAAACCGCTCAATTTGAGTAGCTCGCGAGTGCTTTGTTCGAATTGAGCAGGAGGGTGACAGGGGCAGGGGCGCGAGCCCTCCGGTGCGTCACCCAAAAACTGAATGGAATGAAGCACTAGCGAGTCGGAAAGAGTCCCAAGCGGAATGCTTTCGCAACTGCTGAGGGGGCGTTCTGGACCCGAAGTTTTTCGAACAGATGCACAGCGTGAGTACTGATTGTGCTGTTGCTCACATTCAGTCGGTCCGCGATCTCACGTTTCGTGAGTCCTTCGGCGAGCAACTCAAGCACTTCCATCTCGCGCTTGGTTAACAGAACCTCAGGATGGCCGTTTCGCGGAAGAACAGTTTTCACCGTCGCCAAGATATACTTGGCGATGCGGGCGTCCAACGGAGCATCACCCGCCATCACGCCTCGAATGCCATCAATGATTTGTGCCACGGTCGCGGTCTTGAGCAAATAGCCACTGGCACCGAGCGAAACTGCCTGCAGCACATCCGCCTCGTGGTTGGACTGTGTGAGCACGATGATTTTTGAATCGGCGGCATTGGCGACCAGCGGTGGAATCGCTTCGAGGCCTTGAATTCCCGGAAGACTGAGGTCCAGCAAGATGACGTCAGGCTTCGCGGACGGCCCGCCACGTTGGATACTCCGAAGGGCGACCTCTGCTGCACCAAAGGTGCCGACTAACTCAATGTCATTTGCTTTTGCCAGCGCGATCTCGATGACCTCACGGTAGGCCGTGTTGTCTTCTACCAACACAACTCGTGTGGTTTGCGATGTGATGTGATCCGTCATGGTTCATCACTTGCTGGTCAGAAGGGCGCCTCGTCTTCGCCGGCCTCACTGAAGGCGGCATTGGGATCGCTGACGCGTTCGCTCATGGCGTCGGCGGGGTTGCCGTTGCCCGTGATTTTGAATGACGTCGCTTCAACGTTTACGAAGAACTTCACCTCGCTGTTCGCATCTTTCTGCCAGCGACGACCGTTGAGCCGATAGGTGATTTCCACTTCGTCGCCTTCGCTCATTTCATCGACCGAGTCGCAGAGATCGCGCGTGAATTCGACGGGGACGAAGTTCGTGAAGCTGCCCTTGTCTTGTTCGAGCACGACCAATCGCTTGCGAAACCCCTTCGTGCCGTAAGTCTTGGTTTCCTCGATCAGGTGGACAACGCCGGTGACGGACGGATCGCTCATCGCTCGCTCTTTGGTCTTTCGCGTGGCTCGTGACCGGCTCTATTTGCCGATCTCATTTTTCGTGGCACGAGATTGTAGCGAGTCCGAGCGGCGTGACCCAGTCCCGCGACAGACTCTGGCGGGTGCGACTGGGTCGAGACATACTAGGTTCTTCCCACCCCGATCAACTCCTGGAGAAACCCATGTTCCGCATCGTGAGCCTCGCCATTCTCTGTTTTGTCGCCGCCGATCTCTCGGCTCAAAAACCGGTGAAGGCACCGCCGGAGAGCGATGACATGATCCAGATGTTCAACGGCAAGGACCTCGACGGATGGGACGGCGATTCACGGCTATGGGCCGTCAAAGATGGTGTGATCCATGGTGAAACGACGAAAGAAGTGGCGACCAAGGGAAATACGTTCTTGATCTACGAGGGTGGCGAAGTCGAGGATTTTGAATTGCGACTCTCGTTCCGTTGTTCGGCGTCGAACAACTCCGGAATCCAATATCGTTCACAGCGCGTCGAAAAGGCATCCAACAATTGGGTCGTCCGCGGCTATCAACATGAAATCCGGAACGAAGAGGATTTTCCGAACGTGCCCAGCTTCATCTACGACGAGAAGGGAACGCGTGGCCGAATTTGCATGGTCGGTCAAACGGGACTCTGGAACGAAGACGGCAAGTGGATCAAGGAAAAAGCACTCATCGATCAAAAAGCGTTCAAAGAACTCATGAAGGTCGATGACTGGAACGATGTCGTGATCATTGCGAAGGGGAACAAGATCCAGCACTACCTCAACGGCCGGCTGGTCTTGGACTTCACCGACAAGCACCCGACGAAGTCCTTCTCGAAAGGCGTGATTGCGTTGCAGTTGCACGGCGGGAAACCGATGTTTGCCGAGTTCAAGAACGTTCGTATGCGGAAGCTCTAAGCGGCAGCCCCGCGGTGGCTCCGAAATCGAACCCTTATTCGGTCACGCTTGAAACCACCGATGAAGAGGGCGGACCTGACTTTGCGCGACTCGAGTCGAGGCTTCGAGTCGCGCTCTACGCGATTCTGATTCCGTTATCTCTGGCGGGAATCGTTTTCTTTGATCGCGCGGGGTTCCTGGGCAACGCGGCACTCTTGTTCATCGGCATCTTGTTTCTCGAGTACGCGTTGCGGATCAAGCCGTTGCTGCCGAGAGCGATCTCGGCTTTCTATCGCTCCCCAGCGTCGAAACACTACATCGGGTGTTGGTGGTACGCTCGAAATCAATTCGACAACGCGTGGCACGAGTTTGACAGGACAACTCGCGAGCATCCGAACTACGCACCGGGTTGGGCAAGTCTAGGCACGACCTACTGTCAACTCCAAGACTTTCTTCGCTGCATCGAATGTTGCGACCGAGCGCTCGAGCTGCGGGGGAACTTGTGGCAGGCGCTTCTTGCCCGCGGAATGGCCAAGCATGAACTCGGAGATTCCGGTGGAGCGCTCGAAGATCTGGCTGCAGCGGTTTGGCAGGAACCCGACGAACTTTCGATACGCCACACCCGTGGTTACGTCCTGCATCAGTTGGGAGATAGTGAAGCCGCGCTAAACGATTTGGCTCACGCCGTCAAAACGCACCCTCATGATCTCCCGATCCGACTCGTGCGGCTGGGCATCTTCGTAGAACAACGATGCTTCGGTGACGCACTCGCGGAGGCCAAGAATGTCATCGAGCTTCATCCGAAGAGCTTCGAAGTGTTGATTTGGGCGGCCCACGCCGCGCTGTCACTCAAACGAATCGAAGATGCCATCGAATTTGCCGAGCGTGCGATCAAACAAGATCGACGTCACCCCAGCGGCTGGCAGATGCGAGGCAACGCGTTCCTGGACTCGGGGCGTCACGACGAAGCCCTCGCCGACTATGAACGAGCGCTCCACTTGAATCCGCAGGACTACCTGATCCTCAACGGGATCGGGCTCGCGAAACATTTTCAGGGAGATCATCTCGGGGCGGTCGAAGCATTCGATCGGTCAATCGAATGGCATCCCGAAAACGCCCTGGATGCGGTGGTGCTCAGCAATCGCGGTCTCGCTCGGAACGCACTCGGTGAGTATCTGGCGGCAGCGGAGGACTACCAACGCGCGATTACACTCGATCCGATGCATCCGAATCCCCTCAAGAATTGGGCATCACAATTGGCGACGTGTCCCGTGGCCGAGTTTCGCGACGGAGAGCAAGCCGTACGTCTTGCCACCCAGGCGCTGGAGCTTTGCGATTGGAAACAAACCGAATGGCTGCCGATACTTGCCGCCGCGCACGCGGAGGCGGGCGACTTTGAAGCCGCCATCACGCGACAACTCGAAGGCGATCCGGAGGACCTTGAACGGCTCAAACTGTATCGCGCCGGACGACCCTACCGGACGGAGCAGATCGGCTAGCATGGGCGGCAGACGATTTCTTCACACCCGCAGAAAGTAACTGTTTGATGTTCGAACGATTTCTGGCTTTGTTGAGTTTTGCGTGCCTTGCGATTCCCGGCTTGGCTCAGGATGCCGCCGATGTTCCGGTCACCGAGAGTCTTCCGCAAGCTCTTTTCAAGTACGTCGAACGTCCGGAGCCGGACTACGCGTGGACGATCAACGAAAGCATCAAGAATGCGTCTGGCGAGATTCATCAGGCGACACTCGTGTCACAGAAATGGCATGACATCACGTGGAAGCACGATCTGTTCGTCTACGAGCCCCAGGCCGTTCGTCATCCGACCAAGGTGTTGCTGTTCATCACGGGTGGTTCCAACGGCCGCAAACCTCGGAGCAGCGAAATCGCGATCGGCCAAGCTCTCGCCAATCTTTCGGGCGCCCGCGTCGCGGCGCTCCACCAGGTTCCCAACCAACCGCTCTTCGACGGCCGCTACGAAGACGACGCGATCACCGAGACTTGGTTGAAATATCTGAAGACCGGCGATGAGACTTGGCCCTTGCTGTTCCCGATGGTCAAGAGTGCGGTGAAGGCGATGGACGCGGTTCAGGAAATGGCGAGCGAACATCGCGGCGTCAAAGTCGATGGCTTTGTGATTACGGGAGCTTCCAAACGTGGTTGGACGAGCTGGCTGACACCGGTCGTTGATGACCGGATCATCGGCACTGCGCCGATGGTGATCGACATGCTCAACATGAGGGCGCAGATCAAGTACCAGAAAGCAATGTGGGGCGAGTTCAGCGACTCGATCCGTGACTACACGCGCAAAGGATTGGTGAAGCTCGAATCGGAGTCGCCTCGCGAACGGCAACTTCGCCGGATGATGGATCCCTACACCTATCGATCGCGACTGACTTTGCCGAAGCTGATCGTCAATGGTGCAAACGATCCTTATTGGTGTACTGACGCGTTAAACAACTATTGGGATGGGCTGGAAGGTGATGACAATCATGTGCTGCAGCTTCCCAATGCCGGTCACGGACTTGGCGATCAGGGTGAACTCGCATTGCGTTCGATTGCGGTTTTCTTTGATTGCCTCGCCAGCGGCCGACCGTTTCCGAAACTCGATTGGTCTTGGGACGCCGACACGAAAACGCTTCAAATGAGCGCGGACCCGATGCCGAAAACAGTGCGGATTTGGACCGCCGTTTCAGACGACCAAGACTTTCGAAACGATCGCTTCAGTGCAACGGAACTCGCGCCCGTCGACGGAGCGTACACGGTCGCCATCGAAGCCGAGGAAGGCAAACACAAGGTGATCTTCGCCGAAGCCGGCTACGAGGAATCTGGCATCCAGTATTCGCAAACGACGCAAATTTGGCGGGTCAATTAGTGCCGCGTGAATTACTTGACATAGCTCGGTAACCCGACGCGTGAGTTTTGAACTTGCGCTTGCTGCATTTTGGTAATCCGAAACGTGACGCGTCGGGTTTCCAATTCATCCCACGAAAACGAAGAAACGCGAGCGACACTTGCCAAAAAGCGCAAATTCAAAACGCGTGAGCGAGGGACATGCCAAGAATCCCTCGCTGACGCGCTCACGCGTCGCGTTGCCATTGCTTCAATCAGTATTATTCGTTCCCGCGGAACCAGTTTTGGATCGGGCGTCGCGATTTGGTAGGCGATCCCGACGCTGTTGGATTTCATCGAAGAACCATTCGGCGGAGCTTCGGACTTCGACGGCGACATTCAAGAGTGCCGCGCGATCGCCGATGTGGTGAGCCTTGATCGCCTCGTACCAGGGTCGCAGTGTTTGGTCCGCGCCCTCGGATTCAAGCAACTCCAGGAAGGGTTCCGTCGATCCGAGATGGATCAGGACGGCCGCCGTTCGAATCCAGTCGTCCTGGGTATTTGCTTGAAAGCCGTCGTTGAGCAACGCAAGCCCGGCGAGAAGTGACTTCCTCACTGCGTTCCAATCCCCGTCATGGGCCGCAAAGAGTGCACGGTGCAGGTGCCCGACGTCAGGCGCCTCCGATTGATCGAGTTTTTCTTCGATGCCACTGAAGAATTCTCGCGCTTGATCGATGTCACCGAGAAAGTCTCGTAAGAGGAACACCATATTGGCCGATGCCATGACTTCGGAGGGGGCGAGGCAAATCACCTCACGGAGGGCGTCTGCTGCGTCACTATAGCGACCCAAGTAATCACAATAGAGGTTTCCAAGATTGTTCCACGAAGACGCAGCTTGCGGATCGATTTCGATCGCACATCGAAACGCCTGTTCGGCTTCGTCGTAACGGCTCAGGTGAAATAGAAAGAGTTTTCCGAGGTTGTTCCACGGGTACGCACGTTTCGGATCGATTTCGATTGCGCGTCGATATGCCTTTTCGGCTTCGTCGTATCGGCGCAGATGGTTGTAGAGATAGCCCAGGGAGCAGGCGGGGTATTTGAAATCCGGTTTACAAACGAGTGATCGTTGATAGGCGTTCTCGGCGTCGCGATAGGCGTGAAATTTCAAACGCAGGTCATCTCCGAGTTCGTCGTAACCGACCGCGTTCCAGTCGTTTGCAGTCGTGCATTCGAGCCATTGATGTAGCTTGTTTTCACTTTGATCAATCAGCTGTTTCGGAAGGCGTCCAAATTCCGGCTGCTTAATCGTGTTGATGACGAGTGCCAACTGTATTGGCTGAGCGATTGAGTTTTTGATTGCAACGGACCAATCATCGATCGCCTTCACATTGCAGATCTGGCCGCGGACAAGTTGTGAACAAAGCCAATTGCTCGCCTTCTCTCCGTAAGTCGTCGCGGTACGCTCCAGGCTCGTTTTCGCGGAATGCTCGATCTCCGCCAGTTGTTCCTCATCAACTGAATCCATCTGTGCGATTTGGTTGCGTCGCTCCAACATCGTTCGATCTGACAGGACCAACTCGGCAATCTCATCTCCGAGTCGTTGCTTCAGTTTTCGTCGAAGCTCATCGAATTCCAGGGTTTCGCCCGGCAGGCTGTCGAAGTCGATGAACCGTTCAAGACGATCAGAATCTCGCGAGGATTTCAGTTCTAACGCACCGAGCGCCACGCTGCGTTGCAACTGATGCCGTACCTGTTCGTCGCTAATCGTGTCGAGCAGCGCCACGCCGAAGGCAACGCGGTCGCAACTGAGTTGATTTTCGCTAAGCATCCGCTGCGCGATCGTGACCCGTTCCTGTGGCTGATAAAGAGATTCCAGGAATCGTGTGAGAAAGGTGATCTGTCGCCGCTGGCGGCGTGATGCGTGTCGCATCAAGAACCAAACATTGAAGAAGCGTTCGCCGATTTGAAAGCCGACGCTCTTGATTCCAAAGAGCTCGACTTCCTCGATAAAGCCCAGCTTCTTCAAACGATCCAATTGGCTACTCAGCGACGAGGCCGTCAGGCCGGTCATCTCGGACAGCTGATTTCGGCTGATCGGATCCCAGTGTTCCGCAATCGCGCCGGCGACGACTTGCATCTGGTCCGACAGTTCTTCGAATCTCGCTTTGTAGAGCGGGGTGACTTCATCGAGCAGTCGCTCGAGGTCGGCGTAAACCGAAGGCGAGAAATCGTCCGCATAGAGATGGAACAACAGTACCGTGGTTCGTGGATTGCCACCCGTTAAGTGGAAGAGTGCCTTGAGACGACCCGGGTTCGAGAGCACATGTCGGCGGATTTCAGGTCGGTCGGCGATGTCCGCGAGCGAGCAGAGCACGTCGCGCATCGCATCGAGGTCGAGCGCCCGCAGATAGTGGATCTTTAGCTGGTCAAAGAAGGCGGCCGAGTACTTCTGAGTCGTCTCGGGGACTTGCGGCGAGGCGCCTACCAAAATCGGTGCACCGGGGCGCATCAGGATCTCACGTAGCGTGTGTTCCTGGTCTTTGATTCGCCCGAAGACGATTTGAAGATTGTCGACCAAGAGCACGGGACGGCGTCCCAGGCGACTCACGAATCCTTCGAGCGTTTCAAACGCCATCTCCGCCGCATGTTTATCGGCATCGGCGTTCGGGCCTTTCGAACGTGGTAACTTTCGAACGGTCTCATCGATCAGATCGACAGTCTCGGTGTCGCCGATGAGTTCCATCGCGTCGGCAAGCGAGTCGATGCAGTTGAGCCAGAACTTCGAGAGCCGATCGACGGAGTACTGTTCTTCGGCGAAGACGAGCGGGATCAGTCGGTCGCAGAATTTGGGTTTCCGTAGTTCGGCGGCCAGTCGAAGTAGGAGCGTGGTCTTGCCCATGCCGCGCTGACCGACAATCAAATGGCTTTGAGCGCGATTGTCATCCGATTCGGTTCGAATGGCATCAAGGATTCGCTCAAAGAGTTCCTCCCGCGCGACGAAGGCCGCTTCAATCTCCGCATCGGAAAGCTTGCCCGGGTTGTATTTTCGCATCCGATGGACGGGCAGACGCGGTGGCACAGAATCCCGATTCATCGGATCTCCCGTCGGAACCAATATTCACGAAGCAAGAAAGAGCGGAACTGATAAGATCCGTCAGATTCGGCAACGTATCCGTCGCGCAGAAGTATGGGTAGCAGGTCCGCTACACGCTTCTCGATCACATCAATTTCCATCGTCGGCCCCGCATCGCGAGCGAGTCCGTCAAGAATCTTGGCGCGAGATTTTCCTTCGGGAGACTCACAGAGCAGCTTGAGAATACCTCGTGCGGCATCGGCGTCTGCTTTGCTGAATTGATCGACAAGTCGCTGACGCCATGTCTCGAAGTGACCCACGTTTTCGGGGCCGAGCAGATGCTCGATCGCGGCGTCGACATGTTCGATTTCCACCGCAACGACTTCTAAATCCGCCAGCGCGTGAAAGATCAGTTGGAGGTGATAGGGAAGCGCCCATCCGACCTTTTGCAGAATTGCCGCACGGACCTCGGCGTTGAGAGGCAATCCATTCGCGTCCCCCAGTTTCTCCAAGAATTCGTCGGCGACCTTCGGATCGAATTCGCCTAGAGTCACGGTGGTGAGGTCCGAGATCGTCTTTCGCATGTTTCGTTCGTCAACAAACGAATCCAGTCCGATCGAACCGAGAAACATCCAGCGGACATGCTTTCGATAGGTTTGCCGGACCGACCGGAGCCAGTGCAGGAATCGGGAGACTCGGTCGGCACCTTCCTCTTGCCGGGCAATCGTCAGAAGCAGTTCGGGCAGTTCGTCGATGGCAATGAGAATCGGTTCGCCCTTGCGCTCGACTCGCTCGAGGATGTTCTCGAGCAATCGGTCCAACGTCGTGTTGTCGAGATCCGGGACTTCGCTGAGTTCGACGTTGACGCCCACCCCAACCTTGACACCGGAGACGGCACGCCGGAAGCGCCGAAAACCCTCCGCGAGTTTTGGAAGAAAGTCTGGCTCGACGCCCGCCTTTTGGAGCGAGTCGATGAGTGTTTGGGCAAAGTCGATTTCGTCGCCGCAACCCTCGACATTGAAGTAGGTGGCTCGGCCGGTATCCTCCGCCCACGCTTCGCAAAGACGCAGCGTGAACGAGGTTTTGCCGACCCGGCGGGGCGCGACGAGTAGCAAGTTCGCTTGGTTGGCGAGGTTCCGCCGCACCCGACTGAGCTCGGATTCGCGATCAAAGAAGTCATCACCCTCGGCGGGGGGCCCAGCGATATTTCTCATAACGAATGCTCCATATACAGTTTTGTATTTATACGGAATTGTATATTTTCGGAGTCGCGGGTCAATCTCGGTTCACCGAAATGGCGGGACCTTCGGTAGTAAACCCTTCTGGAGAAAGGTTTTCGGGTTTATCGTTTACGTCTGTCTCCACTTGTTGGAACCCTCGAAGAGTCGCCCCCATGAATCCCCGTTTCACTACCTGGTTCCTCGTCGCGCTGATGTCGGGTGCGTCATTCTCAGCCGATTTGATCTGGGTTGAGGGAGAGGATGCGTCTTCGAAGAACATGCGACGGCATGGTTGGTATGACAGCGTCAAGAAAACGGAACTGTCCGGTCAGGAATGGCTGTCCCACTTCGGTGGGAATCAATCGCCCGTCGCAACCTTCGAGTTCTCGGCTTCCGAGGAAGGCGAGCACACGCTTTGGTTGCGGGCCAATCCGGTGGGCAGTGCAATGTCGATCCGCGTCAATAATGCGGATTGGCAAGCGGTTTCGTTTCAGGCCAAAGAGCAACAACTGAACATCGCCTCCGACGCGAAACCAGATTTGCGGTTTGTTGCCTGGGTGAAATTCGGCGGCGTCCCGCTCAAACAGGGTTCAAACACACTCGACGTTCGATTCGAAAGCAAGAACAACCGCCATGGTGGACTCGATTGCTTTGTGCTGAGTCGTGAGCTTTTCTTTCCGCAAGGAAGTTTAAAGCCTGGTGAGAAGACTGGTCTTGCCGAGCCAGGTATGTGGGCCTTCGAGCCCGATCGCGATACGTTTGATCCCGAGGCGTTGCTCGATCTGAGTCACCTCAACGAAAAGCCCGCCGGCAAGCACGGTTATGTTCGTCGATCGGCTGACGGCGCTGACTTTGTAGACGGTGCCGGCAAACCGATTCGGTTTTGGGCCGTGAATACGACGGTGCATCGTCGTGACGAGATGGCGGCGATCAAGGAACACGCGCGTTGGTTGGCCAAACGCGGAGTCAACATGGTCCGACACCACGGTCATTTGGCACCGAAAGGCAACCGTATCGACGAAGTCGATCAATCCGATATCGAAGCCGCGTGGCGGCTCGTTGCCGCGATGAAAGCACAGGGAATCTACGTCACGCTCTCGCCATACTGGGCGGTGAGTGTGAAGTACAACCGCAGATGGGGTTTGAAAGATCCCGGCGGAGAGAACTTGACCGGATTGTTGTTCTTCGATCGAGATCTACAGCGGGCCTACAAGAACTGGCTGCGAAAGCTGCTGTTGCCGACAAACCCGCACACCGGCATTCCGCTTGCGAACGACCCGACCCTCGCCATCTTTCAAATTCAAAACGAAGACAGCCTGCTGTTTTGGACGGAGCAGTCGATTCAAGGTGAGCAACGGATCGAACTTGGCAGACGCTTCGGGCAGTGGCTCCAGAAAAAGCATGGGTCGGTCGCGCAAGCCACCATGGCATGGGGCGGTGCGACGCGCGTCAAGGGTGACGATTTCGATGCCGGAATCGTGATGCCGCACACGATTTATCATCTCACCCAGGATCAGCGGGGTCCGATGGCGAAACGGCTAGACGACCAACTCGCGTTTTACACCGAGTTGATGGCGACCTTTAACGCCGACATCGCATCCTTCCTGAAGAATGAACTCGGCTACAAAGGATTGGTTAACGCCGGCAACTGGCGCACCGCTAGCCAAGCAAAGTTGCTCGACGCGGAACGACTGTCTTACGCCGTCAACGACGTGGTTGGCATCAACCGCTACTACACCGGGAAACATGAAAATCCGAGTGAAAAGCGCAAGTCCGGCTATCTCATCAGTCCAGGTGATGCCTTTTCGAGTGAGTCCGTTTTAAGGAAGCCCGCCTCGTTTCCGCTCGCGCTCCGCCAGGTTCACGGTCGCCCGATGATCATCTCGGAGAGCGCCTGGGTGCCGCCGCTGAAGCATCAAAGCGAGGGGCCTTTCTTGGTTGCCGCCTACGGAGCGATGACCGGCTTCGATGTCTTCTATTGGTTTTCGACGGGCGATATCGGTTACGGTCCGCCGATGGGCAAATGGCAACTGTCGACGCCGGCTCAGCTCGGCATGTTCCCTGCCGCCGCGTTGATGTTTCGTCGCGGGGACATCCGCAAAGCCGAACCGTCATTAGTCGAATATCGTTCGGCGGAAGACATTTGGAGCCGGCGTGCTCCTTTGCTCGCCGAGCAGGCCGGATTCGATCCCAATCGCGATACTCGGCCGCCGGCCGACGAGGCCGATGCGACGCGAGCCGGTTCGATCACGCCGCTCGCGTATTTGACGGGTCCGGTTGAAGTTGCTTTCGGCAAAGGCGAAACACAGGTCGCCGACTTGCGAGACTTGATCGCAACATCGAGCAAGACGGTGACGAGCGCGACCCGTGAACTTACTTGGGACTACGGGCTTGGGGTGTGCCGATTGAACACGCCCAAGGCTCAGGGCGCAACAGGCTTCCTTGCCACCGCAGGTGAGGTACAGCTCGATGACATCACGATCGATTGCGAAAACGAGTATGCGACCATTCTCGCGGTCGCGATGGACGATCAAACTCTTGCCCAATCGAAAAAGATTTTGATCCAGGTCGGTACGACGGCTCGACCCTACGGCTGGCGAACCTCCGGTGCAAGCAATGGCACCCGCCGCATCGAACAGATCGGATCAAGTCCATGGAATCTTGATGAGACTCGTGTGACGGTCTCGATCCGCAATGCCGGTTTGCGTCGCGTCGTGACCCTGGATGCCAACGGGGTCCCAACGGGGGAGCAACGTTTGGCAAGCGGCGAGACTTTCGTCGTCAAGTTGCCGCCGGATGCCTTGTACGTTGTCGTGACGAACTAGGCTCTAGATCGGGCCTTTCGCATTGATGCGATCCGCGTTTCGATCCTCGCCGGGCGTCAGTGCGCCGGCGGCATCGACCTGGTCTTTCCCGAGTCGCGTTCCGGTTTGGCGATCGAATGTGTCCGGCGAAATCTTGTCGGGAACGCTGTCTCCCGTTTCGTTCATCCACCGGTCGAGCACGCGAGTCAGTTTTGATTGCACAGGTTGGTATTCGGCTTGGCCGGCTAGGTTCGAGAGTTGAAACGGATCCACACCAACGTTGTAAAGCTCGATCGCCGGTCGCGGTGCAAGGAACACGTCGGACTGGGCGTCGGTGAGCGAGCCTTCTTCGAGACGTTGGATGAGCGAAGCATGTGAGTCGCTGCGGACCGAGTCAGCGGGACCCTGCCACGGAAGTTGGACTCGCTCATTACGAAGCAGCAGGTAGTCGCCATGACGTACACTCCGGCCGAATGCTTCGTAGTCGTGCCAATTGTGTTCGGAGAACGCGTAGTCTCGGATTTTGGCGTCGGCGTTTTCGAAGAGCGGCAACATCGAAAGGCCTTGCATGGTTTCGGGGACATCGACGCCGGCGGCAGTGAGGATCGTTGGTGCAAGATCGATCACACTAACAAGCTGGTTCGACGGACCATTCCATTTCATCTTGTCGGCCCAGTGAGCGACCAACGCTGTTCGCATTCCCGAGTCATGGAGTCGAGTTTTCGCGCGAGGAAATGGCCGACCGTTATCTGCGAGCACAAAAATCAACGTGTCGTCAAACACGCCTTGGCTCTTCAGTTCATCAACAACGACGCCGATGTGGTAGTCGAACCGCGTGATTTCGTTGTAGTAGGAAGCCAGGTCGTTGCGAGTTTTTTCGTCATCGACCAGAAAGGGTGGAACGACAACATCAGCCGGTTGATGCATCGGTCCATAGAGTGATTCATCCCATTGTTTGTCAGCGTCCCAACCACGGTGAGCATCGTAGGAAGCAAACCAAAAAAAGAATGGTTTCTCTTTCGGACGCTCTTGGGTCACTTTGAGCCAATTGGCGGAACCCCCGGTGTTGCCCGGCACACGGCCTCCGTCTACCGCGTCAAATGATTTCGGTCGAGCCGCCTCACCAGCGCCCGGCGCGGTGGTCTTCATGTGATGCTTTCCCGAGAGCGCGGTGTAGTAGCCCGCCTCACGAAGTCGTTCTGGAAACCAGGGAAGGTGCGACGAAATCGGTTGGTGAAGTTCGGCTGCTTTTCCGTTGTTGTGTGGGTATCGACCCGTGATGATGCTGCTGCGTGAGGGGCTGCAACTGCTGGCGGTCAGATAAGCGCGATCGAAACGGACACCACTCTTGGCCAATGCATCAATGTTCGGAGTCCGCGCCGCATCGTTGCCGTAGCATCCATAGTCGTTCCAGCTAACATCATCGGCGATAAAAATGATGGCATTGGGTTTTGCCGCGAAGGCGGAACCATGTGAAAACGTGGAACCAAATGAAATGGCCAGAGTGAGCAGTGCCAGGGTTTCAATGCAGCGAGACATGACAGAGAATGCTCGGGTGTGCGGGAGGAGGGATGTCTTTCGCGTTAGCATACTCGCGTGCGGAAAGTGCCGCATCGCGAGCAGCGCGAGGGGCATCAATGGACGAGCGTATTCTGGCCACGCGATTGCGTGAGCGACTCGGCGAACGTGTATTTCATTCGCTACGGGTTTCATCGACGGTGTCACAGTTTGTCGATCGGCCCTGGTTGACCTTGGCTTCGAGTCATCTCGGGCACTCGCGGTTGCTGCAGGCGAGAGTCTGTCGTTTCGTGAGCCAATCGATGTTGAAGGCACGCCAAGACGGTTCGGTGTTGTTGATCGCTGCTGGTTCCGCGATTGAACCCTGGGCGAGACGAGCCGCCGAGCTGTTTGGAGTGCCAACCATTACAGTCTGGGTGAATCCGAGAGCCGGGACCCAAACCACCGATATCGTGATTGCGGGGGATCGAACGCTACAGCGGGATTCGGTCATCATCTCACTGGCGGACCGGGTGGATTGTCCTCTCGTTCGAGCCGGGGGAAAGATCGAGTCGGCCGTCTTGGATCGTCTGCGTGGAGGAGCCGACACGGGCATTCGGGTGGGCATCCATGATGCAGCCGACCAAAAGACGATGCGGAGTGCGGCGAGGTTGATGAGCCAAGGTGCGTTGGGTTGGTACATTTCAAACCGTCCCGAGCGGACCAGGCTTTCCGGCCAAGCGACCATTGTCGACAACGACTGGTTCAACACGGAAGATGAGTGGCTTGTGCACTGCACACGCGCGCCGAGTCGCTCAATCCCTGGTGAAAGGGAACAGCAAGCGCGTGATGCGATGTTGCTTGCTACCCAAACAGCGGCGGTTACTCCACTTGCTGCATTGCGCCGGATTGTTCGAAGCAAGCGGTTGATCGCGTCTGCCGTGACGAGCGATCGCCGTTATCCAGTCGTTTGTTTTTCGGCGAGGTCACTCGCCTCGTTGCTTTCCGAGAGGACCTATCGACCACACCTGCATCGTTGGGACTACGAGCCGTATGGCGTGGCCATCCGAAAGGAGGCGGCAATCGAAGCGGGGTTGCAACCGGTGATTTACGGTTCGCCCGAGCAGCGGGGCGCGATCGGTGTCGATGAGGGTTATCGCTTTCAAGCGTTGGGCAAGACTTACGACTGGACAAGCGAGCGAGAGTGGCGTTGCCTTGGTGATGTGGACCTCACACGTTTCGAGACCGGTGATGTCCGGTTGTTTGTTGCGGATCCTTCGGACGCGATTTCGCTCGGCGATCACTTTCCGATTAGCGTTGTGGGGCTGTCGGCGCAAAGACACTGAGCTCGGACAATCCTGATGCGAATCTGCGAATCCGGCTCTGAGCCAGCTCAGTCTTCGATCCGCAGTACGGGTAATCGACCGCGAACATCGATCTTTGATCGAATGGATTGAGGCGTGTTGTCGAGGGGGCGTTCCCTTCTTGGCTCTTGGTCGCTGCGTATGAAGCGGTTGCCTTGTCGAGTCCCGCGACGATGAAACTCGTTTTCGATGTCGAGTTTGAGTTTTGACTTCTCGGCGCACCACGCCGGCGCGATTAGATATCCCGCCGGGGCTTCGCCGCTGATTCGTTCGATGACCATTTCCGGTGGCAAGCGTTCGAGAAAATCGACGACCGTTTGCACGTAGGCGTCACGCTCCATCATCTCCAGTTCGCCGACACGGACTTGCTCGCCAAGTGGTGTCCCTTCCACGGCATAGAGGTTGTGTAGCTTGACGGCATCGCATCGGAGTTTCGCGACTTCGTCCGCCGTTTGCATCATCATTTCATGTGTTTCACCGGGGATGCCGAGGATGATGTGAACGCAACACTCGAAACCACGATCGCGAGACCGCTCGATCGCATTGATCATGTGGTCGTGGGTGTGGGCACGGTTCATCCAGTCCAGTCCGGGTTGATGCATCGTCTGCATCCCGTATTCGACGGAAACGTAGTGCTCCTTCGCCAGCGTCTCGAACAATTCGAGCACCGCATCCGGGACACAGTCCGGACGCGTCCCGATGGCGAGACCGACAATGTCGGGGTGCTCCTTGAGCGCCAACCGAAAGACTTCCTCCAGCTGGTCGACGGGAGCATAGGTATTGGTGGCCGGTTGAAAGTAGGCGAGAAACCCCTGGACCTGTTTGTAGCGATGCCGAACGCTCTCGATGCCCCTTTGGAGCTGTTCGCTCACTCGTTTCAGGCGGACCCGTCGCGAGGGGCTGAATGAGCGGTTGTCGCAAAAATTGCAGCCGCCACGGGCAACCGCACCGTCGACGTTCGGGCAGGTAAAGCCGGCGTCGATGCTGACCCGCTGGATTCGGCCGCCGAAACGCCGCTTCAGCGACGCCCCGAATGCGTTGTAAACGAGCCCTTCACGCTGCCAGTCGAGCGTCTGATCGGAAGAATCGGAGTTTGCCAAAAGGTTGTTCTCACACGACAATAAAACCTCGGGAATACGGGTGACATTTTTCCCGTTCCCATTCATCATTTCAACGCGTATCGCGATCTTCCCCGTGCGAGACCTCTGGTGAACTTTTACGACGACGACGACGACGACCTCGACTTCGCCGGCAAATACGGCCAATTGAGCCCAACCGGCGGTGGTGATCCCATCCCACTCATGAAAGAACGGCTTTTGGTCGGGCGCCGGGCGGAATCAGATATCCAACTGAAATTCTCGAACATCTCGGGTCAGCACTGTCGTCTCACCTTGGAGCACGGGTATTGGTTCATCCGCGACCTCAATAGTCGTAATGGAATCAAGGTCGACGGAAAGCCCGTGATTCGCAAAAGGTTAGACCCGAAGTCCAAACTGTCCATCGCACGCCACGAATACATTGTGGAATATGATCCTCAGTCACTCGGTGCTTATGGGCCGCCCCCGGCGGACGATGAGTACATGGACGAGTTGATGCGGAGCTCGCTGATGGACCGAGCGGGAATCGAAAAACGCGACCCGCGAAAGAAGTTTTCCAACAAGAAACCCGACTGAGCTAGATTGCCACGCTGGTCACGCGCGACGCCTGGCGATTTGATAATGATCTCGAAACAAGGATCGAATTTTCCCGAGGACGAATCCGCAACGTCCACCGATCAGTTCGCTCAGGCGCTCGAGTCGGCTCGGAGCGGATCTTCGGAGGATCGGGCTCGCGTCATCGAGATGTTTCGCGATTATCTTCGTCTCGTCGCGGTCGACACGCTGGGTACGCAACGCGTCGGCCAATTGAGCGCGTCCGATGTCGTTCAAAGCACGATCATCGACGCGAACCGTGGTTTCGAGGGCTGTCGAGCGAACAGCCATGGCGAATTCAAGGCTTGGTTAAAGCAGATTCTCTTAAACGACGTCATCAATCGTTACCGCCGCCTCCGCAGTCAGAAGCGGGATGTCCGTCGTGAGCAATCGCTCGATCGCACCGTCCACGATTTTGGCCAATCAGAGACACCGAGTGCGGAGGCCATCCGTCAAGAAGATCAGCAACGACTGGAGCGAGCGATGCGTCAGCTCAGCGACGATCAGCGACAAGTCGTGACCATGCGTCAGCGTGATCAGATGCCTTTCGATGAAATCGCCCGCGTGATGAATCGCACACCGGAATCTGCACGCAAGCTCTGGAGTCGTGCCGTCGCGGCGCTAGCGGGTATTCTTCGCGACAGTGATCAGTAGATCATTGGGTCCGTCGTTGCCACGGGTCGCGGGCAAGATCACGTTCCACGAGTAGTGCGTGGATCTCGCCGGCGATCCGGTCCAGTTCGTATTGATGGCTCGCGAATTCGGTCGAGTTCTCCGCTGCAACAAAGGCAGCCTCCAAAGCGTCCAGTATCTCAATCGATTCCTCGTCGTTCCTCGCGAGCTCGAGTTTCGCACGACCGAACAGCAGCCTCGCGTTGGCTGTTTGCCAAGCATTATCTTGTCGTGTCTCAAACACAGCGATGGATTGTTGCAGCGTTGCAATCGCACGTTCGAACTCACCGAATTCGATTAGCTCGCGACCGAGATGCAGTCGGTGAAAGGCTTGGAAGATTGAGTTTGCGTCGAAGCTGTGTTTCTCAAAGCGGAGGTCCCGATCGACTGAGTCGCGTAGTGGATTGATTTTGCCGCTACGGAAGTATGCCAGTCGCAGTTCCTTTTCGAGATAGCTCTGTTCCTTAAGCGGAGGCATTTGATCGAGGATGAACTCCATCAGTTCGATCCCTCGACCGGGTTCGTTGCCGCGCGCGAGCACGATACCGAGTTGGGCCGTCGTGATTCTTCGATGAAGTCCCGTTCTTCCCGGTGCGGTCTCCAATTCAGAAAGATAGGATTCCAGAAGTCCGATGGCCGGAGCGTGTTGCCCCATCGCACTCAGCGTTTTGGCTTCATCCGCAATCGCCAGCATGTTTTCAAAGCTGAACCGGCCGAGCTCCGTTTCGAATATCTGTCGCGATTCACGAAACGTCTCGAGCGCTTTTTCGAATCGACCTTCATCAAAGTACGAACGACCGAGTAATCGCCGCGCGTCGGACCACTCCGTTTGGTCGTCACCGTCGCGAAGAACCTCCTCGATCAGCGACCTGGCGCCTCCAAAATCTCGCAATCGTCCACGCAAGTCCGCGACTTCATTCAGCATCGACAATAGCGCCGGATGGCCGGACGGAAATTGGCCACGCAAGACATCGAGGTTCTGCTCCATCATTGGCAGGGCCCATTCGCTCGCATGGTTTCGTCTGTAGAGTCGGGCCAGGATTTGACTGGCAACGGTGAGAGATCGGCTTCCGCGGCTGCGTGTCGACTGAAGGCCTGAGATTGCATCGGAAAGCAGTCTCTCTGCGGCATCGACTTTCTCAAGTGTCCATGCCGTGAGGCCGATTTGGACCTTTGCGTTGAGCGTGACTTCGTGTGATTCGCCATACGTGTTGAGTGCGAGTTGATACGCTTCATCCGCCAACGCCTCGGCTTTGGATCGGTCCTCTGTTCGACCGTAGGCGTGCGCAAGATCACCGATGGCCTGAATGGTTCGGGGGTGGTTGGGTGACCTGTTCCGATATTCGGCCACACAACGTTCCAAAATCGGTACGGCGAGCCGGGCGTTGCGATTGGCGGTGTGAATCCGTGCCAACAACGCCTCGGACTCGAGCGTGAGCAAATCGCTGGCGCCGAGCAGCGTCTTTCGTCCACGGCAGACTTCCGACGCGATCCGCTGTGCCTCATTCCAGCGGCCGTCCCGATAAAAGAGTGTCGCGAGCAGATGACGAGTCTCCAGTCCCGCCTCCGAGGAGGAGTCTGTCTCAGCGAGTAAGTCACCGAGCAATTCCTCCGAGGCGGCAAATTCACCCGAGTGCATTTGTGCCAATGCCAATTGATGGCCTGCCTCGCGAATCAGTGAAGGCTGCAAGAAGGTCTCGGTGGAACGAGTGGGGGATTGTGCGAGGTCACGAGCGTTTTCGTAAGCGACGCGGCACACCGGAACCGCTTCTCGATAGAAACCCAGGCTATTGAGTGATTGACCCAGTTGAAACTGGAGCCGGATGCCTTCGAGGGGGTCGCCTTCGGATTCCGGGGTGAGTTGTTGTGAGGCTTCGATGAGTCTCTTAGCGAGTTGTATCCGAAGCGGAACTCGAGAAGCAATTTCCGAGTCGAGGTCGAGATCCGAGAAAATCCCCAGGATGATCTCGTTGGATTGTCTTATTTGATTCAACCTGTCTTGGGCCAAACGATTGGCGCGCGTGACTTGAATAAAGCCGATCGAGGACGTCACTGCTGCAAGAACGATGGCAATGATGATCGAGCTGACCGCGAGCACGAATGCCGTGTGTCGTTGGACGTATTTCTTTGCCGAGTACCAAGAGGACGGTGGTTTCGCGATGACGGGTTCGTTCGCGAGAAAGCGTCGGATGTCCGTGGAGAGTGCAGCGACGGACTGATAGCGGCGGTCGGGTTCCTTTTCGATCGCACGCATCACGATCCAGTCGAGTTCTTTTCGGAGTCGACGCTCGATCACACTCGCCTTCTCGGAAAAGTAGACGGCCTCATTCGAGGTGATTCTCTGACTGGGTCGCAGCGGCTGCTGCTCGCGAATCGCGATCAGTATCTTCGCCACGTCACCGGATTCGAGGACTTCACGTGGTAACAAATTTTCGCCGGTCAGCAGTTGGTAAAGCAGTCCTCCCAGGAGAAACACGTCTGTGCGTGTGTCCGCGTCGGCGTCCGAAACGGTTTGCTCCGGACTCATGTGGGTCAAGGAACCGAGAATGGCTCCTGTCCGTGTTTGCGCGGTAATCTCGAGGTCCCGATTCTCGGCGCGAGCCAGACCAAAATCGATCACTTTGACCGTTGGTGTCTCGCTGGCGAGGTGAACCAAAACGTTGGACGGTTTGAGGTCGCGGTGAATCACGCCTTTTTGATGAGCATGTTCAATCGCGTGGCAGACATCGAGAAAGAGCTGGAGTCGTTCTTCGATGGAGGGTGATGCGAGGCGACAATGCGTGAGCACATCGGTGCCTTCAACCAGTTCCATTGCGAACCAGGGTTGGCCGAGCGTCGTCGTTCCGGCATCCAGAATTCTCGCAATATTGGGATGATCCATCTTGGCGAGCAGATGCCGTTCCGCTTCGAACCGGTGCGCGACGCGGGCCGCATTTTGCCCGGCTTGAATCAGCTTGAGCGCGACATGTCTTCGAATCGGCGTTGCCTGCTCGGCCTCCCAAACGGTGCCCATCCCGCCCCGTCCGATCTCACGCACCAGCGTGTAGGGGCCGATCGTTTTCCCTGTGAGGTCGGTTCGTTCGGCGGGCTCGGTGGGCCAGACACGTTCCAGAAGCTCAAAACACTCGACCAGGTCCGCCAATTCATTCAGGGTGTGCGAACCGAGCGCGTGGTCGGTGTCTTGAAGCCCATCGACATTTCCACTTTCGGTTTCGAGCCATTCCGAGAGTTTCGAATTCGTTGGTTTCATCCAATCTCTAACGGGTTGCTCGGGAAAACGCTCTTCTGCGACGAGCCAGAGGACTTAGTACGCCCATCAGGAACACTGCCATTGTGGTTGGTTCAGGCACGGTTGTCGTTGTTGCGACGTTCATCCTTGTCTGAAAGTTCAAATCACCGCTTAGCGCCGCGCCGTTGCGAAAGAGTGTGTGGCCGGCGTAGCGTCGTTTCCGTAGGCAGCGGCTCCAAGGCCAGAAATTCCATCGAGTGTGATGAGGAACGAGTCTCCCGCGTTGAAATGGATCGGCGTTGAGGAGAAATCGATGAATTGGCGTTGGTTCACAACGGTTAGCGGGACGATTTGCTGAACATCTGGGGCATCCGTTTGCCAGCCCGTTCCCCGATTGATGCCGATTCGGATCGGGGCGCGAGTGCTCGAAAATCCCCAGGACCAGAGATCAATGCCGACGAGTTGCCCGGTCACTCCGGCCGTAACCTCCTGCTGGTAGGAGCTCGTCGGACTCACGATCGCGGTGAGGTTTGGTCCGCCACCGATCTGATCGATGATCACTCCCGCATGAGTCGGAAGGACGTGGATGAGAACAAATGTGGTGAATAGCCAAAGGCGAGTGGATCGAAAAAACATTGAATTCCAAGGGAGGATGGCTCAGGCATAAAGAGGTATCTGTTAGCAGGGACGGGAATCTCATTCATTCGTGACACCGCTGGCGAGGAATGATTGAAAAAAGCCTGTAGCTCGCCGATCGCTTGGATTGGCTCGACGCCTTTCGCGACAAGCTCGGGAACAAATGCCCAATATCGGCGGTCTGGATGGTCGCGGGCCCAAGTTGATCGACTCAGAGAAAATCAGGATGGACGGGACTTGGGCTGCAGACCGCGCGGAATCGCCTTTCAGCTGAGTGTGGTCACGTTGACTCAAAGCTGCTCTTCGTGAGCGTCCAGGTGTTTCTTGATGGCGTCCAGTTCTCGACAAGGTTTTTCGAGCTGCAACCAAATCGGCACTGCGGGTCGCTGCCGGAATCGAAACGCAATTTCATCATCGACGATTCCGAAGTCGACCGTGGTTTCGTGTAGATGGTCGATGTCAAAACCAAACGTCACCGACTGATAGTGTGAAGGCTTCGCGATATGAGGCGTCAACTCTCCGCTGACGACCGATTTCGCAATCACGCCGAGGGTACTTGTTCCTGTGTCATCGCCGGTGAGTTCCGGCAGTGTGTAGAGAAAGTCGTCCCACAAAGGCGTCGCTTCGATCGAAAAGATGTAGCGGAGTTCTTTTTCCGACAGTGGCGGTAGCTCCCTCGAACTGCTGCCCAGCACCGCTTCGTAGTCGGTGAGCTTGAAAGTCCGGATCGGTTCTTTTCGCTTGTCGAGTTCCAGCTCGTGCTCAGGATTCGTAAACCAGATCACGGTGTGGTTTGCGATCTTTCGGGCGGCGATCGTCGCTGCACCGCAGTGGTAGCAGTAGCCACATTCTTCCAGGACGATTTCCCGAGAAGAGGCCGTGAAGGGTCCAGCGTTCGTCGCAATCTCGTCTCCATCGAGATGAATTCGCCAGAATTCGCCGTCGCCCATATCCTCCATCTCGAGAGGCTTGGTTTCAGATTGGATCGTCAATTGCATCATTTCGAAGGACGGCACAAACGAGTCGCTTGCGCTACTCTCTCGTGTTCTCGTCGGACCCGTTGAGTGTTCGTTTGAAAAAGGCCTCCATCGCGGGCCCCGTTTTCTTGCTCGCTTGGCCGAAGACGCCATGTCCGGCGCCATCGACGCGGATATATGTCACATCGGCGTCCGCTTTCTTGAGTGCTTCGACAAAGCTATCTCCTTGATAGATGGGAACGGTTCGATCGGCCGTTCCGTGAATCACCAAGAACGGCACGTCTTTCTTGACGTAGGTGATCGGAGAACACTTCTTCGCAAGTGATCGACCTTTCTCAAGATCAGAGGTGCCGAAAAGCCGTTCGCCGCGTCGCGGATCGAACTCTGATTTGCCATCCCAATTGATAAGGTCTGTGGGTGGCGCGGAGCACACGACAGCTTGAACGGCGCTCGAGTGATTCTGGTAGGGGCCGTCGCCTTCGAGCCCTGCCTTTTCGTCTGCGAGTCCCAAAACAGAAACAAGGTGTGCCCCTGCGGAGTTGCCGTACGCACCGATTCGATCGGGATCGACGTTGTATTTTTCAGCATGGGCGCGCAACCAACGAACCGCGTTCTTACAGTCCTCGATGCAACCCGTGATCGAAGTCTCATCGGTCAATCGATAGTTGACCGAGATGCAAACGTAGCCTTTTTGTGCGTAAGCAATGGGCTGGCTCCGCCATTGTCCACCGCCCTTGTCACCGGAACGCCAACCGCCACCATGAATGAAGACGATCGCCGGTCGTTTGGACTGGCTGCTTGCTTTCTCGTTTTTCGGAAGAAAGAGGTCGAGCTCCCATTTCTCACTGTCACCTTCGCGGTATGCAATGTCTTTGATGAGCTCGACGTCGTCAGGAACAACGTAGAGGTTGCGTGGATTGCGTGAGTCGTTTTTTCCACCTCGAAGCCGCTGGGCGAGTCGCTTTAACTCTTCCGCATCGAGGGCACCGTCCTTGTTGGTGTCGATGCGGTCGAAGTTCTTCTGAAGCTGATTTGTCGCCTCGGTTTTCTGAATCAACCCATCGTTGTTGGTGTCGAATCGCTTCGTCAGACCCTCCGCAGTGATCTGCTGCGAGGAAGCCGTCTGGCAACAGATGAGCGTGACGAGGATCGCTAGTCCGTGGGAGGCTCGAATCATAGGGATGCCGCGTTTTTCCGAGTGACGTTCGTTGGATGGATATTCGGGCGACGGTTTGAACACCGCAACACATAGAGAGTTACGCCATGATCAATAATCAGGCGATCCAGTGCCCAGTGTAAGCGGACTCGAAGCTCTTTGTTCTCAAGGACGTGCTTATATTGTGGTCTTGTCACGCATCAATCGCAGGACATTTTGGAGTCTTTTCTTGGCTCGACTCTCGAGGAGTCTTTTTTCGAATTCATGGTTGTCGACGACTGCCGGTGCGGTCGAAATCGACTTTGACCAGACCGTTGCAGCGTCGGCTGACCCACATTCATGGCGACTTTTTGGCAGGTGTCCTTGCGTGAAAACGATGGTTCTTCGATCGGCTTGGGTAGTGATTCGTCGATGCACCGCCTTGACCGTGCTCGCGATGATGTTTGCGCTTCCGGTATCCGCCGAGGACACCGTGATTCACTTTGACGTGAATGACGAGGAGGGCAATCCGATACCTTGTCGAATTCACCTTCGCACGAAGGGAGGTGAGGCGATACGCGTCGAACGCCTCCCGTCTTGGCATGATCACTTTGTTTGTTCGGGTCAAGTTTCGGTGCCGGTGAACGCGGGCGATTTTGCGTGGGAGATTGAACGCGGTCCGGAATACACACGTGCGGCGGGCGTCCTTCGTGTTGATGCTGATCAGGAAAGTCGCGTTAGAGCGGGACTGTCTCGCATCGCCAATCTGCGCGAAGAAGGATGGATCGGAGGAGATTTGCATGTTCATCGACCAGCGCATGAACTTGAAACACTCATGCGCTGTGAAGACCTTGATTTCGCATCCGTGATCGAGTGGTGGAACGGCGGAGGCAACGAACTCGGCCCGGCGGCGTCACCCATCGTTGCCTTCGACGGACATCGCATCGGTGAGTTGCGTGGCGGCGAAGATGAACGAGAAGGCGGGGCGCTCCTTTATTTCGGGCTCGGGCGTCCGCTCGATATTCGCTCCGAGTCAAAAGAGGTCCCTTCGCCGATGCGATTTGTGAATCAGGCTCGCGCGATGAACAGCAAGGTCTGGATTGATATTGAAAAACCGTTTTGGTGGGATGTTCCGACCTGGATCGCGTCGGGCCAGATGAACTCGATCGGTATCGCGAATAACCACATGTGCCGCGACCAAGTGCTCGCGAGCGAAGCATGGGGTCGCCCGCGCGATGAGAAACGGCTCACGGGGCTCAAGGGCAACGGCTATTGGACACAGGAGATCTACTACCACTTGCTGGAAACCGGAATCCGCTTGCCCCCGTCCGCCGGAAGCGCTTCGGGTGTGTTGCCCAATCCCGTGGGATACAACCGGGTCTACGTTCATGTCGGCGACCAGAACTTCACGCGCGACGCGTGGTTTACGGGGCTCTCAGAGGGTCGATGTTTTGTCACCAACGGACCGCTCTTGCGGGTGACGGCAGACGGTGAGCACGCAGGAAAGGTATTCAAGCTGTCCGGGCGATCTCCACTTCAGGTCGATCTGGCAATTCAGCTTGTTTCGAACGATCCCGTTTCGACCATCGAGGTCATTCATAACGGAACCATTGTCGAGCGAATCGACTGTGAAGGCGGACGGCGTTCCTATTCGGCCAAACTGGCGGTGAGCGAGCCCGGTTGGTTTTTGCTCCGAACGGTTGCCGACGTCGATCACACGTTTCGTTTCGCGTCGACGGCTCCCTGGTACATCGACGGTCCAGATGGCGAACGCCGAATCGGGAAGTCTTCCGCGGAGTTTTTCCTTCGCTGGCTCGAGGAGCGAATGGAACGAGTGCGCGGGAATGTGGATGATCCCGATGAGCAACGTGCCGTGTTGATGCCCCACCGCAAAGCCCTCGAGTTCTGGCAACGTCGAATTCAGGCCGCGACGACTCCTGGCGTCCCGATCGAGCAGACATCGCCCGGACCGGGTCTTACCGCTCGGGACGAATGATTGAGGGTTCGCTGTGACGACGCTAGTCGTTCGAGAGTGGCTCGTCCCAAATTCCGATGCCCCGCGTGCCGTCCGACTTGGCCCAGGCACGTGTCATCGAACCGGTGTTGGTGCCGAGGAAGACGTTGCCTTGCCCGTCAACCGCGATCAGGCCTCCTTGGCCGGTGCTCAGCACATTGGTCAAGCAGTGTTTGCCGGCGTTATCGAGACTGTAGCCTTTGTCCGCCACGAGCCATCCGACGCGCGCAGCGATCGAGTGCCGGATGAACTCTTCCCCGCGTCCCGTTCCGCTGACGGCGACGCTGCGGTCGTCGGCATAAGAACCGGCTCCCAGGATCGGTGAGTCCCCGATACGACCGAGCATTTTGCCGGTCAGTCCGCCCGTGCTTGTTGCCGCTGCGAGGTGACCGTTGATATCGAGTGCGACACAACCAACGGTGTCTCCGATCTCGGCCGGTGGCGTGTGATCGGTTTCGGAGTCGGTTCCGGGTGGAAAGCCATAGGCGGGTTGTTTCGGGGCGGGGCGATCAGTGGCCTTCAGTTTTCGAACCAATTGATCCCAGCGGCGTCGGGTAAAGAAGTAGCGCGGATCAACGGTCTCGCAACCGTTCTGTTTCGCAAACGTTTCCGCCTCCTGTCCCGCGAGCAGGACGTGATCCGTCTTTTCCATCACCAAACGAGCGGCGGTGATCGGGTTTTTCAGTTCCGTGACCATCGAGATTCCTCCGCCGCGGAGCTTGTGGCCATCCATGATCGAAGCATCCATCTGGTGACGTCCGCCGGCGTCAAAAACGGCGCCACGTCCTGCATTGAAGAGCGGGTTGTCTTCGAGCTTCATCACGGTGGCTTGGACGGCGTCGAGCGAACTGCCGCCCGCTTTCAAGACTTCCGTTCCCGCCTCCAGTGCCTCGTTGAGGGCAACGCGATACTCGGAGATGCGTTCCTTCGGGATGTCTCTTGCGATGCTTCCCGCACCTCCGTGCAGGGCAATCGCCCATGTCCGATTTTCCTGGGCGGTGACTGGGTGCTGAAGTGCCAGCACACAACAGGCGGCTGCGACGAGTATTCTCATGGAAGCGAGCGGTGACTTCGACATCGTTTCGTCCTGTTGGCGTATCGGCAAGAATGGCTGAGCTGTTGCGGTGGCTTGCCGTCGCGGCGTGAGCGGGTACAAAGCCTGAAACCAAGTTACTCCAAGATCATCGCTCCATGATTCAGTCCTGGCAATCGATCGCGCTGTGGAAACGTGTCTTCATCGGCCTCGCGATCGGAGCGCTGGTCGGTGGTTTGCTTCGATACGCGATCCCGCTACCGGAATTTGACGACCCCAAGGTGGAGGGCGGCAAAGTCTCGGGCGCCCAATACATCGGCCAGTACTGGATTTATCCGTTCGGGCAGGCGTTCGTTCGTTTGATCAAAATGCTGATCATTCCGCTGGTCGTGACCACGCTCGTCTCGGGCGTTGCGGCGCTGGGGGATCCGAAGCGTCTCGGTTCGCTGGGAATGCGGACACTCTCGCTCTATTTTCTCACGACACTTTTCGCCGTGACGCTCGGTTTGATCGCGGGCACGATTCTTCGTCCGGGTGTGGGGGTCGACTACGAATCGGCCACAGGCGATGCGGCGGAAGTCGTCGAAGAGAAACTGGTTGCAGGTCAAAGCAAGAAGCTTGTCGACCGTTTGCTCGCGATCATTCCCGACAATCCTCTGGCTGCGCTCGCGTCCGGCGATATTCTCCCGACGATTTTCTTTGCCATGATGATCGGCGTCGGAATTCTGCTCGCGGGAGAAGCAGCCGCTTCGGTAAAGGCACTGTTTGATTCGGCGGCCGAAGTCATGATGCGGCTGACAACGTTCATCATGGAGTTGTCTCCGTTCGGCGTCGCGGCGTTGATCGCCTGGGTGATCTGCACCAAAGGTCTCGGCGTGCTGTCCGGATTGTTGTTGTTGACGGTGGCACTCTACGGAAGCTGTTTCCTGCAAATCGTGCTCGTCTACGGATTGATGCTCGTTCGCGGTTTGATGAAGCTTCCGCTAAGGCCATTTTTCTCGGGTGTCGCCGATGCTCAAGGGATCGCGTTCTCGACGGCGTCTTCGAGTGCAACGCTGCCAATGTCCATTTCGTGTGCCGAAAGCAAATTGGGCGTCGAAAAATCGATCGCTGGATCCGTGTTGCCGTTGGGTGCGACCATCAACATGGATGGCACGGCGATCTACCTCGGTCTCGTCGCGTTGTTCGCGGCTCAAGCGTGCGGATTGCCGGTGACACTCGACAAGTACGTCATGGTGGCGTTGTTAGCGACGCTCGTTTCCATCGGAGCGGCGGGCATTCCATCGGCCGGTTTGTTGCTCGCGGCGACCGTGATCGAAGTGGTGGGTGCAACACCTGAACAATCGGTGATGGTGATCGCGTTCATTTTCCCGTTCGATCGCATCTTGGACATGATGCGAACGATGACCAATGTCACCGGTGACTTGGCGGTCGCTTGCACGGTGGCGAAGTGGGAGAATGCGCTCGACGAAACTGTCTTTCGTGCGGAAGCGGATATGGGCGACCAGTGACGGCCGAGTGCCGCGATGAAGCCGCTGAGGCCGAGTTACTTGTCCCAGTCGGGATCAGCGACGGTGCGATGCATTTGGCTGAGTCGCATCTGCACGTCGAGTAGACGTTGCCACGAAGTCAGTTTGAGAGTCGCCGTCTGAGCCGCTTCATCGATCTTCGCGGTATCGACGAGTTTGCCCAGTCGATGTTGTAGGAAGTCCAGGATCTCGCAGAGCTGCGCTTTTTGTCCGGGGCTGAGGTTGTCCGGGATCTGCGGCACCTCTTGGACGGACTGCATCTCGGATTGGAACGGTGAGCGTTCATCGAGCTGCAGTGCGACCGAACTCTCGGAGGACGACATGTCTCGCGACATGGTTGGATTATCGCCGAGGGCCGCCAAGCGAGCCGCGATCTCTTCCTCGGAACCGACCAGCATCAAACTGCGTCCGACGGAGATCAGGTCGCCGCTGCGGAGAATCTTGAGCGGGTATTCGACGCCGTTGACCTTGGTGCCGTTGGTGCTGTCGAGGTCTGTCAGGACCAAGCGGTCGTTATCGCGCTGGATCTTGAAGTGGCAACGACTGACTCGTTCATCGTTCAACTGGATGTCGTTGACTTCCTCGCGACCCACGGTGAACGGTGGCGAGAGGTCTGCAAAGACCTTTCCCCGGTCCGCTCCGTGGAGGACTTTTAGGGTCACGCCGCCCGACATGGGCTGCCTCCGATAGTCGAAAGAGTGAACGGTAAACAACGAGTGTTCCTAACTATATCTGCTTAGTACCGCTAAGTCTTGCGGTTTTCCGCGGTCTCGGGCTCACAGTCGGGACCGGATGACGGGCTCAACTGATTTGCGCAATCACGCACTTTAAGTAATCACTTTCAGGGCAGCTCACCGCCAGCGGATGGTCCGGGGCAGGCCCGCGGTTCTCAAGAACGATCAGATCTCGCCCGCAACGTCTGCCGACTTCCACCAACATGTTCAAAAAATCGCTTCGGGAAACACGCCCGCTGCAGCTGCATGTCACCAAAACGCCACCCACGGGAAGCAGATCGACCGCGAGCGAATTCAACCGTCGGTAGGCTCGGAGAGCCTGGTCGATTTGGTGTCGTGAACCCGCGAATCGCGGCGGATCGAGAATCACGACGTCGAATTTCTCACCCGATTCCCGCAATCGATTGAGTCCGTCGAAGCAGTCTTCTTGGACAAATGTCATCCGGTCGGTCAAACCGTTCCGCTCCGCAGAGGCTCGCGCCCCCTCGATGGCGTTGGCGCTCGAATCGATCGCTGTAATCGAATCAGCCCCTGATTTTGCGGCTGCCAAGCCGAATCCGCCGGTATAGCAACACACATCCAGAACGCGTTTTCCGACGCAATAAGCCGCCGCCGCAGCATGGTTACAGCGTTGATCGAGGTAGCCGCCGGTCTTTTGACCCCCCTGCAGGTCCACGCGGAGGTCGAGTCCGTTTTGCCGATATTCGATCGGTTCCAGCGGATTTTCGGAGGCCGAGTGCTCGCCCACGTTCTCGTGGATGCCTTCGTGTTTGGCCGTCTTGGCATCGATTCGGACGACCACTTCGCGAGCACCGACGACACGACGAAGATGCTCGAGAATCGGTTCTCGCCAACGAAGCAGTGCTCCCGCAGTGAACTGTACACCTAAGCAGTCGGCGTATCGGTCAACGATGAGACCACTCAGCAGGTCCGATTCGCTGAAAATGAGTCTCTCTGCCCGATGTGCGAGGTCCGTTGGTAAATCTCCCAGCCGTCGTCGAGCAATGGCTGCGTCGATTCGTCGGCAGAAAAACTCGTCGTCGATTCCAACGTCTTCCTGAAAACTGTAGAGCCGGACCCGAAGTCTGCTGGCCGGATTGACGAGTCCTCGGCCAAGAAATCGGTCCTCGGAATCGACGAGGTCGACAATTTCTCCACAGCTCAAACTCGCCCCGTCGTCTTTCAGTGCGTGGGCGTGTACCCATGGATGCCGAGCAAGGAATGGGAACTGACGGGAGGGCTTGACGCTCAACCTTGGGGGGTTTGGCTGGGACACGGGCTGCGTTTTGCTTGATGTTTTCTGTCGGATTTCCTGGCAAACCGTACCGGCGTCCGCCCGGGTCATCTAGTGACGGTTCCGCAAGATGGGCCGCGTGTCTGGGATAATTGGACCGGCCCCCTTCTTGAATCGTTGTCCGATAGCCGAAAATGCGACCGGGCGGCATCTCGGCTAGAGCCAGAGCGTTGCCCTGCCGATATATTTTGACAACAGGTCGCCCACGCGGTTTCCATTCACGAAAGGTTTTGAGATGCCTCACGTCGTCGCCGAGCCATGTTCCGGCTGCAAATACACGGATTGTGTGGTTGTTTGTCCCGTCGAGTGTTTTTACGACGGTGACCAAATGGTTTACATCCACCCCGAAGAATGCATCGATTGCGAGGCCTGTGTTCCAGAGTGTCCGGTCGAGGCGATCTTCCACGAAGACAATTTGCCCGAGGAATGGCAGAAGTACATCGAGATCAACGCCACTAAGGCGGAAGAGGGCGAGGTGATCACTGAAAAGCAAGAGCCGCTCGCCGATAGCTGAGCCGAAGTCGCTGCTTGCTCAGACACTGCTTTGGCAAACACTGCCCGCCGAAGCGCCGTCGCCGAAGCACAGTCCATTCAACAGTAAAGCCTCGCCGGGTGTCGGACCTGACGAGGCTTTTTCGTTGACTGTTGGTGGTGTTCTCGTCGAGGAGACTCACCCGGCGGCAGGCAGAAATGTCTTCCAGCAGTCGTAGCGAGGATCGTCGGCTGAGTGTGTCACCAGCGGGTTGAACCGCGGCTTCGATGGTTGACGCATCAGCTTCATGCCCGCCTGCTTCGGCGTCCGTCCGCCCTTGCGACTATTGCAGCGCAGGCAGCAGGCGACGATGTTCTCCCAGGTCGTCGGACCACCTTGGCTCCGCGGAACGACGTGGTCCAAACTCAGCTTGTGAGTCGGGTAGTCTTTGCCGCAGTACTGACAGGTGTGCTCGTCTCGGGCGAACAGATTCTTCCGATTGAATCGCACCGTTTGCATTGGCATCCGGTCGAATCGCGTCAGTCGCGCAATCCGCGGAACCTGCAGTTCAAAGCCGACCGCTTGAATGAAATCATCGCCCGGCTGCTTTTCGAGCGCATTGAGTTGGCTCATCTCGCACCAGCTATCAAAGTCATAGCTGATGAACTGACCGGCTTCGTGACTGATCACTTCTGCACAATCGCGATACAGCAGCGTCAACGTGCGACGCACATTGACGACTCGGATCGCCATGTAAAACCGATTCAAGATGAGGACGTGACTGTCAAGCAAACTCTGACTCATCGCAGCGGAATCCTTGCTCTCTAGTAGGCTGGCTCGGGCGAAGAAGGGTGACGTTCGTCGGGCGAATCGGGACGCAGCGAAAGCCAACTTCGCGACCGTGGCGGCGACATCATTTTAAACGCAAGTGCATGGAGCTGGGGGACCAATCGACGTCGAAACGGACCGTCGGCCTCCACTTTCGCAAAACCTTCACTTGCTGCTTCCCAGGACACTTGGCTGGCTAGGCAAGTTCGCTCTAGTGTGGTTTTGCTTTTTGTCGATGGCATCTCGGTCCAATAAAAGCAGCGTTTTGGAACTCGTTCCGGTCCGTGTTGACCGCCGAGAGCGGAATTTCGTACCGTCTCAGGGCTAGGGAATTGGGTTGCTAGCGGTTGTGCCAAACGCGCCGCCGTCTCGCGCAAGGAAGTCGACATGCCGCCGCTGCGACGCAGCAACGATCGCCGCCGGAGAGTGCTCTATCAAACGCACACGGCTCCGGATCCATCACAGTCACCCCGACGACGGAACGCGGAGTCGCTTCGCGCCGCGCGACAACCGGCGAAAGTATTTGGTTCACGTGTTCGCCAACCGTTACGTGGTCGTTGGTTTTCACTCGTGCCGGTTTCCACGTTTTCGCTCACGATGGTCGTGGCGACGCTTGTGACCGTCCCGCTGGTCCTAACCGCACTGCACTACTTGGCCATCACTTGGCCGACACTGGCTTATCGCGAAGCCCTCGCGCGGCCGTTTCGAATCGACTTTCGTGATAGTTTCGCATCCTGGTGGCTATCCGCGGTTCTGTTGTTGTCGACGGCTACGTCTTTATTGATCTATCAACTCCGCCGACATCGCAGCGACGACTACCGCGGCCACTACCGATTGTGGCGACTGACGATGTGCGTGATGTTTGTTATCGGCATCAGCTCCACTGTCGGGTTGCTCTCTTGGTTTGGTGCACTCGTCGATCTCGTCGTGGGAGATCGAGCGGCACTCTCAGGGGAAAGATGGTTGCGGATTCTGGTCGACGTCGCCGGAATCATTTTGACCATGCGTTTGGTTGCCGAGGTCTATCGTTGTCGCGCCGCATTGGTTCCGCTGCTCGCGGGGGCTGCGCTGATCGGTTACGCGGAAGCCGCCGTCTGGAACCTCGTCGCCATCGACAATGCGTTCAAGAGCACGTTGGTGATAGCCGCGCCGCTGTTGGGCTTCTCCGCTTTCCTGATCGCATCCACCAGCTACCTGCGTTTGCTTTACAGGCAGGCGCGCAACATCGACGACGCGGCACCGCTTCGTCAGCGGATTCGAGACTGGGCGACGCAAACATTTGCGCGAGACGATGAGCCGATCGCGGAGTTGGAGGAAGTCGAATTCGCGCGCCCCAACGCGGTCGCCGTGATCCGCGAGGATGAGACGGCGCCGACTCGGCGCCGCAGTCGAACGACCCGAGCCAAACCATCGGTCGCCAAGCAGGAGCCGTCCGCAAAAACTGAGACTCAAACACAACCGAAACCAACCAAAGCGACGTCGCCACAGCCGCAAGCGGAACAGGCCGACGAGGAGACACCAAAGACCAAACGTGGTTGGTTCGGTCGACGCAAACCGCAGGTAACCGAAGACCAAGGCGACGCGGAGCCGGAGGTTCCAGCATCGGCCGAAGCAGAACCGGACAAGCCGAAGAAGAGAGGCCTGTTCTCGATGCGATTGCGTCCCAAAGAGGCCCCCGAAGAAGAGTCTGTGACCGAAGGCGAGACCGAACCCACCGCGAAGCCGAAACGTGGTTTGGGAGGGTTTCTGCGTCGCAAGGATGCAGCACCGGTCCAGGAGACTGAAGCGGACGCATCACCCGACTCGGGCAGTGCCAATCGGACGGCGACCAGAACCGCCGAGTCCGCGACGTCGGCAGCCTCCGCGAACGAAGAACTGGACCCGGACGACATTGATTGGGATTCCATGAGCAAGTCCGAACGTCGTCGCCTTCGCAAAAAGCTTCGACGTGGCGGACACGCCGCGTGAGCGGCAAGTGTCGGGCAAGCGGGAATGGTTGGCGAACCGATTTCCAGTGTCGCCTCTCTGTGAGGGCATCCAGCGAACGAGAGTGGAGGCTTAGAAGCATCGCGGTCCCTGATGCGAATCTCTGCGGCATGGAGACCGTATTCCGGAGACGGTATTCCGGAGACGGTATTCCGGAGACGGTGCCCTGGAAGACGTGCCCTGGCGAAATTGACCATGACGGTGATACCGGACGGCTCGCGCCGTTCCGCTAACCGTTTTAGCGGTAGTGGCGCAAGCCCTTCGGTGCGTCAACCCGAAAACTGAATCGGAACGAAGCACTCGCAGGGATGTCCTTCCATCCGGTAATCCCTAGGCGCTTTTCGGAGCAGACTTTACGCTTCCGAGTTGCGTGACGACCACCAAACTCGCTCCCCACGATGCAATGATCCGAACCCGCTTTGCACCCAGTCCGACCGGCTATCTCCACATCGGCGGTGTTCGCACGGCGCTATTCAATTGGCTGCTCACCAAGAAGTCAGGTGGCCAATTCATCCTCCGCATCGACGATACCGATGCCGGTCGAAACGTCAGCGCAGCCTTGCAGCCGATCCTGGATGGGTTCCGCTGGTTGGGAATGGATTGGGATGAGGGTCCTGAGGTCGGTGGACCCCACGAACCGTACTATCAATCGCAGCGAATCGAGTCCCATCAGTCCGCGATCGCGATGCTGCTCGAGAGCGGTCACGCGTATCGTGACTACGCATTGCCCGAAGAACTGAAAGCGGAGCGCGAAGCCGCCGAGAAACGGGGCGAGCGCTATTTCTATGATCGGCGCTGGATGGCCGAAGATGACGCGGCGGCGAAAGCATACGAAGCCGAAGGACGACAAGCCACAATACGGCTGAAGATGCCACGTGAAGGCGAGTGCGTCATCGAAGACTTGGTTCGAGGAACCGTCCGCTTTGCTTGGGAGACCGAGCAGGATCATGTGATTGCACGCACCGACGGAACCCCGCTCTATCACCTCGCCAGCGCGATCGATGACCATGACTTGGGCATCACACATGTTGTGCGTGCCGAAGAGCATTTATCCAACACGCCGCGACAAATCTTCATTCTCGAGTCGCTCGGTTACCAATGCCCCGTGTTCGCACACTTGCCTTACGTGGCCGAGCCGGGTGGCACTCAAAAACTCAGCAAACGCAAGTTGTCGAAGTATCTCAAGAACAAAGACTTTGCGGACTTGCTCGCCCGCGGCCAACGGATCGCCGACCGTTGTGACATGCAGGCTACCGATGACACGTTCAATCCGGTGATCGTGGACTTTTATCGGGAGATCGGATTCTCGCCCGAGGCACTCCTCAACTATTTGGTGTTGCTTGGGTGGTCTCTCGATGGCGAGCGAGAAAAGTTCACCGTTGCCGAGATGGTCGAGGCGTTCTCACTCGAGCGGGTCAACAATTCGCCCGCATCGTTTGACCCACAAAAGCTGCTCGCTTTTCAGGGAGATCATTTTGCGTCGCTGTCCGATGCCGACCGCCTCGCCGCAACGGCTCCGTTCGCGGTTGCGGCCGGATTGGTCGAATCCGGTGACGATCCGGTGTTGGCCTCGGTCGTCGCCGCCGCGGGAGATCGGCTGAAAGTGGCTGGCGATATCATCGATTTTGACTACTTTTTCAGTGATGAGTTTCAGTACGACGAGAAGGCTTTCGTAAAGCGGATCGCCAAACCCGAGAACGCCTGCGACCTTTTGACCGGTTTCCGTCAGGTCGTCGAGCAGGTGGAGTCTTTCGACGCGACAGCCGCCGAGTCTCTGCTGAAAGGTTATTGCGAAACGGCCGAAATTAAGATCGGTCAAATCATTCACGCTGTTCGCGTTGCGGTCACGGGTTCGGCGGCCGGCTTCGGAATGTTTGACACGCTCGCCATTCTCGGTAAAGACAAGGTGTGTCAGCGAATCGATCGAACGCTCGCAAAGGCAAAACAATGAGTTCAACTGTGCGACCGAGTGCTCTCCGACCAATCAGTCCAATGATCCTTGTGGCGGTCGTCCTTTGCGGGTGCAGTCGCGAGCCGGTCGTCTACGACGTCCAATTCGAGCCCAATCTGGTACACGCGATGAAGTACCAGATGAAGGAAGAGATCCCTATGGATCAGGCGCTGGCGGATGCGTTTTGGGTGGTCGAAAAGGAGTTCGGTACACCCGATGAACCATCGCTACCCGCTCTGTTCGAAGAAGACGACTATCAAGGCTTGATCTCGCTCGAGAAACTCAAGCGGGCTGCGGGCCCGGTCGCGGAAGGATCGGGTCTGTATCGAAAGCACTGCGCGTCCTGTCACGGCGACACGGGCAACGGACGTGGTGTAAACGCCGCGGTGTCCAATCCATATCCGCGCGATTATCGATTGGGAATCTTCAAATTCAAGTCGACCCGACGAGGAGCAAAGCCGACGCGCGATGACATCGCGCGAACGATCCGTCACGGCATTCCCGGAACGACGATGGTAAAGATCCCGGAACTGACCGACGACGATATCGATGCGCTGACCGACTACGTAATTTACCTTTCGCTTCGGGGACAACTCGAGCGAATGCTGATCGACGATGCCGTCTTTGAGCTCGATCTCGAAGTCGACCGGATCGTCGAGCGTGAGTTCGGTCAACTGCTCCAAGACGAAGGGCGTGGCTCCGTCGAAACCTTTATCGATGAATGGCAGGGCGCCGGTGGGCCCGAAGGCGAACGGGCGGACAAGATGGTGGAACAACTCGAACTCTACGACGAGTCGATGGAGTATGCGAGCGAACTGCTCGCCGAAATCGCCGACGCCTGGTTCGAAGCGGAGGACGATGTCGTCGAAGTCCCCGAACCTCCCGCCGAGATTCCTGTGTCTACCTCGAAGGCACACTATGTGGAGCTCAGCCAAGGCGACCAGGCGGAAGCTCTTGCCAAATCGGTCGCTCGAGGAAAAGAGGTTTTCACCGGTAAGGTCGCGTCTTGCGGCAAATGTCACGGCGAGAAGGGCCTCGGTGACGGACAAACCAATGACTACGACGACTGGACGAAGGATTGGACGTTGCGGATCGGATTGAAGCCGGAAGACACGGATTCGTTGATCCCGCTGATGGCACGCGGTGCACTACCGCCCCGCAACGCACTTCCCCGCAATTTTACCGAAGGCATTTTCCGGGGCGGTGAGACACCCGAAGACCTCTACCGACGAATTTCGCAGGGGATCGAGGGTTCACCGATGCCCAAGGCAACTCATGTTGCGGGTGACTACGAGAAAGACGACATTTGGCACCTGATCAACTTTGTGCGCTCACTAGACGAAACGGAAACGGACTCCAAATGAGTGATACGCCCGCCGCCGGCTCAGACCCCGAATCGCCCAAGTCAACCAAGCATTTCATCGAGCAGGCGATCGACGGGGACCTCCAAGTCGGTAAGGCGAGTCGGGTTGCCACGCGTTTTCCGCCCGAGCCGAACGGCTATCTGCACATCGGGCACGCAAAGAGTATTTGCGTGAATTTCGGATTGGCGAAAGCCTACAGCGGCACCTGCAATCTGCGATTCGACGACACCAACCCCTCGAAAGAAGAGACCGAGTACGTCGAGTCGATCCAGGATGACGTTCGTTGGCTGGGATTTCAGTGGGACGAGCTGCATTACGCCAGCGATTACTTTGACCAGTTGTACGACTGGGCTGAAAAGCTGATCACGGAGGGTAAGGCGTATGTCTGCGATCTCAACGCCGAGCAAACACGCGAGTACCGCGGCACACTGACCGAGCCTGGCAAAGACAGTCCGTTCCGTGATCGGGATTCTGAGGAAAATTTGGATCTCTTCCGGCGAATGAAAGCCGGTGAGTTTCCCGATGGCAGCCGGACCCTCCGTGCCAAGATCGATATGGCGTCGCCCAACATGAATCTCCGTGATCCGGTGATGTATCGCATCATGCGTGCCCACCACCATCGAACCGGAGACAAGTGGTGCATCTACCCGATGTACGATTGGGCGCACGGGCAGAGTGACTCCATCGAGGGTATCACGTTCTCAATTTGCACGCTTGAGTTCGAGCATCATCGACCACTCTACGATTGGTACTGTGAATCGCTTGCCATTCACCATCCGCGGCAGATCGAGTTCGCTCGGTTGAACATCACCTACACCGTGATGAGCAAGCGAAAACTGCTGCAACTCGTCAAAGAGGGGCACGTCAGCGGTTGGGACGATCCCCGGATGCCGACGATCAGCGGGTTGCGTCGTCGCGGTTACACACCCGAGTCCGTTCGCAATTTCGCGACCGATGTCGGTGTCGCAAAGTTCAACAGCACGATCGATGTGGTGCGCCTGGAGAACTCCGTTCGTGACCACCTCAACCGCGTCGCTGAGCGAAGAATGGTCGTGTTTGACCCGATCAAGTTGACGATCACCAACTGGCCCGAAGGCCAAGTGGAAATGATGGAGGCGACGAATAATCCGGAAGACGAATCGGCGGGCACACGTTCCGTTCCATTCTCCGGTTCGCTTTACATCGGCAGCGATGACTTTAAAGAAGAAGCACCACGCAAGTTCTTTCGATTAAAGAAAGGCGGGGCGGTTCGATTGCGAAGTGGTTACATCATCGATTGTCACGACGTCGTCAAAGACGCTGAAGGAAACATCACCGAAATCCTTTGTACCTACGACCCGGAAACAAAAAGCGGCCAGGACAATTCAGGCCGCAAGGTAAAGGGCACGATCCACTGGGTGAGTGCAGACCATGCCGTTCCCGTCGAAGTGCGAAACTATGACCGTCTTTTTGCCGTCGAAAACCCCAACGCGACGGGGGAAGGTCAAACGTTCCTCGATCACCTCAATCCCGATTCGTTATCGGTTGTCGAAGCGTTTGCCGAACAAGAGATCGGTAACGCAAAAGTCGAGGATCGATTCCAATTCGAGCGCTTGGGCTATTACGTGGTCGATCGTGACAGCAGCGACGCCAAACTCGTCTTCAATCGCATCGTGCCGTTACGTGATTCGTGGGGCAAGATGGTTGCGAAGGGGAAAACCAACTAGCATCCGGGCACTCTGAGAGCCGTTAACATCGCTGGCTCTCCCGGATGCGTTCTGATTGCGTTAAACCGCGGGGCGATCCGCTACTCGATCACGATCGAGTCGATTTCAACCACGGTGCCTTGGTCACCCTCGAATCCGAGCGTGAGTTCGGTGATCGGTTTATTCCATGTGTTCGTGTCAAATGCGATCGCTTGAGCGCCGTCTTTGTCACTCATTTTCGTTTGAGTGGGTTCTTCGCCACAGGTGAGCGAGACGCGGACGCCGGCAGGGCATTTGAGCTTGAGAATGAGTTGACCGCGGTTGTCGGTGGCATTTAGCCGCAGCCCGTCACGGTGAATGGCGGCCTCGCCACCGGGTAGCTCAAAGTCGAGGAACCCCAGTCGACCCGTGATGTTACCCATCGCCGGGTCGTTTCCTTTCCAGCCTTCGGTTTGCCAGCCGCCGTTGTCGAACAAGAATTGCAGCCGACCATCTTTCGCATCGCGTCCGTTGATGCGCTCCCAATCGTCCGAGAGACCGTCACCGTCGCTGTCGGTTCGCACGACTTCGTATTCGGGGTTTACGGCGCGTCCCCATTTGTGATCCTGACCTTGGTACTTGAGTTCTTCATCGGATTCTTCACCGATACCGCTATCGCCCTTGGCCAGCCATTGATCGAGTAGCGTTCGGTGCCGATCAATTTGCTCGGCATAGTCGGGATCGTGAATCAGATTATTGATTTGGCTCGGGTCCGCGATGACGTCATAGAACTCTTCCGCCGGGCGCTCACCAAAGTAGATCTCCGTCAACTTGGCTGAGAGCTTCCCGCTCGCGTATAAGGCGTGCAGGTTCTTGACGAAGTCGCGATTGTCCCGGTACTGAGGTTGCAGGAAAATACGATCCGTCTTGTAGTTGCGGGTGTACCGGAAACGATGCGTGCGGATCGTGCGAACACGATCGATGGTGTGATCCAACCGATCTTTCGCTGCCGCGACAAACTCACGAGGGACAACGACTTCGTCGAAGAGCGCTTGGCCTTCATACCACTCGGGCTTTTCCACGCCCGCCCATTTCAATGTCTGGGTGGAGAGAT
Organism: Planctomycetota bacterium; assembly: GCA_039821165.1. Taxonomy (GTDB): domain Bacteria; phylum Planctomycetota; class Planctomycetia; order Pirellulales; family Pirellulaceae; genus Stieleria. Next base: position 12,452 of record JBCBOT010000005.1, on the reverse strand, counting down.
CGAGGAGATTGACGAGATCATCACGAACCGAAGGTGAAGGCACCCAAGGTGATGGGCCCGCGATGACGAACGGCACATGAAGTCCTCCCTCGGTCGGCATTTGCTTGTGACGGACGAGATTGTTGGCACCATGATCAGAGAAGTACACGATGATCGTGTTGTCATCGAGTCCCGCTTCCTTTAGTCCGGCGAGGACGTTTCCGATAAAGTCATCGTCTTTTCGAATCGCGTCGTAGTGCTGCGCCACGACCTCTCGGTACAGTTGATTCTGCGGGTAGTCGGGTGGAACCGTGACTTCTGCGGGATCGGTCTTACGGTCTTTCGGAAACTTGTTCGTGTTGTTCTTGCCGCCCGCTGTTTGAATTTGTCCAAAGAAGGGTTGGTTTGATTTAAGCTGATCCCAGGGGATGCTCGCGCGATTCTTTTTTTGCAACGAGTAGGTCGCGGATTGATCCCAGACAAAGTTGTAGTCGTCCTTGCCGAGATTGAAGGTGAAGTAGCCGCTCTCTTTCACAAGCTCTGGTAACAGCTTCATTCCCTTAGGCAGGTAAAGCTTGGCGGGACCTCGACTCGACCGGTGCTCGTGTGCGTTGAATCGGATTTGGCTCTGGCCGCCCATCAATGCCGAGCGGCATGCCGAACAGACCGGGGCGGGAACGTACGCTCTCGAGAACCGGACGCCGCGCGAGGCCAATGCATCAATGTTGGGAGTGTGTCCGAGATTGACTTCGTCTCCGTAACAGCCCATCCAAGGAGACGTGTCTTCCGCGAACAACCAAAGAATATTGGGGCGCTGCTTGGCCGTCGCCGTTGACCCGAATGCCAAGAAGAGGAGGGCCAGCACTTGATTTAGACGCATGACAGATCGCGATGGAGGGTGGTTGGGGGGATCGCGACATCATAGCCGGATTGTCGGCAATTCGCCCTCGAAGCCTTTGAGAGTCGATCACACCAATGGGAGTGCGGTAAAACGGAGGGTGCGAGAACGCGATCCGCATAACCGATTCAACTCAAAACCATCGTCCGTCCGCGCGAATCGATACCGGGAGTTTGTGAGGTCGGCCGAAACGTCTCATTTGCCTTCAGGGAACGCCACCCGATCGCTGACGAAAGCGATACCCCACTACGCGCGGATGCTTTCCGATGGACGAATCCTATTTCTCTTCCGACTACGACACGGCGCGACGGCGTTTTCGCGAGTCGGCGCGCTTGTCGGACGCCGAACTCGTCAGCTATCCCGTCGCGGCACGCGACAACGATGCTCTGACGATGGACGTCGCGACGGTGGGACCTGAAACTGCTCCGGTGATGATCGTGACGTCGGGTGTTCACGGAGTCGAGGGCTTTCTCGGGTCAGCGATTCAGTTAGCGTTGCTCGACCAATTGCGTGCCGAGCAGCGTCTGTCGGTGCGCTACGTACTCGTTCATGGTCTCAATCCGTATGGCTTCGCAGAGTTGCGGCGATTCAACGAAGACGGTGTGGACCTGAATCGAAATTTTCTAGCCGGAGGTGAAATGTATCGTGGTGCGGCCGAGGCGTATCACGTCTTCAACTCCTTTCTCAATCCGACCACACCGCCGAGTCGCGAGTTCTTTACCGCAAAGTGCCTTTGGCTGATCTGGCGGTATGGACTCGGCGCGCTCAAGCAAGCCGTGGCGCAAGGTCAATACGAATATCCGAGCGGACTGTTTTTTGGCGGTAGCGAACCGACCGCGTCCATGGAAATTGTCAATGAGTACTGTGATCGATGGATGGGTGTTGCGCAGCGTGGCTTGCTCGTCGACATCCATAGCGGGCTCGGCAAGTTTGGCGGCTACAAGATTTTGGTGAATGATCAGCCGGACTCATCCAACTTCACCTGGTACACCAATACGTTCGATGAAGACGCCGTCGAGACGCTGTTCGAGCCCGAAGGGACCGCGTACAACGCGTCGGGACTGTTTACCGATTGGATGCAGCATCGGTTCGCCGACCGCGATTTCCGCGCGATCGGCCTCGAGTTCGGAACCTACAACGTGATTCGAGTTCTGGCTGCGATTCGCGCCGAGAATCGGGCACATCTCTATGGCGATCCCGATTCAAAGCCCTACCGGGTGGCCAAAGAAGAGCTGCTGGAATGTTTTTGTCCGCAATCGCCCACGTGGCGCAGCAAGGTTATTCAGGCGGGCATGAAGGTCATTTCCCAAGCCGCCGATCGCCTCGGCAGTCAAACCGGCTCACGAATCAAGCGTTCGGTCGAAGTCGGTTAGTGGCTCTCGGCTTGGACTCTCAGCAAAGCAAAGGCTAACGGAAAGCGAGCAAGCTTTCTTGCCGCTGCCCCTGATTGTCGGCCACGCGAAGGTACATCGTGTCGTCGACCACCACGGGACTGGCGAAGACTTCGTCCGCGACTTTTGCTTGAGTGATGCCTTCGAAGCCTCGCGGGTTGGCCGCGAAAACGAACCCGACTCCAGACTCGTTGAAGACGTAGATCTTGTCACCCACCAGCAGCGGCGAACTGCTGTACCTCCCACCCAGACGTTGGCGCCACATGGTCTTACCGTCTGATGCACGCCAGCAGAATGCAATCGCGTTGTCGGCTACAGCGTAGATGTAACCATCGTGAGCAAGCATTGATTGTTCATAGCACTTGGTGCTATTGGACCAAAGGACCTTGCCGCTGCCGTCGGCCGCGATGCATACGGTTTCAGCCTTCGGATAGCCGCCGCTTGCGTAGACACGGTTTTCATCCCACACCATCGTGCCACATGTCGCCATGGTCGTTGCGCCGTCGGCCTTCCAGAGCAGGGCACCATTGTTGGGATCGTAGGACGCAACCATGTCGGCGCCACTGAGCAGAAGTTGTTCTCGGCCCGCGATCGTGGTGACAATCGGTGATGAAAAGCTCAGACGACCCGGTCGTCGGATTTTCCAAACAGTTTCGCCCGTTTGACGATCGAGCGCGGCGAGAAAGCCGGGGCCATCAAAATCGCCGACAACGATCACCGTGTTGCCATAGAGCAATGGCGATGCGGCGTAGCCGTACTTGTATTGTCTCGGTTCATATCCGCCGACGTTCTTTTGCCACAGCACTTTGCCGTCGGTCGAAATTTTGGTCAGAACGATCGCGCCCGAGTTATAGAACGAGCCGAAGAGCGCTTCTCCATCGAATGCGAGCGTCGAACTGGCCTCGGTGTTCTTGGGGTGGTTCTCCGTTGGAAGTCCTCCTTGATGGACTCGTTGAATCCAGTCCGCTTTGCCCTCTCGGCTGAACGAGAGAACGGATTGAGTCCCGGCACGTGTGTCAGCGGTCGTCAGGTAGATCGAGTCGCCGACGACAATCGGCGAACTGTGACCACGTCCCGGAATCTTGACCGCCCAAGCAGCACTGGAGCGATCGATGCGGGCCGGCCCTGAGGCTCCGGGTGCGGCATGATTGGCTCCGGTCGGACCCCGCCACCGCCACCACTGAGTATCGGCTTGGGAAACCGTGGATGCCGCCGGGGCGATCGACGCGGTGAGCGAAAGCGACGTTGCGGCGGCTAGGGCGGTTCGACGATTTGGTTGGCTGAAATTGCGATGCATCTCGGTCGGCCGGGGACGTTGGGACGGTTAGAATCTTTGGGCGGTGCCTGAACTCATCATAGAGGACACAAATGACTGGTGAATACAACCCGTACCAGGCTCCTTTGGAGAGCGCGATCGAGGGCGAAGTCGCCAGGCCTCGTCCGTCGCAATTGATTAGCGAACGGTATGAGTTTGAAGGGGAACTCACGCGTCGACACTACCGAGATGCGATGCGTCGGACCAAGTTTCGTGGCGATGTTTGGAGTAGTCATCGCACGTTGACCGTCATTTGCACACTGGCCGTACTCGGGTGTCTTTGGTGGGTGTTTGCGAACGCCAATTCGACGGGCGAGCAGGTCCGAGTCCTCGCCTTCATGTGCACGCTGATCCTGGCCGCCGGCGCGGTGATGCTTCGCAACCGATGGATTATCGGATCGTTGATCCCTGACAATCAACTTCTCATCGGTTCGATCCGTGGTTGGCTCGATGGGGAGACGCTTTGTTTGCATTCCAAATCAAGGGGGATCACCAGCTACAGTGAGATGAACTCGCTCTATTCAACGGCATACAACAACGAATTGATGGTGCTGAATTTTGGGTCGGAATCGGTGATGTGGACCACGTTACCATTTGACTTCTTCCCCGATCCGATGGCGGCACAAACGATCGCTGAAGACCTCTATCAGCTTTATCCACCGAAGACACCTGTCGCGCCTGATGAGCGACGACGGGAGCAACCTACGGATGCCTTTCGATTCGAACGCGGGCCGAATGCAATCGGGTTTGACGGTCCGCTCAGGCATGAAGTGACCAAAGGGAGCTACTTTGATCGCCGATCGAGACGGATCGTCCGGGGGACGCTTTCCATACTGTCGATCAGTGGTCTCGCAGTGGCGTTGTCAATCTGTTCCCTGTTCGGCTTCGATCTCTTGATCGGGCTGTGGATCCTGGGCACGTTTGTGATGTTGGTTGTTTTTGCGCGCCTCAAGCGTTGGCTTTCCGCGCGGCGAACCAAGGAGGACACCGGCAACGTGATGTGGAACAGCCGTGGTTGGTTCGACGAGATGGGCTACCACTCCATGACGACTGCCGGCCAGTCACAATTACTTTGGCAGGCATTTGACCACCATGAAATCACGGATCAGATGATCGTGCTCTATCCCAATGCGAGCGATTTCTGTGGTTGCCTGATTGGGCGTGAGCAATTTGCAACAGAAGCCGACTGGCAGGGCGCATGCCAGCTCGTCCGGGATCATACCCCCGCACATCCGGGAGTGGCCGATGGGGCCGGGTCGATCAAGGATCCGCCTTCACCGGCTCAGAGTGGGAAATCTTCTTCGGCTGCGGCTTCCGCGTAGAGCGGCATGTGGCGGTAGTAGACTTCGAGGATCATCGTTGCAAAGGACGTCAAACAGAGGCGTCCAGAGTCCGACATGTGCGGTGATCCGTCAAAGTACCAGCTCCCTTTGGCACCGCCTTTCTGGTCCTGCGTTTCAACGAGCCAATCGCGTAGTTCGACGTTGAACTTGTCCCACTCGGGACCGCCGTGATGGCGAAGTACCTGCGCGGCGTAGTAGTTGTAATAAAGGTCGGGTTTTTTGACGCCGATCTTTGCAAGGTGTTTGACACCCTTTTGGATCCCGGGATGGGTCTTGTCCCAGCCGGTGTACATTCGACAAAGCAGACCGACTGCGGTCGTTGACGGGCGGGGCGTTGTGGAGGGTTTGTTGTAGCCGTAGATCGAACCGCCGTCACTGGAGACTTTGTCGAGGTACAGCGTGGAGCCCTGAATCACGTTAGGCGGAATCATTAGGTGACCCATGTGTCCGCTTTTCAGTGCCATGACTTGCCAGCCCACGACCGATGTGTCGCCGCCCGTTGAATCGCGTTTGCGGTATCGCCAGCCGCCGTCGCGACATTGGGCCAATGCAATAAAGTTCAGTGATGCTTGAGCCGGGCCCGCCAAATCGGGGTCTCCCGTCATCGCGTACGCTTCACACAGGGTGATTGCAGCGAGGCCATGGTCATACATCGAGCCGCCACTGGTGTAATCGATGTACGGCAGGCCATTCTCCTTGCCGGGTTTTCCGTTTCGGGTCAGAAAGCGGAGGCCCGCTCGCACGACCTCGCGAAACTCGCCTTGCAGGTGTGTCTGGCCCGCGCCGAGAAACGGCAACAGTGCGAGCGACGTTGCGGCGTTCAATTGCTTTGCGCGGTTGGCCGACTTGCAACCGTTTCCGCAGGCTCCCCGGCAAACGATTTCATGCTGGAACGTCCACGCACCCATCTGCGGTCCGGCTTTGATCTGGTGCCGCGAAAACCACTTGAGCGCTTCGGTCACGGCCGCTTCGCTGCTTTCGGTTCCACCGTATTCGCGAAGCAGCTTTTCCTTCATGTCCGCGCTACGACTTCCCATCGGAGCCGAACTGGTCATCGAAGCCAGTGATTGAAGGGCTGATGACATCGGCGCCATCTCGGCGGCGAAGTCGCTCGCTTCCAGTGGCACCGTTGCCATCTCCATCACAGGCATCTCGACCGGTTCGACGACCTCGGTGGGCTCGGTAATTTCAACCTCCTCGACGATCTCCTCCGTTTCTTCGAGGGCGCCGGGGTCGAACTGTTCGATCGAAAGCTCTTCGATCTCGGGGCCTTCATCGGTCGCACTCGATGCCGTCAACACGTTTACGATCTGGACGGGATCGGCGATCGAAACCAAGCCGAGGATCAACAAGATCAGAATGTGAACGAGCGTGCTGACCAACCAAGCGGGCATCGCCTGGAAGAACAAAAAGCGACGACTCGGATCGGCCTCCTCTTCTTCCTCGGTGCCCGGTTCCATCTCACCTTCAATGACTTCGGCGTCGATCACCTCGGCATCCACGATCTCCGCGGCCATCACCTCGTCGGCATCTGTGTCCCCGAGGACGTTGTCAGGATTGGTCGAGGTACTCACGAGGAATCTCGTCTCGAAAAGGGCGGAAGAGAAGAACAGAACACTGAATTATACGCGCAGGCGAGTGATTCTCGCGCCGCCGAATGTCCTGTAATGCTCGAACGATCGAGATCCCCGACTGTACCCACTCCCCTCCTCGGGGGATTCCCGTCGGCGCGGCGATCACTCCGTCGCGGCTTCTTCCCGCTGTTTCGCCCGTTCGCGTACCTCGGATCGCAGTGGCTCGTAATTGGCCACGCGTTTGAGGTAGGTCGGCAACGCCTCGCGGAACCGCTCGCTGAGCTGGACCTGCTGGTTCTCATCCTCCAAGCCGACCCAGCCGGAATCCAACGCGATCACGATTCTCGTCTCTGGAAACCGTTTCGCCGTCGGGTCGGTCAATCGAAGCAACATGCATGGCTCCGACTCGATGCGATCCGAAATCGGTTGCTCGAGTACCGAGTCCCACAAATAGCTACGGTCATCGAGAAGCGTGTGCCGCAGATGCCCCAGCCCGGGCATTCCGCTTAATCGCACGTTCTCGACCTCGCCGTCCGCCGCGGCGAGTGACGGGACCAGCTCGAACTCCTCGGCCAGTTGCAACGCTTCGATGACCTTGGGACCCCAGAAAGGCGTCGTTTTCTCGAGATGCGTTCGCCGCGCCCAAATACTCAACGCCGCACCGCCGATACCCAGAACGACGACCAAGCCGCCGAGCATCAAGCCTCGCTTGGTGATTTGAGCACGGGGATCGTTGTACTTGTCGGCGTGGTCGTCTTGGGAAGTCATCGTTAAACTGCCTTGGTCGTGGCTTCGGCTCGGGGCGGAACCGACCGCATTTATAACAAGCAACTTCGATTTCTCGAATGAACACCGATTTGGCGGATACTCCGGCTCGCTCGGTGACGGTCGACCTCGGCGACCGAAGTTACCCGATTCATATTGTTTCGTCGGCAACCGGCCAACTTGCCGCATCGCTCTCCGACGCCGTCGGTGATTTGTCGCAGGCCCTCGTGATCTACGACCAGGCCGTCGAGCCAATCGCGAACGAGTTCGTCGCCGCCATTACCTCACCCTCCGTTCGTGTGCTCGCCACATCCGTTCCGTCGGGTGAGCCCAGCAAGTGTTTGGAGCGATATGCCTCGCTCTTGGAATGGATGCTTTCCGCCGGTGCGGACCGCCGAAGCGTGGTCCTGGCGGTCGGAGGAGGTGTCGTCGGCGACCTCGCCGGCTTTGTTGCCGCTTCGTTCGCGAGGGGGATCCGGTTCGTTCAAGTCCCCACGACGTTGCTAGCGATGGTGGACAGCAGTGTTGGCGGCAAAACGGGCATCAATCTTCCCGGCGCCAAAAACATGGTCGGGGCGTTTTGGCAGCCCCATCTTGTCTGGGCGGACACCGAGACGATGAACACCCTGCCGGACCGCAGCTACCTCAGTGGACTGGCGGAAGTCGTCAAATACGGCGTGATCGAGGATCACGCGTTTTTTGAGTGGTTGGAATCCAACGCGGCGAAGCTGGTCGAAAGGGAACCGGAAGCCCTCCGATATGCGATCGAGCAGAGTTGTCTCTCCAAGGCACGCGTCGTCCAGGAGGACGAACGTGAAACGAGCGGACGCCGGGCGATCCTCAACTACGGCCACACCTTCGCCCATGCGATCGAAGCCACGGCGGGCTACGGCGAATTGCTGCACGGGGAAGCGGTTTCAATCGGCATGCAAATGGCTGCCTCACTGGCCATTTCGCTCGACATGTGCGGGGCCGAGTTGTTGCAGCGGCAGACCGAATTACTCCTGGCCTGTGGGCTGCCGATCACATTTCCGTCTGCGGACCCGGATGGCATGCTTCCCGTGATGATGCGTGACAAGAAAGTCGCCCACGGTAAGCTGCGGTTCATTTTGCCGACAAAAATCGGCGAAGTTCAGCTCGTCGGCGGCATCGAGGAGTCTAAGGTTCGGGCCGCAATCGAGGCCCACAAATAGGTTTCTGTAGCGAAATCCAGATCGAACGGTGTCGGGCCAAGCGGCGTCGACGCCCCAATCCGGTTAAACTGTCGCCCGACGAGATCACGCCAAGCTGAGGTGACGACGTCTTCCCTGCGGCGGTTCGCAAAAAGGGCTTGACGTTTTGGGGGTTGCGATCTCTACTTGCAAAACGGTTGCATTTGAAGCGCAGCCGCAATGACGAAGTTTTTCTGGGCAGCACGAGACTCGAGGAAACGCAGTGAACACGTTGGTACGATCGATCAAGTCTTCCGCCACCAATTGGGGTGATTGGATCGGGATGGTCGCGTCGATCGGGTGCGCGATTCATTGCGCGGCAATGCCGTTCGTGATTGCGTCGCTTCCCGCCCTTGGTCTGAGTTTCCTTGCGGATGAGTCGTTTCACCAGTGGATGGCGGTAGCCTGTTTTGGAATCGCCCTCGCCGCCTTTGTTCCGGGATGGAAGAAGCACCGACGGCTGGCACCTGCCGCGATCGCGACGGTCGGTTTGGTGATGATCTGCAGTGCCGCGTTCGGCATGGCGGGCGACTGCTGTGCGTCCTGTGCGGCCGTCGCGGCTGAAGCAGAGGCGGGCGACGCTTCTTCATCAGACCTCGATGCTACGGAGGCTGTCTGTGAGGACGGTTGCTGCGAGTTTTGTGCCGCCGAAGCGGCAACCGAAGACACATCGGATTACGCCGTCTCCGAAGTTGCGGATACTCAAGGCGTCGCAAGCGCCGAGACCACTGCCGCAACAAGTCTGGCCGGGTTTGGGCCCACTTCCGGAAGCTCACTGCTCTCAACGATCGGACCCTGGTTGACGCCCATCGGTGGACTGATTCTCGTCTCCGCGCACCTGCTCAACCGGCGCTTCGGTTGCTTGTGCGGTTGCTGCGGAACCGAAACGAATGAAGTGAACGTTCAAAGTATCGGTTGATTCGCATCGGTTGCGATCGCGTTCCTGGGCAACTCTCTCGTTCCGTGTTCCAGAAGACGAGTCACGACGGTTCGGAGCGAAGCCCTCACGATCTCGTTCGAGATGGAATCTTTCGCGCGATGCATTCCTTTGAGGCGGCACGTTCCCTCGAGGCGGCGCAAGGACAACGCCCAGGCTAGTGGCGAGGTTTCGAAGCTCGCCGAACGCAATGACGAGGTCATCCCAAGGGTCAGTCATGTTGACATCTCATTTCTCGAATGGGTTTCGCACGGACGGACTTGCTTTTCGCGTGTGACAGATCGGAAGCAGTAACCCACTCAAAAATCTAGAAAGTCATCGTCGTCTGTCTTGTCGAGGCGCGACGTCGGGTGGGCCATCGGTCGGCCGCGTTCAGCGAACGGTTCGTCTCGTCGAGAGTCGCCCTCGGATAAACCCAAATCAAAGTGACCGACTAGCTTTTCGAGCCGCTGTGCGTGGTTTCGCACGGCACTGGACGTGCCAGTCAACTCTTCCGTTTGGTTGGCGTTAGCCTGTGTGACCTGATCCATTTGCGTCACGGCCGACGTCACCTGTTCAATGGCCGAAAGCTGCTCCTGGGATGCGGCGGCGATCTCTTCGACGATGTCGGTGACTCGCTTGACGGAATCCACGATATTGCCGAGCGTTTCACCGGACTGATTGACGAGGCTCGTCCCTTTCTCCACCTTGCTGGCAGAGTCTTGTATCAGGCTCTTAATTTCCTTTGCCGAGGAGGCGCTGCGTTGAGCGAGGTTGCGGACTTCGGATGCGACGACTGCGAAGCCGCGGCCTTGTTCACCTGCACGGGCGGCCTCCACGGCGGCGTTCAGAGCGAGAAGGTTGGTTTGAAACGCGATTTCGTCGATGGTCGTGATGATGTCTGAGATCTTGTTGGATGCTTCATTGATCTCAAGCATCGCTTGGACCGCATCCCCGACCACCTCACCTCCTTCTGTTGCGACATCGCGTGATCCATTTGCAAGAGCCCGAGCCTCCTGAGCGTTGTCGCTATTTTGCTTGACCGTCGTCATGATCTCTTCGAGGTTGGACGCCGTCTCTTCGAGTCGGGACGCTTGTTGTTGGGCGCCTCGCGAAATCTCCTCCGATGCGCCCGACATTTCGGTCGCGGCGTGGGCAACGGTCGAAGACACGGTGTGCACTTCCGCGAGGGCGTCTCGCATCGATGCGACCGCGCGTGCGAGTGCCGTCGCAACTTGACCGATCGCCCCTTCACCGAGATCGGGAATGTCCACATCAAATCGACCGTCGGCGACAGCGTTCACGACGTCGAGAACGACATCAACCTTGCGCTGGGTCTCCTGAGCTTCATCTCGTTCTCGATCCGCTTTCTCTTGAACCTCCCGTTCCAAACGAAGCTTTTGGGTGATCACTTCCCAGGTCACCATTGCGCCGACATGGGCGTCGTTCTGATCTCGAACCGGACTGACCAAAAGGTCCAGCGTTTCGGGGCCGATCTTGATCTCCGATCGCATGGGAAGGTTCGATGGGTCCGCCAGGATGGCGCGTTGGTGTGATGGACTGGCATGAAAGATGTCGATGCATTGCCCGATGATCTCATCAGCCCGCAACGGAAGGTGCGCTTCAATCGATCGCAGCGTTTTTAGTGAAGCGGGATTCATGTATTGAACCACAAAGTCCATGTCCGCAAACATGATGTTCGTGGGGGCCTGCTCCATCATCGAACTGATTCGAGCCACCTCGGCATCGGAGACTCTCTTTTGCGCGAAAAACTCTTTCAGTCCGGTCGCAAGATTTCCGATCGCATCATCACCCGAAACAGTGATCTCTTTCGAATAGTCCCCCGTCGCGACAGACGTGACCACTTCCAGTATTTCTTCGACTTGTTGTCGGGCGGTCGCCGCGCGCTCGATGTCGCGTTGCTGAGCTTCTTCGATTTCCTGAGCGAGATTCTTTGCTTCGGTGATGTCGCTCGCAAATTTCACCACCTTGTATGGTCTGCCGGACGGATCAAAGATCGGGTTGTACGAAGCCTGAATCCAAATGAGCGACCCATCTTTGGCGACGCGTTGAAACTCACCCGATTTGAACTCACCCTTGGCGAGGTCCGCCCAAAACTGTCTGTATGCGTCTGACGAACCATATTCGTCACTGACAAACAGCCGATGATGTTTGCCTTGAATCTCCTCCAAAGAGTAGCCGACGGCATCGAGGAAATTTTGGTTCGCGTGACGGATGATCCCGTCCAAATCGAATTCGATGACCGCTTGAGACTTGCCGATGGCGTCGAGTTGTCCCTGTTGATCGGCGGATCGGCGCTTCGCTTCGGTGATGTCACTCGCGAATTTGACGACTTTGTAGGGCTTGCCGTTGGGATCCAGGATCGGGTTGTAGGAAGCTTGGATCCAGATCTCGGTTCCATCCTTCGCAATCCGATGAAACTCACCGGACTTGAATTCACCTTTGGCAAGGTCCGTCCAGAATTGCTTGTACTCGGCCGAGTTCGCGTGTTCTGGGTCGACGAAGATTCGGTGATGTTTGCCTTGGATCTCTTCCAGAGAGTAACCAACGGCCGCGATGAAATTATCGTTTGCCGTGAGGATGGTGCCATCGGCTGTCTTAAGTCTTGTCAACAGCGAGTGGCGGCTCGCGCCAGGATTCTTGGTTTTTGACCATCATGTTGAGGGTGACCAACAGCTTTCGCATGACTGCGACCAAGGCGACTTTCTTTGGTTTGCCTTTCGCGAGTAGCCGCTGGTAGAACGCTTTCATGGTCGGATTGAAACGCGTCGACACCAATGCGGCCATGTAGAGCACGTTGCGGATCATTGCTCGCCCTGCGAAAGTCTTCCGTTTGCCCTCTTTCATGCCGCTATCGTTTGCGATCGGCGCGACACCAACGAGCTTCGCGACCTGACCACGATTGAGCTGCCCAAGTTCGGGCAACTCCGCCAACAACACACCGATGGTCGCTTTCCCAACACCTGGGCACGAGCCGAGGATCTTGGCCGTCGAGTCGAGTTCTTTGCACTGAGCGATTGCTTCACCGATTTGCTTGTC
>JBCBOT010000004.1:0-85819 GCA_039821165.1 Planctomycetota bacterium | reverse complement strand
GTCATCGAAAGTCTCCTTTGGCCGTCGTGGCCGATAAACTTTCATAACCGCTGGATCACTTTTTGGGGAGCACGCCACCTTCGCAATGTGTGGATGATTCATCATTGCAACGGCTTGACGCTCGGCTTCAAACCGCGCGATGACCTCCTTGGACCCGGCCCATGGCTTGATCACTTTCAGCGCGACCTTGCGTCTAATGGGCACCTCCTGCTCCGCCACGAAGACCAAACCAAAACCACCTTCACCTATCTGCTCGCGGAGTTGATAAGGCCCAATCGACGTCCCAATATGGTCGACGGTCGAATCGGCTGGTTGATTCCAAAAGGTGGGGCGCGTCTGGTCCGCGCCGATTGGGTAATCCAATAGCCTCGCGGGGTGGAAGTGCGCGTGAAGCAAGGCATCGACCGCTTCCCGGAATTCTTCATCCACGCAGATCGAGTCTAAATACCGCGCCCTCGCGCCAGAATCCTCAATATCGATCGCGCGCAAGAAAACCGTGCGTTCCATGATCGAACCGTCCGAGGGGCTGTCTTCGGCACTGGGAAACGGCATCGGAGCAAGACGGGTCTTTGTCGAAGGACGGTTGGGACGCGGGATTCATTCCTCGCACGCCAGTAGGACGAAAACGCGCCACGAATGTCACGCATTTTCTCCTGCGACGTCCGATCACTCACATTCAATCGTCCTCGGGCTCATCGTTTTCGAAAACGAGCTCACAGCTCATTGTCGGGACTAATTCCGGCGGCACGGTCCCACTGATTGTCACCACGCAATCGAATTTTCCACTCGCGAAAGGGATACTGCTGACGGACTTGACCGCACCTTCAATGGTTCTTTCCGGCATGCTCTTGGGCACGATCATACATGAGGTGCCTTCGCGCACGAGGGCCAACTTGTCTTCGGCCAAGTCGACACGGATCTGCAACGTTGAGGGATCCGCGACGACACCCAAGACCTGCTTGCCCGAAGCCTTGTCACCCTCTTCGAGTTCGCTTGGTTTCGGCCCAAGTTTGCCGCGGTTGAGTGGACCGTGAATGAAGATGCCGTCGTTTTCGGCCTTCAGCACCACGCGTTTTCGTTCTTCACGCATCTCCTCGATGTCTTTGAGTTGCTTGTCGAACTTGGTTTGCTTTTGTTGCATCTCAAGTTCTGCTTTCTTTTCACCGATGGTCAAATCCAAGTTGGACTTCTCAAACGTCATCAGGGCGCGGGCGAGCTTATCTTCTTGGTCTTTGTCGGCGAGCGGAATCGCTTGCTTGATGGTTCGCTCGGTGCTGATCTCGCGACCCTCGAGAGAAAACTTTGCCGAGTCGACGGAGCGCTTGGCCCTCCGCAGAACGATCATTTCAGACTCTTCGGTGAGGTCGTCTTCCTTGTACATTTTCTCAAGCTGGCCGTATTCCTCTTTCGCGTTTTCGAGCGAATATTTTGAAGACTCGAGGCTAAAGTTGGCTTGCTTGATTTGTCGCTCACGATCGACTTTCTGGTAGTTGTCAAACTCTTGCTGCGCCGCGTCACGCGCTCGTTTCGCGGCCGCCTTATCAAGTTCACGCTCCTTGGCTGCTTGCTCGAAGGCAAACGTGTCGGCTTCGTGAGCCAGCTTGGCGAGCTCGAGTTCGATTTCCGCCGCCTTGAGTTTGTCGCTCATTGCTTCGGTCTCGAACCACACGAGCGATTGACCCTTCTTCACCATTGTTCCGTGAGGCACGATTCGTTCGATCACGAGATCGGTGAGATGTTCGTTGTCTGCCGTGACTTCATAGGTAGCAACAGCTTCGAACACACCCGGGATCTTGACGACTTTGGGTTCGGATTCGGCGTCGTCGGATTTCGGTGAGTCTTGGGCGAATGCGGTCGTGAGACCGAGCAGCAAGAAAACGATACAGAAACTTGATTGCTGACACGGGAAGCGCATGGGACGAAACTCTTGGGAGTAAATCATGACTTGTAAGTCGACCATGATTACCCGCAGAGCGATCTCGGTCCAGCGATAGCGGCTCCTGATCGCATGATTCTGTTTCTGGGAATTTCTCCCGCGTTGTGGCGGCTTGGCGGCGTCGCCAGTCCCGAAATTCTGATCAGGCGTTGAGTCGCTGGAGCCGACCGGAGCTGTCGCCGATGGATTCGGCCGGCGTGCCCATGCAGTCGAGCATGCTGAGGAAGAGGTTTGCCATCGGGCATTCGTCACCCGCGTCGATCAGGCGACCTGTTTCGATTTGTCCACCCGCACCGCCGGCGAGGACGATCGGCAGGTTACCGTGATCGTGACGGTTGCCGTCGCTGATGCCGCTTCCGTAGAGGACCATCGACTGATCCAACAACGTCGCGTCGCCGTCGCTGGCAGAATCCAACTTGTCCAGGAAGTATGCAAATTGCTCGACCAGGTAGTGGTCGATCTTTTCAAGGTTGCCGACCAGATCGGGACGGTTGCGGTGATGGCTCATGCCGTGATGGCTGTCTTTCACACCGATCTCCGGATACCGCCGGTTGCCACCTGCATTGTCGAGCATGAAGGTCGCGACCCGAGTCGTATCGGTTTGAAATGCCACGACCATTAAATCGAACATCAGTCGGGCGTGCTCGCGGAAGACTTCGACACGGCCAAAGGGAACCTTGAGGTCCGGTAGCGAAGCGGAATCCTCTTGCTCGACACGTTCGATTCGACGCTCGATCTCACGCACGCTGGTGAAGTACTCGTCCATCTTGCGAGCATCCGACTGACCGAGTCGTTTCATCAATCGAGCCGCATCGCCCTGCACGACATCGAGGATGCTGCGGCGAACACGATTGTTCTCCCGTCGTGTCGCCGCGTCACCGGTTCCGAACATCCGATCGAATGCCATCCGAGGAATCGTTTCCTTGGGCATCGGCTGAGATTCATTCTTCCAGGAAATGTTGCTGCTGTACGCGCAACTGTATCCCGAGTCACAACTACCTGCGTTGCGGCTGCTGACCAATCCGAGTTCGATCGACGGCAATCGTGTTTCTTCTGCGAGTTGTTGTGCCGCGACTTGGTCGACGGAGATTCCGATTCGGATGCTGCCGCTCGTCTTCAATGGGCGCGCGGCCGTGAGAAACGTCGATGCGCAGCGAGCGTGGTCTCCGGCTCCATCGCGGTGGGCCCGACCGTTATCCAATGTGAGCTGGTTGATAACGTTGAGCTTGTCCTTCCACGGCTCGATCGGCTTGAGGGTTTCCGACAGTTGCCAGTCGCGTTCAGAACCTTCACAACGCCATTTCGGAACGATGACACCATTTGGAAAAAACACACAGGCCATCCGCACGGGACGCTTGACCGAATCCGGCGAAGCGAAGGCGCTCCGCGCGAGCGGGGTCATCGCCTCGAGCAATGGCAATGCGAGTGCCGCAGACGTTCCTCGGAGCAAGGTTCTTCGATCAAGCATGGTCGTTAACCGTCGGTTGGTTCGGAGTCGGCTTGAGGTGTTTCTTCCGTTTGTCGATGGCTTTCGAATCGGAATGTCCGACTGAGCACCACCTCTTTCACGATGTCGGCGAGTCGGAATTCCGATTCGCGGGTTCGGTCCAAAATGTCATCAATGCTGCAACGGTCGCCGGGTCGAATCTCGCGACCGATGGCGTACGCCAATAACCGGCTTGTCAGCGTCCGCGCCAACGCTTCGACCTCGCTGCGGGCGAGAATCGCGGCAAGCTCCGACGCACCGTCAAAGGATCGTCCGTCGGGGAGGGCCCCGCTGGCATCGATGGCGACGTTTCCGTCCATCGTTCGGTATCGTCCGACCGCATCAAAGTCGTCCAGACCAAAACCCAGCTGATCCATCACGCGATGACACGAAGCGCAGGTCGCCGCCTCCCGGTGCAATTCTAGTTGTTGACGGAGCGTCGCATTGGCATCCGCTGATTTGGTTTCTTCCAGTTCTGGCACGCCCGCGGGAGGGTCCGGGGGCTTGGTGCCCAAAATGTTTTCCAAAATCCACTTCCCGCGGAGCACGGGACTGGTTCGGGTGGGCGTACTGGTCAGGGTGAGAATACTGGCGTGCGAAAGGATGCCGCGGCGTGGAGTCTCGCGGAGAGAAACCTTTTCAAGCTCGCCCGACGAATGGTTGATTCCATAGTGCTCCGCGAGCCGGGCATCAACGAAGGAATAATCTGCGGTCAGAAGTTCTCGGACGGGACGATTCTCTCGGAGCAGGTGCAGGAACAGCGTTTCCGTTTCCTTCGCCATCGCCCGACGCAACTCGGGACCGAAGCCGGGGAACGTTTCCTGATCAGCTTCATGCTCATTCAAATTGCGTAGCCCCAGCCACTGGGCCGCAAAATCGCTTGCCAGCGCCTCGGCGCGATCATCCGCGATCATGCGGGTGATCTGACCGGGCAACCGTTTGTCGTCGAGGTGTTTCTGGTCGGCCTCTCGAAGAAGTCTTTCGTCCGGCGTGCTGCTCCACAGGAAATAGGACAACCGCGACGCGAGTTGATGCTGCGAGAGCGAAAAGTCACCGGCTTCATTTGGTTCGGTCTCTGACGGAGGCGTCTCGATTCGGTAAAGGAACCGCGGACTAACGAGCAGCGCTGAAATCGAGACTTGCATCGCGCGGTGAAACGATTTGCCTTCGCGAGTCATCTGCTCCGCGAGGCGCGCGTAGGGACGAACATCGTCATCGGTGACCGGACCACGGAAGACAAGCGGCATCAACGGCTTGAGATTCTTCGCGGCATAACTCTCGACATCACGATAGGCGCCATCGCGTTCCGGAGCGATGTGTCGAACGAGCTGAGATTGGCGAGGCGGGAAGACCTCATCGGGAAAGCGGTCCGGTCCTCGGACGCGCAACGAACGAAACATGAAGGGATATTCGTCTTCGTCGATCCGCCGCGCGGGCTCAACGGGTTCACCGAGTTGCTCGGTGATGGTCGCCATCCGCTGGGGGTCGAGTTCGTCGAGCCGCGTTGTTTTGAGAGTGCCCACCTCGAAGTCACGTTCATCGCTGTCCGAGATCGGCACGAACGCGAGACGGTGCTTTCCCTTGGACAATCGGACGCGAATCCGTGCCGATTGCGAGCTGCCACCACCGCCGTAGTATTTAATTGGCTCGATCCCACGCAACGTTTGCGTTTCGTCGAACACGGCGACACGCATCGACTCTTCCTGCTTGCCGACGACGCCGCCGCGGATTTCAACTCGGTAGTCTCCGTCGTAAGGCGTCTCAAAGTCGATCCAAACGAGGGCATCCGGCTTGACGAAACGTCCATTGAATCGGCCCACGAGATACTCGCCGTAGACGGGCAATTGGTCCGGGGCGACTTCGAGTGAGAGTCGTTCCAGTTCAGCGGGATCCAAGATGGCGGCAGCCGCCACCTCCTCTGCCGCATCCATGTATTTCTCAATCAGAATCGGACTGGTCGTTAACAAGTTCGCGTTGTTGTCAAAACCGCCACCGACCTCATCGGAAGGAAAACGATCCGCCGGTCGAAGATTGATCCCGAAGAGATCTCGGACGGTTCGGTTGTATTCGGAGCGGTTGAGCCGGCGAATGGTGATGCCGTCTGACTTCGGCCCGAGGTCACAGACACCCGAATAGATGGTGGCTTCGAGAGCGGCCACCAACTGTTTTCGCTCCGTCGTGTCGGGAACATCTGAATCATCGGGCGGCATGGCACCGAACCGAACCATTTCCAGAACGCGATCGACCTCGGCCATCGAGACGTCGGTCATCGTCTCAAAAGGACTCAGGTCGAGGCCACCTTCCTGCAGGTCTTCGTTGTGACAATCGATGCAGTAGGTGGTCAGTAGCGGGAGACCGTTGGATTGCCACTCGGAAGTGCGGTCGGCGGAAGCCTGGTTCTCTGTGGACCGGTCGCCCTCGGCGTTCGTTTCTTGAGCGCGAAGGTCTGGCGATGCCAACGCCATTGCGATGACGATCCAGGAAGCGCACACCGATAGGCGGCGAGTCGACATTCGATGCGGTGACATCGAGCGAGCGATCACGTGATCTCGTTCCGATGAAGGGGTACCGACGGGTGGGACACCGGGAGGTGCAAATCGGCCAGGCGGGGAGCGTTCTATTGTAGAAGTGGGGGCAATGAACGCCAGCCGAATCCACTCTCAGGGGTCAATTTGACGCTCGTCAGTCGTACTTTCCGGCGTATTCGAGGAACTCACCGGGCAGCTTTTTAGGTCTTCCGGTGGGGTCGACACTCGCAATGGTCGAATCGGCATCGCAGATCAGCGTCTCACCACGAAAGATCTGATAGTGGTGCCGTAACCGGACTTTTCGGATTTCTGTGACCCGAACATGGAGTCGGAGCCAATCGTCGAACTCGGCCGCTGCGTGATAGCGGACGTTCATTTCGGTGACGACGAGCAACCGGCCCGCGTCCTCGACCTGCTTGTACGTGATTCCGCCCGCCCTCAGCATTTCGACCCGAGCATCCTCGAAATACTTGATGAAGTTGGCGTGGTGCACGCGGCGCTGTCCGTCCGTTTCGTGATAGGCGACACGGAACTCGTGGATGTACTGCAGCAGCGACGGGTCGGTCATGACATGGATGCCTTGTCGATTGAAGCAACGTCACACGGCTCAGCTCGGATGCTGCACAACACCTGAATTGACCCTGCCAAGTCGTAAAGCGTACACTATCAGCTGCGGAGGGATCGAGCCGGGTAGGCAAGATGGCTAATCCGCTTCGATGCGAAAGAGGGTTTCATGGAATCGGATGAAGGGAGCGGTGACGGGGGCGGAGCGGGCACCAAGTTCGAGACCGCGCGTGGACGCAACTTTCCGGCATTGCGACAGTTCACGATTTTCCTCGAGAACCGCGTCGGCCAATTGCTCGAAGTCGTTCGTCGTTTCGAAGGCACCGGCATTCGGATCTGTGCACTCTCGATCAACGATGCCGCGGAATGCGCGTTTGTGCGATTTCTCGTCAACGATGCCGACCGCGGTCGTGAGATTCTTGAACGTAGCGGGTTAGCCCTCATCGAGACGGACCTTCTCGGAGTGCAACTTCCCGAGGCACCCCAACCGCTGCTACGAGTTTGCACGGCGCTCCTGCAAGCAGAACTCAACATCATTCAAGCCTACCCGCTGATCGTGCGGCCCAATGGCAAGCCTGCGGTGGCGATCATGGTGGAGAACATTGAGATGGCGATGGAAACCCTCAACGAGAAAGGGTTCACGATCATCACAGAGGGCGATCTGGACGACAATCCAACGATCGATCAATAAAAAAGGCCGAGACATGCTCGGCCCTCGACCACTCAGCAGATCAACTTCGAATCAATCGCGCGGCGGTTTGACGTTCTTCGTCGCCGTCGTGCTTGTTTGAGTGGAACGGCGGTTCTCGCGTTGGATTGCTTCGTAGACTTCCTGTCGGTGGACAGGAATCGATTGCGGCGCTTCAATGCCGAGACGGACTTTGTCGCCGCGAATATCAACAATCGTCACGACGACATCGTCGCCGATCATGATGCTTTCGTCGCGGTGTCGGGATAGGACCAGCATGACGGCCTCGACATCAAATAAAGAGCGTGGAGTTGGCAGGGCAAGTTAAATCACAGTTGTCAGGTGGCGAGTGATTTCGCCTCCTCGAACAACTTGTTCATCGACCGACCTGTTACTCGATTTGATATCGTTCGCCCGAAGTCGGCACATACCGGTCGTGCCGGTTCATCGCGCACCGCCGATTAGACTGAAAGCGGGATCGCAAGCGATTCGGAGACGAAACCTTCGTCAAGGATTCTCACACGTGGCGTCTATGCGACGCGTTGCATCCGTTGCACGAGCCCGGAAGAATTCGCCGCAGTTACTGATCCAGCGGAAAGCACGATGTGACTCGATGGTTCCGCCTCGGTCGTGTTTGCGGCCAGGGACCGATTCGGCAAGGCACGCTGGATGGGGTGATCATTGTTCGTGATCAGCTGACACCCCAGTCGTCGACTGAGATTGAGAACGATCGGGGACCGAAGGTTCGTGGTCATTTTCTCCGCGTAACCGGACACCGTCGTCAGCACGTACACCTCCGCACCAGGCTTGAGATGCAAACTGGTGAGGTCACGTCGTGAAACTTGGATGCGGTAATCGTGAAAGAACGTGCGCGGGCTAATGACCGGCAATGCGCGGTCGGCGCGAGAGGCGCTCTGCAACCAGACCACGGCTGGGTTGTCCTGATCGGGAAGCAGCGCCCAATCTCGGAGCGTCTCCATTCCCACGAGTCCGCCGGGGAAGAGGAAGAGCTGGTCTTGGTCTAACGTGATGGTGCCGAAACGGTGGGTGTCGATCCGCATCGTGGAGGCTGCTGGTTCAATGGGTGATGGGCCGTCTACGCGATCACTGTTAGGTATCGGCGTCATGCCTTTCGAAATCAACAAAATCGGCAAAGACAGGTCGAGGTGAGCTGTTTCGCTCGCGCGCGCGGACAATCGCTCAAGTGCGGTTTGCGACCACGGCACGCGGGAGCGCGAGTTTCATGGAAGGTGTGTTTCACGCCATCACTTCGACTCGTGCTCCTTTCACAGCATGAGCGAGGAATCCCTGTGACGTATACTGGACGATGGTTGAAACCAAAGCAGTCGATAGGGATAGGCTGCCACATTTGGTTTGCGTGGCTGGACCGCTTTGTACCACGCAGTGCCTGACACACGTCTCTCGAACACTTGCATCAGGGTTCCGTCAGATGTCCTCGAAGTCATTTTTATTGACGGTCTTTCTTTCTGTCATCACTTCGTTCGGATGTGGGTGCCGTCCCGCGAGACAAGACCTCAACTATTCCTATGACGTCTACCAAACGTTCGCGGTGCCGGAACTGGGCGAAACCGAGGTCGTCCAGTTCGAATCGGTTTTTTGGGAACCCGATGACTCGGAATCCTTGAGGGCGAAGATTACGGGGGATCGGATTGCTGAATCTCGAAACGTACTCGAAATCGGAACCGGCACGGGCCTGCTGTCGTTGGTCGCGCTCTCAAACGGGGCAAAGAGCGTGGTCGCAACAGACATCAATCCGGCCGCAGTTGCGAACGCGAAATACAACGCTGCGATGCTTGAATTGGAGGAGGACTTTGATGTGCGCACGGTCGATCCGAAAGACCCCTCCGCTTACTCCGTCATCAAACCCAACGAGCGGTTTGATTTGATCCTTTCGAATCCGCCCTGGGAAGACGGATCGATTGGAACGCCCGCTGATCACGCCTTCTATGACCCCGGCTTTGCTTTGATGGACTCCATCCTCGAGGGGTTGCCGTTGCACCTGCGTCGCGGCGGACGCTGCCTCTTGGCATACGGACATCGTCCCGCAATCACGCGTCTCTTGGCCAAGGCCGAAGAACTGGGTTACTCGGCGAAACTGCTCGACGACCGTGACCTCGATTCGCTCCCGCGTGACTTCTTACCTGGGATGCTGATCGAGATTCGATTGCCGGGTAAGGAGAAGAGCAAATCTAGTAGCGGCACCTCCGACAAACCATGACCTCGCCAAAATCGCTTGCGATCGGGTTGGTCGCGACATTACTATTGAGGTGTCGGTTTTATTGCCCGCTTGGGTGCCGACCCTTATCACGCGTTGCGAGTTGGAATCATCATGATTCACTATACCTGTGATCGCTGTAAGCGCACTATCGATCCTGAGACCGAATCTCGGTACGTCATTGAGATCGATGTACGCTTAGCAGGAGACGCCCCGGTGTCGGGCGAGGACACAGAGGACTTGGACCAGCTTTCAGAGTTGCATGATCAGTTGCAACGGGAGTCCACCAGCGACTCGACTGCGAGCGTCTGCGAGATCGAATCGAGTAGTTGGTTTGACAGCGAACACCAAGGGCCAGAACAGTTCGATCTTTGTGCCCAGTGTTACGAGGTATTCACGAGCAACCCACTTGGTCGCGAAATTGCGGTCGGCTTTGGGTTTAGCAATAACTGATCTCCCCGTTAGCGGGGGTTTTCAACAAGTGTGATTCCCGCGTGCAAAGTCAAAGCTTTGCCGCTAGTCTATGAGTCTTTGGGAACGGACTCTGGCCGCGGTTTATTGGCTTTTCTCTCTTATCGCACGCGCCCCGAATATGAACACCCGCTTTCGATCTCGCCGTGGTGCACGGCGAACGTCTACTCGTCTTGTCTCACAGGTTCTTGAAACGCGCCGACTACTGGCCGCGAACTTGGATCCGCATGTCGCGGACTTTGAAACAGACGATCGCATCGTTGGTTTCTTTCACGGCCCACTTCAGCCCGGTCGCCCTGTTCCGCCGATTCAAGCGATCTCGGCATTAGTGCCTGATGAGACTCTGCTCGCCGACGAAACCGATGGTGAAGATGGTGATGAACCGAGCGGCGCGCCGCCGTTTCCGGTCGAAGACACGTTCAAACTCCACAGCCGACCCGACTCCAATTTCACCATCTATTTGGACTTCGACGGACACACGACCGTCGGCACCTCGTGGAATGCGGCCTACAGCGTTCCTGAGATTGTTCACCCGAACTATTGGGGCACTTTCGACAACAACTTCTCCAGCGGTCGGCTCGAGTTGATCCAAGAGATTTGGCAAGTCGTTGCCGAAGACTTTGCGCCTTTCGATGTGAACATCACGACCGAAGAACCGGTGGACATCGACGACCTCCGCTACAACGGCGCGGAGGACACACGATGGGGTTCAAGAGTCGTTCTCACGAAAGACACGTTCGCGAGTTGTGGCTGTGGCGGCCACGCATTCATCGGTGCTTTTGACGACACACAGGACGAGCCGGCACTGGTTTACAACGGCGGCTTGAACGCGGGCAGTGAAACCGTAAGCCACGAAGTCGGCCACCAACTCGGATTGCAGCACGACGGTGTCGGTTCAACCACCTACTATCGCGGCCACGGAACGGGCACAACCGGCTGGGGCCCGATCATGGGTGCTCCATTCGGCAAGCTGATCACGCATTGGAGTGACGGTGAGTACTTCAATGCGAGTAACACCGGGCAAGATGACTTGGCAATCATCACCGGTTCGGCCAACTTCCCGTACGTCGGTGATGACCATGCCGATCTTCAGGCCGATGCCGTTCCGCTGATCGAATCAAACATCACCGACCTCGACGGCTTCGGCATCATCGAACGCAACGACGATGTCGACTGGTTCAAGTTCACAACAGGAGCAGGCGACGTCTCCTTGAGCGTTGACGTTCTCGGTCACAAGCCGAACTTGGATGTGTGGGCCGGCCTGTTCGATTCCGCCGGGAATTTCATCGCGCAAGCCAATCCTCAAGAAGAGCTTTCCGCGACGTTTGCGACGCAAACACTGGCTGCCGGCGACTACTACGTGATGATCGATGGCGTCGCCCGTGACGGAGCCTACGATCCGGTGCTCGGCGAATTCGTCGAACCGGACCCGCTTCCCTACATGCAGTCGGGGCCACTGGGCTACAGCGACTACGGCAGTCTCGGACAATACCGTATCAGTGGAACGATCGTTGATCCGGGTACGCCGACGGTCAGCATCTCTGCGGACACCGACTCGGCACGCGAAGGTGAGTCCGCGTCATTCACGTTGACCACGAGCGACGGCGGCTCGGCGGATGTCACCGTCGCGATTCGCTCGACACGACAGGTGGGCCCCGGCCTTCCCGCTCCTAACACCACTGAGGCGGAGGATTTTTCGGGTCCGCTCACCCAAGTCGTCTCGATCGTCGATGGAACCGCAACCGTCCTGATTCCGCTTGTCGATGACAGCTTGATTGAAGGAACGGAGCGTTTCGAGCTGGAGATCATTGACCCGGCCACGTACACCATTGCGGATCGGCTCGACGGGATGAACGTCCTTGAGTCACGGACATCCTTCTTCATCGTCGAAGGCTCCACCGCGAGTGTTGAAGGCGATCCCGGCGACGATGTAACCCACACCTTTAACGTCAACCGGCTCGGCCGTGACGACCAGACGCAAGTGGTCGGGTGGCGGCGGCTCGGTGCGGGGGGCTCGCCAGCCGACAACGCGGACTTTGTTGGGGGCGACGAAGGAACGATCTCGTTCGCACCTGGAGAGAGCACAGTCCCGCTCGAAATCGTCATCGCGGGAGACTTGGATGTCGAAGCCGATGAGGATTACTCGATCGAGATTTTTGTTCCCGATGGCGAGTCGTTTGAAGTCGAGTCGACTCGATCGACCGCCGACGGCACCATTCGTGACGACGAATCGATTATTTCACTTGCCACGACCGCGCAGTTCCGAATGCGGCAAGTCAGCTTTTCGAGTGGCAACTTTGACCACTGGGCGTTCGATAATTTTGTGATCAGCGGGACAGAGATCAACGAAGACTTTGATCCTGAGACCGATGCGACTCAATGGGCCGAAATCGTGGGCGGCACGCCGAACACGACCTTCCCCGAGAGCGATGGAAACTCATTGTTCTTCAACAATGCGAACACGCGATACGCCACGACGGTTCCCGTGACACCCGCCCCAGGTGCTACCGTGGACTTTGATTTGATCTTCGCCTCGGCCAACGGGAACGGACTCAACGCAACCGAGAATGGCGAGGATGTGGTGCTCGAATACTCGCTCAACGGGACCGACTGGAACGAGGTACGTCGTTTCGACGAATCCGAGTTCACCACCTGGACATCGCTGAGCACCGATTTGCCCGCCGAGGCCACCTTCTCTCCGACAGAATTCTTGGAGACGGACAGCGGTACCAACACGCAATCCATTCTGATCCCGAGGCAGGGCTACCTCGACAAATCGATCTCCATCCAATGGGAAATCACGCCGATCGGAGCCGATCCGGTCTCCGCGGATGATTTTGTCGGCGGGTTTCCTTCGGGAACCGCGACGTTTGCCGCCGGTGACATTTCAACCACCCTTGAGATTCCCATCTCGGGCGACACAGACATCGAGCCTGATGAAACATTCCTGCTCACAATCACAAGTAACGACGGCGGCCCGATCATGGACGCCACTTTGATGGGCACGATCCGCACCGATGATGTTCTGGCGCCACAAATCAATGTGTTCGGGCTTGGGGACACACCGATCAACGACGGCGACTTGGAGCCGGGTAGCGCCGACGGAACCGAGTTTGACCTGATCGATATCGATGGGACCGCGACGCGTACTTTCCGAATCGAAAATGGCGGCAACGAGAATCTCGACATCACGGGGGTTCAACTGACCGGTGATCACACGAGCGACTATTCCGTCACGTCCGCTCCGGCTGCGACTTTGGCGCCGGGCGAATCCACCACCTTCGAAATCACCTTCGATCCGACCGACGGCGGACGCCGCAACGCGACGTTTGAAATCCTCTCGAACGACCCCGATGAACCGGTCTTTGACGTCGCAATCTCGGGCCTCGCGTCCGACCTTCGCGTCAGTGACATTCTCGTCAACGGTGGTGGCGACTCTCGCAGCCAAGTGAGTTCGGTCAAAGTGATCTTTAACCGAATCGTCGAAGAAGGACCGCTCAACCAAGCGTTCTCGATCACCAATCTAGACACGGGCGTCTCCGTGGGATTGGTCCTCGATCAAATCGTCACCGTCGACAACCACACTGAACTCGACCTGCTCTTCGCGTCGGGTGAATCGGTAACTGAACTACAGAATGGAAGCACCACGCTCAACGACGGCAACTACCAACTCCAGGTATTTGGTTCCGCCATTCAAAGCACGATCGGTTCAGATGTCATTCCATTGATGGAAGATGTTTATTTCGGCGGCGATGGAACCAACGTCGTCAACACAGACTTCTTCTTCCGCCTATTCGGGGACCTCGACGGCGACCGCGACGTGGACGGCATCGATTATGCACGCTTCGCAGATGCGTTCGGATCAACCACCGGATCGGCCACTTACAACGCCGCGGCGGATTTTGAACTTGATGGAGATGTCGACGGTGTTGACTACGGAAACTTTGGTCAAAATTTCCTGAAGACGATCTAGGCACTGTCCCTTCAGTGTCGCAACAACGTCGAGATCTGCGTTTGGTGAGCCATTTGCGGGACCGTCTCTCGTGCTTTGCTCCAATGGAACATGAGGGTGACACCGTTCCCCTACCAATTTTAAGCGGTAGCGGCGCGAGCCCTCCGGTGCGTCAACCCGAACATAAGACAGCCGATGCTTATTCCACGGCAGCGTCTTCCGGGTTCCCCGCAAAACGTTTCAACGCGAATAGATGGGTGCCGTGGTTCGGCGGTCACCGATCGTGAGATCCGTTTCGTTTGCGAAGTTGCCGCGGACGAGGTCCTCCAGCTTTTCACGCGCCGACCGCTCGTTGGGCTGCTCCATCCCCGGTGGACTGCCCCAGAACACGTGGATGTTGTTCGCCGTGGTGATGTGCAACTGCGGAATCACGTTGAGTCGTGAGTCGCCGCTGAGAGTGATCTTGCTAATCCTGATCTGATCACTGACCTTGCTCAGAAGTCCCGCCAACAGTGCGGCCGATTCGATCCCGCGATCGCCGAAGGGTGTGCCCTCGTCGCCGAAAGGGTATTTCTCCCAGACTTCGATCTGGATCAATCGATCCATATCGTCGACCGTGAGGTCTCGGGTCGGCAGCAGCACGCCTTCCGCGTCGAGGGCAAAGTACTGGTCATCATCGACGTCAGCCGGCGGGAACTCCAAATTCTGGAACCACTCCCAATCACCGGTCAGGTGAAAGGCGGCGACGGGTTCGCGATATTCGAGCTGTACATCCACGCCGCCACCGGGCAGCTTGTGGACTCGGTGAACCCGTCGAACCCAGGGGTGACTTGCGAAGGCCGATGCTAGCTTTGCGGTGGCTTGGCGGTCGAGCGGCGAAAGACGCTCCAGCCCGGTGTCTTGGTAGACCTCCGAAACGATGTCCGATCGGACGTATCGATGCGGCTCTGACACCGAAACACGCTGTGGATCCAGCTTGCCGTATCGCTCGGCGAGAAATTCCCAGCCCCATCGATTCAAAGCGATGTAGGTCCCGAAGATGAGGGCCAATGGCCAAACCAACGACCAAGCCGCCGGAGCCTTGATCAGGCGTACCAAAAGCCTCCGGATGGGGCGGTGATCAGGTTGGTCAGTTCGCATCGCCATGTCGGGATCATGCCGCTCCGAGCGCTCGGCTCATCTTCGCCGCTAAATCTGCAAGCAAAACACAGCCCGACTCGGGACCGCGACATGAACCGACTACCAAATTTGCAGGTTGAGTTGCAAGTCGATCCCGGTCTGTAGGAGGACCTGCTCACGGACACGATCGATCAATTTCAGGCACTGATCACTCGTGGCGCCGGAGTGCGTGACGAGGTATTGAGGCTCATTGGAGTCGAGGGCGACATCGCCCTCGCGAATCCCCGCCAGGCCCACGTTCTGAATCAGTTCACGCACCGGCATACCGTCTGGGTCAATAAACGGCATCGCGATTCGGTCGGGTTGAGCCGGGCGGGATGCATTTCTCGCGATCCAGAGTTTCTGGCACTGTTTAGTTAGATCGTTCTGATCACCCGGCTCAAGTCGGAACTCAACATCCACGATGGTCGTGCCTGTCAGCGAGGTTTTGCGGTGGGTGAAACCACAGTCTGCTGCGGGCCAACGCTTCAACGTTCCGTCAGGCTCCATGACGGAGACACTTTCAACCAACGACCCGATCTCTCGTCCGCCGCTGGAGACATTTCCAACAACCGCGGCTCCGACCGTTCCGGGGATTCCGATCAAATGCCCGAGGCCACCGAGTCCGTTGCCGATCGCCTTGACCACCGCGTGCGATAGTTTCGCACCGGCGCCAACGGTCAGGCGATTCTCATTGATGGCGAAGCCACTCGTCTCGGCCGACGAGAGCGACACGACGACTCCGTCGAAACCGGATTCGCGAACGAGAAGATTGCTTCCACCACCGATCACCCGCAGGGTGAGTTGGCTTTCGAGCGCCCAACGTTGGACTTCGGCAAATTGAGCGAAATCCAGCGGCTCGGCGTAGAACCGAGCGGGACCACCGATTCCCAACCAAACTAGTGGTGCGAGAGGTTCATCGGTGCGAATCAGGTGCTTGAGTTCGTCAGGAATCGTCATCGGGGTGCGCTATTCAAAGTTGGATCGTTCGAATCATCCAACTCCATGATAACGATCGGTATTACCCCGCTAAAGGGACGGATCAGCCCTGCGAGCGACTCACAGCGGATCGAATTAGGTTTCGAACGGGTTGTTTTGGCTGGTAACCCATCAAACGTTTCCGTTTCCATGCACCGTTGGGCGTCCGCGTGAACATGATGATTTGAGGAATCATCTTTTCACCCTTGGTGATCTGTTTGACGAGTTCGGGGTTTGAGTCGCGGTCGAGCACTGCGACGCTGACGGCATCCAATTCACCGGTCTTTGCCATCGGCTCGATCGTGGTCTCTTTCAGCACATTGCAGGCCGGACACCAGGGTGCACCAACAACAACCATCAGCGGCTTGTGTTGGTCGACCGACTCCTTATACGCCTCCGCGTAATTCGTCTTCAGTGGCGCGGGCGCGGTCGTGACACTACTCATGATGACGGCAAGCAACAACGTAGCCATTCCAAGCTCCTTGTTTAACGTACTGATCCCAGTAGCGACATCGACGCAGTGTCGAGAATGAGTCTGGGTCTCGATTCATTCGGAAGGCTGTCGCTTCTGGTTGATGAATCCCGCGGCGTCCATGATCATCGGATCAATCCGTAGACGCCTATTTTGGAAGAAGAGCAACGACAAGGATGGAAGCAAGTTTGCGTCCAAGTCT
The DNA here is from genome assembly GCA_039821165.1 of Planctomycetota bacterium. GTDB lineage: Bacteria > Planctomycetota > Planctomycetia > Pirellulales > Pirellulaceae > Stieleria. The sequence goes on along the minus strand of JBCBOT010000004.1, from coordinate 69,148 downwards.
CGACGCGCCGCTCAATTCCTGGGAAACCTCAAGGGTTAGGCCGAATGCATCACTCACGGGAAGGCAAACGGCTGGGCGGAGTATATGGGTGCCGGAAGGGGCATCAAGGAGCGCCAGACCGATTTCGGAAAAATACGGAGCCATCTTTCGCCAGCAATTTGCTGGCGTTTTCGCACGTAGACGGCCTCAAATCGCTAAGCTGTTGAGTTGCAACTACTTGGGTGGCAGCGATTCGATCGCTGCACAACTGCCATTGGGTACACCACCAAGACGGGCGGCTCTACTCCACGCTTTTCCGGATCGCGCCTCGTCGTGGTCTTGACTTTTTGGTTCCTCTATGAAGCTGCGTATCGGGTTGATTGGGCTGGGCGAACTGTGGGGCACTCGCTATCGCCCCGCGCTCAGGATGTTGGACGATCGCTTCGATGTCCGTGCGGTCTACAGCACCGTTTCAAAACTCTCCGAATCGACCGCTGCCGAATTTCAAGCCGACCCCGTCGACGGGTACCGTGCTCTGGTTTGTCGGTGTGACATCGACGCCGTGATGGTGCTCCGTCAATGTTGGCTTGGCTGGTTACCCGCCATGGCTGCTTGCCAAGCAGGGAAAGCCGTCTACTGGGCAGCGGGACTCGAAATCGATTCCTCGCGAGCCAAAACTGTCCGCACCACGATCGAAGAGAGTGGCGTCTCTTTCATGACGGAACTTCCGCGGCGATTCGCACCGGCAACACTTCGGCTCAAAGAACTGATCGCGACGCGACTCGGCGCGCCGACATTGATCCGCGTTCATCAGCAAATGATCAGCGATGACGATAAGCCGAAAGGAACGCGAACGCTTCAGTCAGACCTGGTTGAACTGGTGGACTGGTGTCGCTACGTCGTCGGTCGAGCACCAACGAATGTTGCGTCGGTGGCATCGCGCCCGAACTACCACAGCCTCGCGATGGACTTTGGTGGCGATGGCGACAAGGAAGTGACGGCGGAAGTCACTTGCGATGCTTGTTTACCGCAGCGCTGGAGCGAGGCCGCTAGCTTTCGCCCCCCGGCATCGATGAAGGTCTACTGCGAAAACGGTGTCGCTTTCATTGATCTACCGAGCACGCTCGTTTGGTTCGATGATGCGGGACGCCACGTCGAATCCCTGGAAACAGAGTCGCCGATCGGCGAGCGGATGCTGAGACAGTTCCACCGGTCAGTAACAAGTCTCGTGAGAGACCTTGGGGGCCTCGCGGACGCCTACGAAGCCGCAACCGTCGTGGAAGCAAGCAAGAAGAGCCATGATCTCGGTCGGTCGGTGACACTCGACGAAACGCTCGGTTAGCTCCGATACCCGATCCGATGAAGATGAGGCCCGTCCCGCCTCTTTCGCAATGATCAGATCTGCGACTCTGGATCCACCTTGAGCACACCGCGGCTCGGTCGTGCAGCAGGGGGTAGTTAGCGAAGCCACCGGGCCCAGATGTGAATGGGCTCCACCGCGCATCAGAACCGTTCGGTTTCTTACTCCGTCTGGCATGGACCAGTCGGTGTGGATGCAACGGGTGTTCTGATTACTCCGATTCGCGGTCTGTTAGTAAACAGACACGGACCGCACCTGCTCACGTTTTCCGTTGTAGTAAACCTCTTCTCCGGGACGCAGTTGACGTACCGGTTTGCAGATACGTTCGACCGAGCGCAGACGAATCGGATCGTCACAGCGCACGATCACGATTCGTTTTGACCGAAGCCCAATCATCAATGCTTCGCAGTCGTCAATCGACCGCGAAGGCGGAAGTGCTTGTTGGCTGATTTCATTCATGTCCCGATTGTTTGCCGGCGAGGGACACGTCTGGTCATCCCAATGACGGCAAAGAATTCGCGTGACTGGGAGTTTGACGGTATTTGCGTCCTATGGTTTTGCGGGGCGGGGTCCGTCAAATCGCCCTCATACCCCGACCGAAGAGGGGTTTTGGCGGCAAAAAGCTCCCCGCCGGAACATTCGACATCGAGCACGGTGAACAGGACATAGACATGACAACGCGAGCCATGCAGGGCAAGGCAGACAACCGCCAGGATCAGTTCGAAGACATCAAGAGTCGAATCCACGGCAAGCTCGTCGACAAACTCGATCTGTCGCGCGTCGGTGACATGAAGGGTGACGCACTGCGTCGCGAGATCCGCATCGTCATCGAGCACCTCTGTGACGCCGAAGACGCACTGCTCAACCGCCAAGAGCGCGAACGGATCGTCGATGAAGTTCTCGACGAAACCTTCGGACTCGGTCCGCTCGAGTTGATTCTGAAAGACCCCAAGGTGAGCGATATTCTCATCAATGGTCCGAAGAACATCTATGTCGAAAAAGGCGGCCAGATGCAGAAGACCGACGTGGAGTTCCGCGACGGTAAGCACCTGCTCCAAATTGTCGATCGGATCGTGAGTAAAGTCGGCCGCCGGGTCGATGAGACATGTCCGATGGTCGATGCTCGTCTCGAAGACGGCTCGCGGGTCAACGCGATCATTCCGCCACTCGCTTTGGACGGTGCGGCAGTCAGTATCCGGCGATTCGGCAGCAACCCGCTCAAGCTCGAAGACCTTTTGAACTACAAGGCGTTCACACCCGAGATGGTGATGCTGCTGGAAGGCTGCATCAAGGCTCGGCTGAACTGCATCATCGCTGGTGGTACGGGTTCCGGTAAAACGACTCTGCTCAACACGCTTTCGTCCTTCATCGGTCACAGCGACCGGATCGTCACCATCGAGGATGCGGCGGAATTGCAGCTGCAACAGGACCACGTGGTTCGATTGGAAACACGTCCACCGAACATCGAAGGCAACGGGGCGGTCACGGCAACGGACCTTGTGAAAAACGCCCTGCGGATGCGTCCCGAAAGAATCATCATCGGTGAGTGTCGTGGTGGTGAAACGCTCGACATGTTGCAAGCGATGAACACCGGTCACGATGGATCGCTCACAACGCTTCACGCCAATACGCCCCGTGACGCGATCGCCCGTTTGGAAACGATGGTGATGATGGCCGGATTTGAATTGCCGGTCAAAGCGATCCGCCAACAGATCTCTGGTGCGGTCCATGTTCTGATTCAGGCGAACCGGCTCCAAGGTGGTCCACGGCGAGTGACGGCGATCACCGAAGTCGTCGGGATGGAACAAGAAACGATCGTCCTGCAAGACATCTATCGATTCAACCAGAAGGGTATCGGCGAAGACGGCAAAGCGTTCGGCCATTTCGAGTGCACCGGTGTTCGCCCGACCTTCATGGACAAACTGGAATCTGCCGGCGTTCGATTGCCTGCCAGCGCGTTCCGTGAACGCGTGATGATGCAAGCTTAATCCTGCACGTTCTTTCAAGCCTCACTTCGACTCTTCATTCCCCCAAGACAACGTCATGACTGGAATCGTCATCATCATCGCCGTCGGGATTTTTGTTGCATCCTTGGTCGCTTTCGCGGCCAACGTGCTCATGCCCGGCGGAGAGACGACCGCCACCGAAGATCGACTTTCGCAGATGGCCTCGCGCGGCCGCGGTGGTGATGTCGGCGAGACCGAGAGTGGTTCGCTCTTGATGGACGGCGGCTTCGACGATGCGGGCGGCTTCATGGCGAGCATCGTCAAGAACATGCCGGGTCTCGGTGATTACCTGGACCAGGCTGACGTTCGGATGCCACCCGCCCAGTTCGCAATGATCTGCATGGGCGCCTTCGGCGTCGGGGTCGCACTCTGCTTGGCATCACCCTTCAAGTTGCTGGCGATCTTCGTCGGGCCAATGTTTGCCGCCGTCCCGATCGGGTGGCTGTGGTTTAAGCGTAGCCGCCGAATGGCCAAGTTCGGAACACAGATGCCCGAAGCGATGGAACTGCTCAGTCGTTCTCTGCGTGCAGGTCACTCGCTCAACGCCGGGTTCGGACTTGTCTCGAAAGAAATGGAAGAACCGTTGGCCCGCGAGTTCGGTCGAGCCTTTGAAGAACAGAACCTCGGGGTTCCGTTGGACCAGGCGATCGAAGACATGGCCGACCGTGTTCCCAACATGGACCTTCGCTTCTTCGCGACCGCCGTCATTCTGCAGCGTCAAACGGGTGGTGACCTCGCTGAAATTCTCGACAAGATCGGCCACCTGATTCGGGAACGGCTTCAGATTCTCGGCCAGATTCAGGCACTCACCGGGGAAGGTCGAATGAGTGGTGCTGTACTGCTCGCCCTGCCGCCGGTGTTGTTCCTCGTGATGCTCAAACTGAATTACGAATACGTGATGATGCTCTTCACCGACGAGATGGGCCGCTACATGCTCGGCTTCGGTCTCGTGACGCAAGTCATCGGTGCCTTGGTGATCAAGAAGATTATCACCATCAAGGTCTAGAGAGTCACACCACACAACAGCTGTCCCCGCACCTTCCGAATCAAGCTCCCACGGCTCAACGGATTTCGAAACGATGACCCCTTTGCTTGCGATTTCGCTCAACCCGATTTTCATCACCGCCGCCGCCATCTTCATCATGGTCACCGCGGGCATCTGGTTCGTGCTGACACGCGTCTCAGGAGACGACAAGCCGCGCGCCGAAGCGCGACTGGACATGATGCGACGTCGTCGGGCGAGTCGAGAACTCGGCTCCGACGAACCGCAGCAATCCAAGAAAGATGAACTGACGTCGTACCTGGAGAAGGCCGCGACACCTCTGGCCGACAAGGTCAGCGGGAACGAAAAGGAGATGGGACAACTCCGCGAGAAGCTGATGAATGCCGGCTTCCGTCGCGAATCGGCTCCCGTCGTTTTCAAAATGATCCAATTGGCGACCTCCGGGCTCGGTCTTTTTATCGGTAGTACCTACGGGTTCTTCGCCAACGGATTCGGCCAAGACATGATCATCAAGGTCGCCGGTGGCCTGATCGTTGGGTTCATCATTCCGAAGTTCGCACTCGACTTCATCGGCAAGAAGCGAATGGAGAAGATCTTCCTCGGTCTCCCCGACGCGCTCGACTTGATGGTCGTCTGCGTCGAGGCCGGCCTCGGGATGGACCAGGCTCTTCGCAAGGTCGCCGACGAAATGAGTAAGAGCCATAAAGAGATCGGCGAAGAGTTCGGAATCGCGAACAAGCAACTCCAACTCGGCCGCACACGAAGCGAAGTCCTGCAAGCACTCGGCTTCCGTAGCGGCGTCGACGATCTCAAACAATTGGCGTCGATCCTGATTCAGGCGGACAAGTTTGGTTCTTCGATCGCGGCTGCACTCCGTGTTCAGAGTGATGCCATGCGGACCCGACGTCGACAGATCGCGGAAGAGAAAGCTGCAAAGACGGCGGTGAAGATGATCTTCCCGCTCGTCCTGTTCATCTTCCCGGGCATCTTCGTCGTCCTCGTCGGACCTGCCGGAATCAGCATGTATCGCAACATGCTCTCTCAGTAGCATCACCTGAGTCTCTCGAGGCCGCTCCGACAGCCGGGCGACCTCGACAACCAGGACCGCTACGGATCCGCGCCGTCGCAGATTCCGACGATCTCGAGCAAGCGGAGTGCGTTCGTCGTCGGCGAGACGCCTTGACGCATTCGGTAGTCAAACGTCATTCGTTCCTTGCCCGCATCATCAGTCTCGATGATTTCTCGGAAGTGAACCACATTCGAAACGGCTGCCAGTTCGGGCTCCGAGGCGAGCTCAAGATCATGAGTGCTGATCGCGCCGATGGCACCAAGTTCCAGCAAGCGTTCGAGCACCCGCGCGACGGCGATCAGCCGCTCTCGTGAATTGGTGCCCTGAAGAATCTCATCAAGTAGATAGAGACAACTCACCTGCGGCTTTTCGGCGAGCGAACCGGCGTGCCCGACCACTCCCTTTAAACGCTGCAGTTCGGCCATGTAGAACGAGACTCCTTCTGCCAAGTTGTCTCGCACTCGGATGCTGGTTGCCAACTCGATCGAGGGCAGCGAGAACTTCGTCGCGCAGACGGGTGCGCCCGCGCCGGCCAATGAAATATTCAGCCCCATGCTGCGGAGCATGGTGCTCTTGCCGGACATATTGCTTCCGGTCACCAACAGGACCGAGCCGGAAGGCCCGATGGAGACGTCGTTGCAGACTCGAACATCATCGGGCAAGAGTGGGTGACCGAGTTGCGTCGTTGAGACCACGTGCTTATCTCCGGTAACCCACTCTGGAAAGACCCAGTCAGGGTTCTCGTCACGCAGTGCCGCCAGCGAAAGTAGCGCTTCGAGCTCTCCCAATGCGTCAAACCACTCGGGGACATCGTTTCCGTACTCCAGCTGCCATTGCTCGAGCCGACGCAGCACTCGAACGTCCCACAACGAAAACACTTGAAGCGGAATGTAAAACAGAAACGTCAATGCGCTTTGGCGCACTGAATCGAGCCGAGCCACGCCGCTAAGAGCCGCGATCCCGATCGTCGCCGAACGGTCCTCTCCGAGCAGCGTCTGTTGGAGCTTTGTCATGCCGTTGGAGGACTCGGGCAGCCACTCCGCGGCACGGAATAACTCCTGGTACTCCGCCACCGAACGCCTCCCCGACATCGCAACCGAAAAGATCTGGTGAGCGGGGCCGAGCATGACGGTGCTAATCAGAATGTTGATCCCTGCCACAACCCCCGCGACGATCAGGGCGATGCGTGCCGTGGTCGGGCCGACCATTCCGACCCGTGAAATGACCAACACCGTGATGGCAACAGCTGAAACAACCATCGCGATATTCATCCAAGCCACCATCCATTGGTACTTGGGAAGCCAACGATCGCCGGTCGCCCAGTTGGTGAAACTATCGGGGTCTCCCGAACTTCGACCGACGCGGGTGGCCAGCGCATAAAATTCTCGCCGCTGCTTTCGAAGCGGAGCAAGGTGATCAATCGCCGCCGCGCGATCCTTGGCCGTCTCCGCGACTGCGGGACCGGTCAACCAATTCGCGATCGCACGAGACCCGCAGTTTGTACCCGCCATCGAAACGAGTCGAAACAGGGATGTGTCACCGAGAAGATCTAGATCGTCGGCGAGATCTTTCTGACGCTCGCTGAGCTTGATCGACTTGGCACGGCTCACCGCTTCTCGTGTCTTGAGCTTCGTCCAATCCCGTTCGACCCGCGCCTTCAACCGCTCCAAGACCGCGGATTCGCTTTCTTCGCGATCGATCGCATCGCGGATCGGCTCATTCAAGATCGCCGCCACCACAAATCCTGCGACGAACACGCCGCCAATGATGTATGGAGTCGCGCCGATTTCTGCGAACGGTCCCATCGCGAGACAAAAGATGCCTCCGAGGAATAGCAGTAATCGCACGGTCCCGTACCGAGAATCGACGGCGCCAAGACTTTTCAGTCGTGCGCTTGAATCGGCAAGCAAGCGATCGTAACGATCCCGCGCCGGAATCGACGCGGTGTCAGGGTCGGAATCATCCATGACTACATTGACTGAATTCGACCCGAGAGGCTGCCCGACTGACGACGGTCAACGACCTTGAGCGCGATTCGATCTTGGAGGTTGGGGCGGAAGATGGTCAAGAGTAACAAGGGCAAGAACCAGGCGATGTAAAGACCGCCGCCGTAGCCATGCCAAAATTGAGCCGCAACCATGACGGCGGCGGAACAACCGATCAGGGCACCTAAGTTCTTCGGCGAAGGCCAAGCGGCAAAGAAGAACGAGAGAATGGCGAACGCGACAATCACCGGAAGTCGCCAGACGGGACTCCAGCCGAGCCCCCAAATTCCTCGTGGCTCGTTCGTCGGCGGGAACAGTCCATACATCCAACGGAGATGATCGATCAGTGTATCGGTGCCACCGAGTGAAAGGAGCAACATCAAAAAGACAAGCGTTGCCGCGACGCCGACCGCAAATCGCCGGACACCACGTTGCCAGTAAAAGCTGCACCAGAGCGGAAGCAGAAACAGCGGGTAGTAAACCAACCCGGCCGCGAGCCCAATGAATAGACCGGCAAGCATTGGTCGCCGGTAGTTCAGCACGGCCCAGAGCAGCAGCGCGGCGGGCACTGCATGGTCGACCCGTCCCGTCATCTGCGCCGTGTAGGGAAGAATCAAATAGAGCGTCGCGCAACCGACACCCGCGTGAAGGTTTCCGAAGTGACGATTGGCGATCAGCACGATCCCGACGACGACAGCTAAGTGAGCCCCGATGACCAGGATTTTGGCGAGCAACGTTCGACTCTTCTGGGCCAAGTCCAACTCGTCTTCGGTCGCCGGCTCCGCCCCGGCAAGTGCGGCACTGACCGGCCGCGTGGTGATGGTCGGCAGCTTGTGCATTAGCGCGTAGCCGGGACCCAATTCAGGCCCCTGCCAGACACGAGTCCTCGGGGTACTCGTCGCCACGTTCGCCATCATAAAGATAAACAAACAGATGCTGATGAAATACAGTCCGCCAATCTTGAGGTTCGGGTCGAGTAGCGGACGGCGATTCATCATCGGGTCGATCATGAGCCGAACGAGGATCAACATTTCGACCACGAAGAGCAGAACGAAGCCGTTCTTCTGAAGTTGCTTCGCCGAGACTTCTTCCGCCGATTCGGCCGAGTCTGGATCGAGCGCCGTTTGCTCGAGCCGCTCGTCCAAAGCCTCAGGCTCGGCCACCAAGGGCACATTTGTCTCCTGCTGAATCGTCGGTTCGACAACGGCCGGACGACCGTCGGACGACGTCTCGTTGGTGTCACCGGTCGCCTCGTAGCTCGTCGTCACCAGAACCGCCGCGATCGAATCTTCCGGGTCCGCCTCCGCGATGACGCCCGATTCCATTTCTCGAAGATGGCGGCGGCGACCCTCGTGAACCATCAACAAACCGGGAGCGAGCAAAATCAGCAGGACAATGTCCAGGTTTCGCACGCTCCAAAAACGATGGAACACGAAATACAAACCGATCGTCAAAAACGACGAGAGGTAAACCCAGGTCGTTGGGTCCGGCCGCTTGTAGTACAGCAGAAACTCACTCATTGGACGTTTGTGGCAAAACGCCACCCGTCAAACCTGGGGGAGAAGATTCGCGGCAAAGGACAATGGATCAACTCCGTAGCATAGGCCGGTCCGCCGCCGGTGAAAACCGTCTGCTTGGGCCCAAAGTCCTCGAGGCCGACCGAAACATCGCGTCAGCCGTGCCACGTGAGGAGAGCGACGCCGACCAGAATGATGCCGACGCAAACCGATTTTGCTCGCAGATTGGCCTCCTGGAGTGCCCTGGCCCCGAACACGAGCGCAATCGCAACGCTGCTACGACGAACCACCGAGACGACTGAAATCATTGCCTCTGGATCGGCCAACGCTGAAAAGTAAAACCAATCCGCCGCGATCAGAAGCGGGCTGATCAATGCGATGCTGCGACGCCATCGAAACGGCTGCTTGCTCCGGTCGCGGTGGTACCAACGCACCGCCAGCGGGACCATCACCGGAACAAGGTAGACGGTGAACCACGCCTGAAGTGTGGTCGGATCCAACTTGGCCGACTGCAACAGCCACTTGTCGTAAATCGAGCTACAAGCGCCGAGCAACGTGGCAAGCACCATCAGCGCGACCGAGCGATCGCGGCGAAAGTGAATTCCCTCGCGACGACCCACCAGAGTGAATCGCCAAAAACCAACCAAAACCGTGGCGATACCGATCCACTGGATCAGCGAAGGCCGCTCCTCGAAATAAAGCAGCGCGATCAGAATCGTCCACAACGGGCTTGTGGCTCGAATCGGTGCCCCCACGGAAAGAGGGAGGCGTTTCAGCGCCGAAAATGCGAGCATCCATGAGAGGCCCACCAAAGCACTCTTCAGAAAGATCAACTGGTGCTGGGACCAAGTCAACTCGTGGACAATCCGCGTCGCAACCACCGAGTCAAGATTTGAGAGAATGATCAGCGGTAGATACAGTGCCGCGCCGACGGAAACGCTGCACAACAGGACCATGGGCACCGCGTTTTCCCGCACGGACCACTTTTTTGCTGCGTCATACGCACCCAGCAACATCGACGAAAGCACGCTTAGCAACAGCCACATCATAGGCCAAGCATGACGCACCCCTCGCAAGCTGAACACCGCTCAGGCAGACAGAGCATACCGGTGGACAAACTCCGCAACCTCGGCGAACGCTCCGCAGGATTCTTGAAATCCGTTGGTATCGAGACGGTCGAGCAACTGCGTGACGTTGGACCCGTGTTCGCCTTTGCAACCGTCAAAAGAAAGCATCCACGAGCAACGCTCAACCTACTGTGGTCGATCGCAGGGGGACTCGACGACCGAGACTGGCGGTCGCTTGATGCAAGCGAAAAAGAATCGCTGCTAAAAGAACTCGACGAACTGCTTCGGTGATAGCCCGAAGCAGTTCATCGAGAAAAGACAACGATGCTTAGTTCAGCATCTTTTTGACGTCGCCGAGAACGGCTGCAACGTCGACTTTCTTCGCGGTGTCGAATGCGTGCGACGCAACGACTTCGCCTTCGTTTGCAACGATGACGGTGACAGCAGACTTCGCATCGATCTTGTAGTTGCTCGGGCCGCTCACGTTGTCCTTTGCGACAACAACCGGAATGTTCTTCGCACCAGACTTCTTGGCGACCTTCATTGCGGTTTCTTTCAGAGCCGCGGCGTCTTCGCCCATCAGGGTCACGAGACCCTTGAGCTGCTCGCTCTTATTGTCTGCGATTGCAGCGTCGAGTTCTTTGACCAACGCGCCGACCTTGCCGCCGGTGTTACGTGCGAAAACCATGACCATGGGTCGCGAGCCGTATCGGCAGCGGTAGCAGAGTTGCTCGCCACTCTCGACACCGTCGTTCTCGGCGCCGGCAACCTTCGTGACGTAGAAGGCTCCGATGGAATCGCCTTCCTTGAGGCACTCGGAGTCGGCGGCGTGGACGGACCCGATCAAAAGACCGAGCAACGCGAAAGACATCATCAGGCGGGACATGTGGTTCTCCAATCATGTAGGAGTTTGGGGGGAATTGCGCTCGGAGCGTTTGCTCGTAGCGGAATGACCGTTTCGGACGGCAGTCCGTCAGTCACAGAAGATAGCAGGTCGGAAAGCGCTCAAGCACCCATTTGAGCCGGCCGCCGTGGCCGATCAGGGCGTGATTCACCCTCCGCCAAAGCAAAAAAAATGCCCCGCTCAACGCGAGGCATCTGGGTCGTGTGCGATCGACCGACCTACTCGCGAGGTCGAATCGCGCCCGTGAGGCCGCTGTAGTCGACGCGGTCGGTCGTGTGCCACAACGGCTGACCGAGCTCGACTCGCTTGCGAAGGACCTCGATCTTCTCCGGGCTGCCGGCAGGGGCATCCGTCGGAGAAAAGAGGTTGTCCTCATGAGGGACAAAGTCTTCGTCGTGGCCATAACGCAGGATCGCTTCGAAGACGTTCTTACAGCGAGAATTCTCTTTCATCATGCTCCGCCCATTCGCGGGGTGGGGAAGATGAGTCGGTCCGTGCAACTCATCCGTCAGTGATCGTGCCCTCGAGAATTTCCTTATTTCCGGGCGGTGACGGGGGATTATTGACGGTGAAGCGGGCGAGTCAAGAAAATTGTGGGGACTCCTCGACATTGCGGACCCCGGCTAGACTTCGCGACGCCTCCGGACAGACCCGGCGGTCTCGTGCGGCCAACCGACAGAAGTAAGTCCGATGTCTTGTCCTGCATGGGAGCCTCACAAGGCGGTTGCGTTTCAAGGGTGATATTCCTGACATTGAAGCTCCGCTGGAAGGCTGTCTCTGCCCGAAATCGACCCCCTAGCAACATCGTCCGCTCTGGCGAATCACCGCCTCACTCTGCATTTGAATGTGGTTGCAGACAGAGGATGGCCCCCTACTCTGGTCGCGAAAATATGCGAAAAAATTTTTGCCAAGACCCCGTTAAAGTGTGCGTTTGAGGCCGAACATGTGGGTTCAACGAACTTTTGCGCTGCCCGCTAAGCCACGTGGCTTTCACCTCATCACCGATTTGGTGATCGAGCAACTGCCGGAATTGGGCTCGATACAAACCGGATTGCTGCACGTTTTTATCCAACACACCAGCGCTTCTCTGACCGTCAATGAGAACGCCGATCCAGACGTTCGTATCGACTTCGAGACGGCGATGAATCACGCGGTTCCCGAATCGCTCCCTTACGTGCACACCCTCGAAGGTCCAGATGACATGCCGGCACATGTGAAAGCCAGCATGATGGGGACAAGCGTGCAGCTGCCGATCGGTGGAGGACGCTTGTTGCTTGGCACTTGGCAAGGCATCTACCTCTGCGAGCACCGTGACCGAGGTGGCTCGCGACGGCTCGTCGTTACCATGACCGGCGAGTGATCGGCGGCTGTCTTTCAGAATGCAGTTCCCAATTTCGGCCGTCCGTCACTCTGAGCGCGGTGTTCCCTTCGGAGCGCTTTCGCCGACAGTTGCCAAGCATCCCGATCACGAGTTCGTCGCTGTGGCGATCGGTGCGTGCTTGGGAGCCTGCGACTGACTACGGATCATCGAAGCGACCAATGCCGTCCATCCGGTTTGATGGCTGGCGCCGAGTCCCCGCCCCGAGTCGGCGTGGAAATACTCATAGAACAGGACGAGGTCCTTCCAAGCCGGGTCCTCGTGGTAAGCCTGCTCGTCTCCATGCGCTGGTCGTCGTCCTTCCTGATCGAATTCGAAAATGGAAATGCAGCGACGCTCCAGCTCCTGAGCCACCTCCATCAACGTCATTTCGTTGCCGCTTCCGGTCGGGCATTCGACGCGGAAATCATCTCCATAGAAAGCGTGGTATCGCTTGAGTGCCTGGATCAGCAAGAAATTCATCGGAAACCAAATCGGCCCACGCCAATTACTGTTCCCGCCGAACATTCCGCTCTCACTTTCGCCGGGAACATAGTGAACCTCGTGTCGCTGACCGCCAAAGTCAAAGATCAACGGCTCTTCGCGGTGTGCGGCAGACAAGCTCCGGACACCAAAAGGCGAGAGAAACTCGGACTCATCAAGCATCACGGTCAACAATCGACGAAAACGATCTTCACTGGGAATCGCGAGGAGCCGTCGCGTGATGCACGCACACTCCGGACCTTCTCCTTCCATGTAGGTCATGTGCTGAGAAAGATCATCGCGGCTGTCCAGAAACCACTGCATCCTGCGTTTGAAGCCGGGTAGCGAATCGAGCACGGACTCTTCAAGAATCACGCCCGTCATCAGCGGCAAGAGACCGACGAGCGAACGCACTCGAATGGGTATCGACTGGCCGTCGACATAGAGATGGTCGTAGTAGAATCCTTCAGACTCATCCCATAGCCCGCTGCCGTCCATACTATTCATCGCTTCCGCGATCGCGACATAGTGCTCGAAGAACTTGCTTGCCATGTCGCCATAGGCTTCTTCACGGTCGGCGAGTTCCAACGCGATCCGCAGCATCGTGCCGCAGTAGAACGCCATCCAAGCCGTTCCGTCGGCCTGCTCGAGATGGCCGCGCGGCAGTGGTTTGCTTCGGTCGAAGACACCGATGTTGTCCAAGCCGAGAAAGCCGCCGGAGAAAATATTGTTGCCACGTGGGTCTTTGCGATTCACCCACCAAGTGAAATTCAGCAACAGCTTTTGAAACGCGCGAGCCAAGAATGACTTGTCGCGCTGGCCCCGTGGACCGCTCGCCTTGTAAACCTGCCAAACACCCCAAGCATGCACCGGCGGATTCACATCGCTGAGCTGCCATTCGTAAGCAGGGATTTGGCCACTCGGGTGCATGTACCATTCGCGCAGGAACAGAATCATCTGCTCCTTCGCAAACTTAGGATCGAGGTGTGCCATCGGTACCATGTGAAATGCGAGATCCCATGCGGCATACCATGGGTACTCCCATTTGTCGGGCATCGAGATCACATCCAGGTTGAATAGGTGCCGCCAATCGCTGTTCCGACCCTTCTTGCGGGCTTCGGTCGTCGGCGGACCGCTCGGGTCGCCATCCATCCAGGTGTCGACGACATAGTGATAGAACTGTTTGGTCCACAACAGCCCCGCATACGCTTGTCGCATGATCTGGCGTCGACCGTCATCAACCGCATCCGGGATCCGCGATCGATAGAACTGATCAGCTTCGAGCTTGCGCAGCTCAAAGGTCTCATCAAATCCTTCATCGAATGCGTTGGCGTAGTACTTTTGGATCTCGCCACCACAACGATCTTGAACGATCGACTCGCGCGTGCTCGAAAGTCTTAGGCGAATCGTTTTCGTCGCGCCACTGGCGAGCAAGTCGAGTCCGTAGGCGGCGCATTTCGTACCCGACTGCGCTGGATTGACGGCTTTCAGTTCGCCATCGATGACGTAGCGATGAAACGCGTCTTTGTAGTAGTCCGACTCGGATGGGAGGCCAGGGTGTCGTTTGGCATTGGTTTCATTGTCCGTGAACAACCAAGCCCATGTGTCTCGATTCCCCATGCAATCGCACGAGAACCAGTACTCGTCGAGCGATTCGTGAAAGGCACGCACCGTATCGCCGACCATTTTCATCGACGGTCGGGCCGTGCAGCCGTCATCGGTGCAATGCCACGTCCAAGTGTTGCGGAAGAAGAGCTGAGGGACGATGTGAAGCACCGCCGGCTGTGGACCGCGATTGGTCACGTGCAATCGGATCAGAACGTCTTCGGGGCCGTCCTTGGCGTATTCGGCTTCCACATCGAAATAGCGTGACTCGTCAAAGGCTCCGGCATCAGCGAGCTCATATTCGGGCTCGGTGCGGCTACGGCCACGGCTGATCTCGACGAGCTCTTCATAGGGGTATCGACAGTGCGGATACTTGTAGAGAGCCCGCATGTAGCTGTGCGTCGGTGTGCTATCGAGATAGTAATAACACTCTTTGACGTCCTCGCCGTGGTTGCCTTCGGGACCGGTGACTCCGAACAACCGTTCTTTCAAAATCGGGTCGCGACCGTTCCAGAGCGCCACCGAAAAGCACAGGCGTCCTTTGCGATCGGTGATGCCGAGCAGACCGTCTTCGCCCCATCGATAGGCGCGGCTACGGGCGTGGTCGTGAGGAAGATAGTTCCAGGTGGCATCACCGCCATCGCTGTAGTCTTCTCGAACAGTGCCCCACTGCCGCTCGGACAGATACGGTCCCCAGCGTTGCCAATGTTTCTCGCGGCGTTCACTCTCTAGCAAACGTTTGTCTTCGGCATTCATCTCCACTTCGACCTCCGTTGATGCCCCGGGGAGGGCTCGAATGAATGTTGATTCCGTTTCAGCCAGACGTGCCAGTCAGCGCCCGCGAGACGTCGCCTGCTAAGCCCCGCGAGACAGTCGCCTGCTAGGCGTCGTCTAACAAATCGACGGCCGCAAACGCCTGACCTTCCAGCATCGCGAGGCTCGCGCCGCCGCCGGTGCTGACATGACTTACTTGGTCGGCGAAACCGAGTTGGTCCACCGCCGCGGCACTGTCTCCACCGCCGATGATGCTGATCGAATCGCTATCGGCGACGGCCTGCGCGACCGCCTTGGTTCCCTCATCGAACGGCGGTTTCTCAAAGACGCCCATCGGCCCGTTCCACACGATTGTCTTGGCTCCGGCGAGTATCTCGCCGAACTTCGCGCTCGTCGCCGGTCCGATATCCATGCCTTCGAAGCCATCCTTGATCTCACCCGCCGGCACGACCTCTTTGTTGCAACCCGCGGGGTCTCCGAAGTCATCGCCGCAGTGTGTATCGATGGGCAGCACCAATTTGTCGCCGCCTTTTTCCATCAGTTCCTTTGCCAACTCCAACTTGTCTTTCTCGACGAGGCTGTCTCCCACCGCGCCGCCCTTGGCGAGTGAAAACGTGTATGCCATCGCACCGCCGATCAAGACCGAATCGCAAATGCCGAGCAGGTTGTTGATGACGTTGATCTTGTCGCTCACTTTGGCGCCACCGAGGATTGCG
Organism: Planctomycetota bacterium; assembly: GCA_039821165.1. Classification (GTDB taxonomy): domain Bacteria; phylum Planctomycetota; class Planctomycetia; order Pirellulales; family Pirellulaceae; genus Stieleria. Next base: position 53,323 of record JBCBOT010000004.1, on the reverse strand, counting down.
ACGAACGGCCGTTGAGGACTACCGATCGCATCGCTGAGATATTGAATCTCCTTTGCCACCAAATGACCCACGACGCGCGGCTTTCCGGCCATCGCTTCGGGAACGGCCACCATCGAGGCGTCTTTGCGATGGCAGGTACCGAAGGCGTCGTTGCAATAAACATCCGCCATCGCCGCCAGTTTGGAAGCAAACTCGGTGTCGCCCTTCTTTTCACCCGAGTTGAATCGCAAATTCTCGAGGACCAAGATTCCGCCATCGGCCAAAGCAGTCGCCTTTGCCGACGCGTCCTCACCGACGGTGTCGGCGGCAAACGAGACCGGGGCTCCGGTTAATTCGCCCAGCCGCGTCGCAGTCGGTGCGAGTGAGAACTTAGTCACATCACTCGGCTCTCCTTTGGGCCTGCCGAGGTGGCTCATCAAAATCAGTTTTCCGCCGCGATCGATCACACTCTTGATGCTCGGCAGCGCCATACGAATCCTTCGATCATCGGTGATCGATTGGTTTTCATCGAGCGGCACATTGAAGTCGACTCGCATGAGAACCGTCTTGCCATTCACATCCACCTGATCGATCGTTTTCTTTGCCATCGTTGTTCACGAGCTGCGTGTTGGGGTGTTCGACTCGGCCCCGATTATCGGCATCGCTGCGGGAGTGTCGAGTCGGGCAACTTGAGCGATTTTTGACCGCGGATCGAAAATCAGCCCAGTTTTTCGATGGCGACGAGCCTCCGCCGTTTTGACTCAACTCGTTCGGTTTCGAACGCCGACTGCTAGTGGAAGACTGTTGTCACGTGAGGCCGGAACGATCACGTGCGGCCGGAACGATCACGTGCGGCCTCGACGGAAATGAGACGACGCCCGACAGGGATTTTCGGTGGCGGTACGGACGGGACAAACGACTGGGTTCGCGAGGGAAGGCTGTCGCGCCGCGTGGGCGGCGATCGGCCTTACCGTGTTGTGGCTCGCCATGACAACGCCGAGCTTCGCCGGTCAACCCGGCGCGAAGTCGCGACAGATCCGCCAGAGTTCTTCCGGCGAAAAACGATCGGGCGGAGGTTTGCTGTCTTTGTTCGGCAAAGACAAACAGAAAACTTCCCGCGACCGCCTCATCGATCGATTGCCCAGTGATCGACTCACCGAAGACGCCAAGCGGCGGATCGCGTCCATCACCAAAAAGCCGACGCTCTATCGCCAGCTCCCCCAAAGACAGTTTCGCTGCGACCCGGAATTGTTCGTTTTCCTGGCCAGGCACCCGGAAACCATCGTCGGGATTTGGGACGTGATGGGGATCACCGAAGTCAAAACCAAACGCGTCGGCCCCTACGAACTGGACGCCGACGACGGCAGCGGAACGACTTGCCGAATCGACCTTTTGTACGGGGACCGCAATCTGCACGTCTTCGTCGCCGAGGGCAAGTACGACGGCAAGTTCACACAGAAACCTGTGACCGGAAAGGGCGTCTTTTTGCTGCAGAGCACGTACAGTCAGGCCGCGGATGGTTCGACCGTCGTCACCGGCACACTGGACTGCTACGTCAAGTTTGACAACCTCGGTGCGGACCTGCTCGCTCGCTCGTTCGGCGGACTGATCGGTCATTCCGCAGACCACAACTTCACCGAGACCGCGAAATTCATCGAACAGGTCCATCGCGTCTCCTGTTCCAACCCGACCAGCATGCTCGAACTCGCCGACCAGTTGCCCCAGGTCGATCCGCCGACGCAGACTCAGTTCGCCCGGTTGATCACCACCGTCGCGATTCGCCATCTCGACAAGTCGCCGAAAGCTGCGAAGCTGCTGACCGAAAAGGGCTTCTCCTCGAGCCCCCGCTGAGCGTCCCTTTCCCTGTCGTCGCCGGGAGCGTCGTCGGACAATCCGCCGCATCCCCGCGAGCGACGATTGGGTATCATTTGACGTTCTGTCTTCCGATCGTCGATGCCCGAGTGACCCACCAGATTGATGCCGAGTCAACCAATCATTCCGAAGTCCTTGTTCCAGTTTTTGCGAAAGCTGAGCAAGAACAACAACCGGGAGTGGTTCGCCGAGCACAAGTCACAGTACGAAGGGCAAGTCCGCGACCCGGCGGTCGAATTGATCACGCAACTGCAAAAACCATTGGCCAGGACCGCACCAATGCTGCACGTGGTCGCCAAGGCTCACAACGGTTCGCTGATGCGGATCTATCGGGATACCCGATTCAGCAAAAACAAGCAGCCTTACAAGACAAACGTGGGCATCTCGTTCCGACACCAAGCCGGAAAGGATGTTCATGCACCCGGCGTCTATATCCACTTCGATACCGATGAGTGCTTCGTCGGTGCCGGTTGCTGGCGTCCCGAAAGTGGCGTCCTCGCAGCGATTCGCGAATCCATCGATCGCGATGCAAAGACGTGGAAGCGCGCCCGCGACAACAAATCGTTCCGCGAACATTTCGATCTGGTCGGCGAGAGTCTCAAAACAGCTCCGCGCGACTATCCGAAAGATCACCCCCAAATCGATGACCTTCGACGCAAAGACTTCATCGCCATCGCACCGCTCACCGAAAGCGAAGTCACCGGCGACGAAGTCGTTGCACTCGTCTTGGACCGCATCAAACGCGCCAAACCGCTGATGAAGTTTTTGTGCGACGCGATCGACGTGCCGTATTGATCTCCTGAGTTGATTTTGTATTGGGCCGAATTGTGACTTCCATCTCGAAAACCGATCCCAAGCCGACACCGCCGGAAGACTTAGAGGTCAAGGACGCGCACCTGATCTTCTCGAGCGTTTGGAAAGAACTCGAAGAGGAACGAGGTCGGCTCAATCTACGCTTCCCCACCGAGTTGATCCTGCTCGGTGGTGCGCCCGGAGCGGGGAAAGGAACGAACACCGATTTCATTCGCGAAGTCCGAGACATCTCCGCACCGCCGGTCGTGGTCAGCGAACTGCTCAGCACGCCCGAAGCACAGCAGATCAAATCGCAAGGCGGGATGGTCGGTGACCGCGAGGTCGTTTCGCTCGTGCTCCGCAAATTGCTCGAACCCGAGTTTCAATCCGGCGCGATCCTGGACGGATTTCCCCGCACGAAAGTCCAAGTCGAATGCCTCAAGCTGTTGTACGACAGCATGAAAGCGGTCCGCCGCGAGATCATCAGCAATCCGCACCTTGCCCAAGTCAAGCCGCCCGTCTTTCACATCATGGTGTTATTCGTCGACGAATCAGAAAGCGTCAAACGACAGCTCGCGCGTGGCCGACAAGTCATCGCTCACAACGAAGAAGTCACGCGCAGCGGCATTGGTGAATTCTGGGAAGAGCGACCGACCGATTTCAACGAAACGCTCGCGCGGAACCGCTACCGGGTATTCAAGGAGAAAACCTACGACGCGCTCGTGTCACTCAAGCAGCTTTTTCACTTTCACTTCATCAACGCCCAAGCGCCGCTGGAAATCGTTCAGGAAAACATCCTGCACGAGTTGGAGTATCAAAGCTCGCTCGAACTCGATCCCCGCACCTTTCACGCGATCGGAAACATCCCGCTGGCGGGTGACATCATCTTGCACGCCCGTCGGGACCTGGTGAAACGACTCGATGAATACGAGCACGACCACCAAGTTCTCTTTCACCAAATCATCGAGCTGATCGAAAAGAAGATGATGCCGATCGTGGTGCGTCACGCCATCTCGGGGCGGGCGACGATCAGCAGCGAGGATGAGCTACTCGACAGTTCGCTCGCCCTACAAATGTTGATCGACGTGTTCTCCGAACGCGGCTACCACGCCATGATCGACCTTCGACGTGTCGAAGTCCCTGAACGCATTGATCTGACAACCGGCGAAGTCACCTGTCGACACAGCAAAGTCTTTCGAATCGTCGTCTACTTCAAAGGTAGCGAAATCCGACGGGGCTAAATCGATGATGCGAGCCAGCAAGCCAGCCTCTTCAAACTCCGGAAGTTGGTAGAGGACCGTGAAGTCCGGCTCTCCAACGCTCTTGGCCGAATAGCCGCCGCCGAGCCGATTCCGTTGTGCTTGTTCTTTGCAACGATCCTGCCTTTCGGTCGTGAATGGACCGACACGTCGGAGTCGTGCATCGAGTACATCTCGATGCTTTTGGCTCCCTTGTGGTGATGGTTCCGCGCAGAGCCTGGGCATGCACCCATCCGGCGTTCGGCTTCGAATCACTCGTCCAAACGGACGTCGAACGATTCAATCAGGAATCGATTTCGACGCGTTCGCCTTGGGCGTCTCGACAGTCCATCTCGAGGTGTTCGGGATAGAGCCCCTCGCTACCGAGAATCTGCACGGACATGCCGCCGGCATCCTCCATCTCGGCGACACTACGGCGCTTTTGATTGTTCAGGTGGGCGGCGACCAAGTCATTGACTCGGACGGTGACACGCTGGATGTGCTCGTTCTTGACCGCCAAACGAAGCATGCGGACGACTTCGATCGACATGCTCTCCGGCGTCTTCACGAGTCCCTTGCCCTCACAGCAAGGACAATCCTGATAGATGCTTCGTTTCAGGCTCGGTCGAATCCGTTGCCGCGTCATTTCAATCAGGCCGAACGGGCTCGTTCGCAAGATCTTGGTGCGGGCGCGGTCGGTGGACATGGCGTCGCGAAGAGCGCGTTCGACTTTGCGGCGATGGCTCTCTTTGCGCATGTCGATGAAGTCATTCACGATCACTCCGCCAAGGTCACGGAGCCGTAATTGTCGCGCGATTTCTTTGGCTGCGGCCAAGTTCAGACGGAACGCGTTCTCTTCGGCCGAGTCATCGCTGCGGAAATTACCACTGTTCACATCGATCGCGACGAGGGCCTCGGTCGGGTCGATGACGATCGAGCCCCCGTCGGGCAATTTGACCTGCCGTTGGTGAATCTTGGCGATCTCTTTTTCGAGCTTGTATTTGTGGAACAGCGGTGACGTGCCTTCGTACAGCTTCAGCCGATCGACGACACGAGGCATCACCATCTTGAGAAACTCGCGCGCGTTTTCGTAAGCATCCTTTCGGTCGATCAAAATCTGATCGATGTCGTCGTTGAAAATGTCGCGAATCGTTTTGATGATCAAATCGCTCTCTTCGTACAGCACACCCGGCTGGCTGGTGTTGCGGACACGACGAACGATCGTTTTCCAAAGGCGGGTGAGATAGTCCATGTCGCGGCCGAGTTCTTTTTCGCTGCGACCCGCGCCGGCAGTCCGCACGATAAAGCCGAGACCCTTGGGTGGATTCAGCGACAGCAAACAGCGTCGTAGCCGTTTGCGATCGTCGTCGTCTTCGATTTTGCGGCTCACTCCGACACGCTCCAGCGCCGGCATCAGCACGAGGTAGCGGCCGGGAATCGAGATGTACGTGCTGAGCGTCGGTCCCTTGGTGCCGATGCCCTCCTTGATCACTTGCACGAGAACTTCATCGCCGCGCTTGAAGATCTCCTGGATCGGAGGCTTGATCCGTGGGCGTCCGCCTTTGAAAGCTCGCTTGGAGCCACGCCCGGATTCGCGCGCCCGCTTTGCCGCCGCCTCGGCCATCTCGTCCGATTCCCTTTTGATCTCCTCAGGGTCGTAGCCGCCCTGACGAAAGTACTGAGGTTCGACGTCGCTGATGTGCAGGAATCCGTTGCGGCCGACACCAAAATCGACAAACGCGGCTTGGATACTGGGCTCGAGATTGACGATCTTGCCGCGGTAGATGTTGCCGGCAAACGCTTCGACGCTTTTTCGCTCGACGTAGAGTTCTTCCAAGCGACCGTTTTCAAGGATGGCGATGCGGCTCTCTTCGGGCTGGAGCACGTTCATCAACATTTCGCGTTTTGACATTCAGGGCACCTCATTGGGTGAGACCGCCTGCGTTTGCGGCGGTTGGATTGCTGTTGCGTAACATTCGGGATCCGTGGTTTCGAACTCGCGTTGCAAAACCACTTCTGTTCGGTTGATCTGGGAGCCGTGTGGGACCCAGTCGGAGCACTCGATGAGGTCGAGTACATCGGTCGGCTTGAGGGTGGCGCCGTCACTGGCGGCGAGTGTGAGCTTGATGGCTTCGCCGTGATGCTCGTCTTTCGTGAACGAGAGCTGCAGGATTTGCTCCGCAATGTTTGCCGTCAGCGGCTTCTTCTTTCGCTCGACGGTCACGGTCTCTTTGGCGAGCAAGCTTTCGATGGCCGATTGCACGGCCGATCGATCCAGCGGTGGCGCTCCAAGATCTGGATCGGGCGTCGTGATGACATATTCCGTGTGCACGAGCTTTGCTTTGCCACTGCCCTCCGGCAGCAACTGCACGCTCTTGATCCGCAAACCCGGTTGGTCGTCTTGAACGAGTCGACGAAGTAGCTCGGCGGCGGATAGATGTTCGGCCAAGTCGAGTTCGACGACTTCGTTTTCACCGTTGATTCCCAACGCGAGCGCAGAGACGAATCCGATTCTCGGTTTAGGGTGAAAGCCCTCGGACATTGACAGTTTCAGTTGTGCCCGGCGAACGATCCGCTCCCAAAGCGTGGCCAGATCGCGGTGGCTCGTCCATCGAAGCAAGCCCGTCTTGGCGAAACGAATGCGGTACCGCAACCGTAGCGGCGCGTCGGAATCGCGCTGCGGTTGTTCGGACATCGATTCGGTCGGTTTCGGAATCACGGTTCGTTGGTGATCAAGTCACGATCAATTCGGGGACGTATTCACTGAGTCGATCTAAGAGATACAGATCCACGTCGCGCGCCGCGTCGAGTGTTAACACTCGTTTGGCGATGTGTTCGCACTGCTCCACGGAGACTGAGCGAACGGCCTTCTTGACTCGCAACAGGGACGACGGCGGAACACTCAAGTGCCGCACTCCCATGCCGAGCAACAAGAGAGCACGCGCGGGGTTGCTACTCATTTCGCCGCAAATCGAAAGCGGCGTGTCATTGGCTCCCGACACCTCGACGCAGCGAGCAATCAAACGCAAGACGGCGGGATCACTGGACTGATACAGGTCGGCGACATATTCATTGCTGCGGTCGACGGCGAGTGTGTACTGCGCCAGGTCGTTGGTGCCGATCGAAAGAAAGTCCACTTCGTCGATGAACTTTTCCAGCATCATCACCGCCGCGGGGACTTCGACCATCATGCCGATAGGGATGTCGCTGCGATGATCTTCACCGGATTCCTTGAGGTCTTCCGCGACAACGTTGAGCAGCATTCGTGCTTGGCGGTATTCAGCGATGGTCGTGATCAACGGAAACATCACGCGGACATCACCGTGAACGGCTGCTCGAAGGATCGCCCGCAACTGAGGACGAAACAGATCGAGGTTGCGTAGTGAGAGCCGGATACTTCGTAGCCCGAGGAATGGATTGTTCTCTCGCTCCACCATCGGCCGATGACCGATTTTGTCGGCACCCAAATCGAGCGTGCGGATCACGACCGGGCGACCTTCCATTTCACGGATCACCTGGCTGTATGCCAGGTAGTGATCTTCTTCGCTCGGTTCGACGCTGCTGGCGAGATAAAGAAACTCGGTTCGGTAGAGTCCAATGCCATCCGCCCCCCGCTGAATGCAGGTCGTTGTCTCGTGCGGGAACTCGATGTTCGCACTCAGCCGTACCGGCGTGCCATCGAGGGTCTCGGCAGGTAGATCGCGGAGTTCCGAAAGACGCGCCGTGAGCGTTCGTCGATCTTGGAGTCGTTTCTCGTAACTTGCGAGCGTGGCGGCATCGGGGTCGATGATCACGCGGCCACGGTCTCCGTCGATGATCACGCGTGCGTTATCACCGACGTTGTCAAGAAAGTTGCCGATGCCGACGACCGCCGGCAGCTCGAGTCCCTTGGCGACGATCGCGGTGTGTCCGCCGGGGCCGCCGACCTCGGTGCAAAACCCGCGGACATACCTCCGATCGAGGTTGGCTGTTTCGCTGGGCGTCAATTCATGTGACAACACAATCGCCGGCTCACTCAGGTCCGACAGGGGACCTTCAGAAACGATGCCGAGTGCGGTTAGCAATTGTTTCTCGATATCGACCACATCCTGGGCGCGTTCCGCAAAGATCGGACTGTCGAGTTTTCGGAGCGCCTCGGCATGGGTGTGGAGCACACGGCTGACAGCGTAGGCAGCCGATTGACGCTTGCCGAGAATCCGTTTGCGGAGCTCGGCCTGCACACGGGGGTCGTGCAGCATCTGTAGCTGAGCGGCGAAGATGTCACCGGTCTGTTCGCCGGCGACATCGGCCGTTTCGAGACGACTTGTTTCGAGTCGCTTTGAAACCTGATCGACGGCATCGCGCAAATGAGCGAGCTCCTCGTCGACCTTATCGGCGGCGAGCAGGCTGCGGGGAATTCGGTAACCGGCGGCGTCGAGAACTAACGCTGGGCCGATCGCGACCCCTGGTGAGACGGGAATGCCTTGCAGTTCGACCATCGTGGTTCGATGGATCGGGGCCGACCGGCGGGCCCGCTGGCGAACGCGGCGCATGTCGCGGAGCCGAACACGCCCGTGGGCGCGGGCTCGGTGCGGTAAGGCGCTTCGACGTACGCACGCGGGGGCGCGAAGAGGTGGGACCGATGCATCGAGGGTTGTGTTGTGAAATGGATGATGACGGAGCCGTCGAAGGGATTCGACGACGGGTTCGGCTCGGATGGGAACAGCGCGAGCCTGATCGGAAGGTTTGAATGGTTGGACTCGGCGTTCGGCGATGGCTGGCGTCGGCTGCGTCAGTCGGTTCCGGAGTCAGATGCCTGGGGTTCGTCAAAACCCCTGAGGAACAACTGCTCGATGGAATCCAATGCGATTTCAGCGTCGGCGCCTTCGGCCGAAACGGAGAGTTCGGTGCCTTGTTCGGCCCCCAGTGTCAAAATGGAAAGGATGCTTTTGCAATCGATCTGCTCGCCGCCACGGCTGATCGTGATTCGTGAGTCAAATTGATTGGCAGTGCGCACGAGTAGGTCCGCGGGACGTGCGTGCAACCCTTGCGGATTGCGGACGATCACGGTGCGGCAGTGCGCGTTGGACATTCAGTAAACGTTCTTGTCGGAGGTGTCTGCGACGAGCCGTTGCTCGCGGCGCGCGAGGAGAGAGCGTCAATCTCAGCCAGTGGCAAACTGGTTGTCGTCGGCTTCCTGAAGCAATTGATTGATGTCTTCGGGAGTCTTGCTCTGCTTGAGGAACCGACAGAAGGTCTCGTCGCGGAGTTGTCGCGAGATATTTTCCAGGGCACGAAGGTGATCCCCGGGTCGTTCCGGCGGACTGATCAAAAGGAAGAACAGTTGCACCTTTTCGCCGTCGAGCGAATCAAAGTCGACACCCTCCTCACTGACACCAACGGTTCCGACGAGCTTCTGAACGCTGGGATGTTTGGTGTGAGGGACGGCTACCCCGCGGCCGATACCGGTCGAGCCCAATTCCTCACGTTTCATGATTGCCGCGACAATGTCGTCGCGCTGGTCCTCTTCGATTTCGGATGAGTCGAGCAGACTTTGAACAAGCTCTTCAATCGCCTGGTCTTTGGTCGTAGCCTTCAGCTCAGCCTTGATCGATTTGGTGCTAATGAAATCTGCAAACTTCATAAGGATCTATTTCAATTTCTGGGTAGTGACGGTGTCGCGTGACTGATTACGCGTCGTTTTCCGTCGGGGTTTCAAGATGTTTGTGTCCCGTCGCCCGGTGTCCGGTCTTCTTTTCCTTGATCCGACGGAGCTGTTGCTCGATTTTCGGAATCGCGGTGTCGAGTGCTGCAATGACGGTTGTTGAGTCCGCCGTTGCGACACATTCTTCGGCATGTTCAATCGACACTTGGATTTCAACGGCGGGTTTCTCAGTGTGCTCTAAATCGACCGTCACCTCGATCGCGTTGACCCGATCGTAAAGACGCCGGAGTTTGGCGACCTTTTCCTGAATCAAGTCTTGGTCGCCCGGCTGTAGACTGCCGTGACGAGCGGAAACGCTTACCTGCATCGTTGTTGTTCTCCTTCGGTGAAAGCTTGCCGCGGAGGCGGGCCCGAAGGCGCCGATCAATCGGCTGTCGCTAATTGAAGCCACCGATGAGACGAGCATGTCGCCCTCGGTGCCGGCTAGACGAGCAGTCAGGGCCAGAATTGCTAGCCATCGACTGGTTTCGGCGAGACCTTCGTGAACACGAAAGCATACGCGAATGACGCGTTTCGCGGTAGCGATCATTTCTCAGGACCACCTCTCTGGAGAAAATCGAACCACCCGAAATGACCCGCTGTCCACCTACCGCCCGCGTACCCAGTCAACGACGCCCGGGGACAGAGAACTTCTCCGGGGACAGAGCACATTCCGGGGACAGAGCACATTCCGGGGACAGAGCACTTCTCCGGGGACAGAGCACTTCTCCGGGGACAGAGCACTTCTCCGGGGACAGAGCACTTCTCCGGGGACAGAGCACTTCCGCTCGGGACCAACCTCGCTCCCTGCCCGCTCTGACGGGAGAAGGAGGAGGCCGATTCGAATAGCCAGCATCAGAAAATGTGCTGTGTCCCCCGAATGTGCTCTGTCCCCGAAAGCGCTCTTCCGCTCGGGACCAACCTCGCTCACTGCCCGCTCTGCCGGGAGAAGGGAGGCCGATTCGAATAGCCAGCATCAGAAAATGTGCTGTGTCCCCTGAATGTGCTGTGTCCCCCGAATGTGCTCTGTCCCCGAAAGCGCTAACCCGGAAAGCAGCAGAGGTGGCGTCGAATCGCGGGTCAGTGCAGTGGCCAATTTTTCGCCGAGTTGCTACCTTACCGGGCTACCCGGTAGTGCGAGCCGTCGAAGCTGCCGGAAAAGTCACCCCCGATCAACGAATCCCCATGGCCCGTAAGGTCGTCAGCCGCGCCGAAAAAGCAGCCGAAGCCGAAGCAGCTGAAAAGGCGCTCGCTTCCAAGAAGAAGAAGAGCAGCAAACGGTCAAAAGCGGCTGAGAATGTGCGGATGCGGCTCTACTGGGGAGTCTTCAGCCAGAATCTGAAACGGGTTGCGGTCTTCGATTTCGACAAGAAAGGCGAAGCGGACAAGCGGGCCAAAGAGCTAAGCAAGGGTGGCAAGTCACCGCACTTTGTCCAGAAAGTCAAAGAACCGATCACGATCGAATAGGTCGGGACACCGCGTTGACGAATCTGCCGCGCGTACCCGCTGACTGGGAACCGCAGCACGCGGTTTGGTTTGCATGGCCTCACAACCAAGCAACGTGGCCCGAGAGATTCGCACCCATCCCAGATTTCTTCCGCAGACTCCTTCGGACGGTTTCTGAGACGCTTCCTGTCCGTGTTCTAGGCAATCCGTCACTGCGATCAGGGGCGGACATCGAGTCACAGCGCATTATATGGGTCGATGCTCCGACCAATGACTGCTGGATTCGAGACTACGGCCCGCTATTTGTCGTCGGCGAACGACCCTACGGCATCGATTGGGAATTCAATGCTTGGGGCGGAAAGTATCCGCCGTGGGATCGGGACAACGCCGCCGGTCTGACAGTCCTTTCAAGTGCCGGATGGAAACGACGCGAAGGCAAGCTCTGTGTCGAAGGAGGTGCACTGGAGTGGGATGGTCAGGGACGACTACTCACAACCGATTGCCTCGTCACCGAAAGTCGCAATCCTGGAGTAAGCAAGGAGCAAGTCGCCGATCGACTACACGAAATCGCGGGTGCGACCGAAATCGTATGGGTCAACGGTGGCGGTTTACGGGGCGACGACACCGATGGACACATCGATCAACTGGCCCGGTTCATCGATCCTGAAAACGTCGTCGCTGCGGTCGCGGACCCCGAAGACGAAAACCATGCCGGCTTGGAAGCGAACTTCGAAATCCTTCGTCGCTGGGGCGAACAGACGTCGCCTCGTGTCCGCGTTCATCGACTCCAAATTCCGCCCGCTCGGGAGATCGATGGGCAACGGGTCCCCGAAAGTTATTGCAACTATCTGCGTCTAGGCAGCGAACGACTGCTTGTACCGACATTCGGCGATCGGCGAAGTGATGACCGTGCGATCAGCGTTCTGCGTGAACTCGCGCAAGCCAGCGTCCCAACGATCGAAGTCCTCGGCATCGATTGCAGTGACCTCATTTGGGGCTTGGGCGCGCTGCACTGCGCCAGCTTGAACGAACCAGCGCGCGTCTAGCCACATGCTGTCGGGCGGCCTGACGGGTCTGGAATCGGTTGACTCCAGCCTCGGCGATTTCCTACGAATGCACGCGTTCCGGCCTCCCACCTACGGACAAACATGTCTCTCTTTTTTGCTAGCGAATCGCGGCAGCGGTCCGGCGTGCGCCGACGGATCACGTCTCTACTCGCCACCGCTCTGCTCGCGGTCTTTGCAACACCTGCATGGGCTCAGCGCAACGACGGCGACGAGATGATCGAGCTGAATCTCTCCGGCAACGTGAAAGTCACCACGCTGCTTGATTTGATGAGCAAGCAATTGGACGTTCGCTTTCTGCATGGTGCCGAGCTCGGGAATCGAAGCGTGACGGTCTACACGCCTGCCGAACTTCCCAAGAAAGTCTTTCCGACCTTGCTCGGAACACTGCTCCGTGAAGCCAACTTGGCGATCGTGGACACCGAAGTCCCCGGGTGGAAACGAATCGTCGACGCGGGCAAGCTCGCCGAAAACGCACCGACCGGCGACTCCGAAGACATCTCACGCCGGAACGGACCCGCCGGCGCGGTGACCGAAGTCGTCAGGGTGAAGTACATCGACACGACTACGGCTTCGACCACGCTGAAACCGTTCCTTGGCAAGCCCGGTCCATCGAATGGATCCAGTCTGACAGCGTTTGCCGACCAAAAGCTGTTGATCGTGACCGGCTATGCGGGTGACGTGAAGCAAATCAAGGAACTACTCGCACTCATCGATCAACCTGACGAAGAAGGCGTGATCGATTTCTATTCCGCGCGGCTCCGACCACCATCAATGCTCATCGGTCAGTACGAGGCGGTCACAAAGAACGAGTCGACCAAGAAGGGATCGGCTGCGACGGGCCCGAAACTGTTTGTCGATAAAACGGGAAGGCGTGTGGTCGTGGCTGGTCGCCGCGAGTTGGTCGATTCCGCGCTCCGGCTGCTCAAGCAACTGGATTCAGGAAGTGCTTACCTGACGCGCGTCTACCGTTTGGAATACATCGGTGCCGATCGTCTCGACGACCTGATCAACGGCTTTGTCACCAGGGACTCGGAAGAGGGGACCGACACGGTCGAAACAGTCGTCGATGCAGAAGGCAACCTGCTTGTGGTCCGTGCCGGAGCCGACATCCATCAACAGATTGAAACACTGATTGAAGAACTGGATCAGCCGATCGAAGCCGAATCGAGCCCGATCCGTTTTTACAAACTCAAAAATGCGACAGCGATTGAGGTGCTCTACTCACTGTTGGCGCTTCAGGAAGTCACGGGAAGTGGCGTCCAGCAGGCCGGCGGTTTAGGAGGCGGTGCATTCGGAACTCTTGGCGGCGTTAACGTCGGTGGGGTTTCCAACGCAATGGGTTTTGGTGGACAAGGCCAAGGCGCAATCAACCCGGCTGTGATGCAGCAATCGGCGACGTTGCGCGACATCAACGCCGCAGGTGGTGGTTCCTTTGGACTGGTCGGACAAAACCTGGGAAACAACATCGCCTCAACCCGCAACCCCAATCAGAACGCCGCACTCGGAGGCTTCGGCGGTGCCGGCGCACTGGGTGGAGCAGGTGGTTTCGGAAACGCGGCTGCGGGCGGTTTCGGTGGCTTGGGGGGCGGACTGGGTGGCGGCGGCGTTGCCACGTTACCAGGCGGCGCGCGGGTGTCGGCCGACGTCTCCACCAACAGTCTGATCGTCTACGCGCCCGCTAACGTGCAGTCGCTTTACGAGAAGTTGATCCGTTCGTTGGACCAGCGACGACCGCAAGTGTTGATCGAGGCTGACATCGTGGCGATCAACACCACGGATAACTTTTCGCTTGGCGTCGAAGTCTCCACGGGAGATCGCCAAGGTACCAATCGGCTTTTCCAATTCACCTCGTTTGGTCTGAGTGAAGTCGATTCGAATGGAAACCTGACGGTCAATCCATCGCTGGGATTCAATGGCGTTTTGGTAGACCCCGAAGTCGCGGACGTGATCGTTCAAGCACTCAGCGGACACACACGGGCGCGAGTCTTGTCGTCTCCAAAGATACTCGTCAACGACAACCAAACGGGGACGCTCAACAGTATCTCGAGCATCCCGTTTCAAGCCTTCAGCCAAGGTGAAACGACGACGCTCAACGGGCTCGGCGGTAACCAAGAAGCGGGCACCACCATTCAGGTTACCCCGCACATTAATGAAGACGATCACTTGCAGCTTCAATTCGACATCGAGTTCAGCAGCTTCGTCGGCGAGGGCACGGCAGTCTTGCCACCGGCACGGCAAATCGATCGCGTCGGCAGCGTCGTCACCATCCCTGATGGCAAGACCATCGTTGTCGGGGGACTCAAACGATCAAGTGACACTGACAACTTTACGGGCGTCCCGTGGCTGGAACGAATCCCGGTCCTGCGAGAGTTGACGAGCTTGCAGAGCAATACACAGACGACAACTTCGTTCTTTCTTTTCATTCGTCCACGGATCATGCGCGACTCGCGATTCCGTGACTTAAAGTTCCTGTCCGATCTGGAAACGCAAGACGCACAGCTCCACGAAGACTACCCGCAAAGTCATCCGTTGCTGGTTCCTTGCCCCGTGCCGCCGACACCGACGGGGGGATTGCGACCGCAAGTGGAGAGCTATCATACAGAGACGCTTCCAGAGAGTTATCCGTCGCAGTTATCTCCGATCGAGTATCCTGTGGGTGGTGCTCAGCCCGCGGCACCGGTCCCTAACGGTATGGTCGTCCAACCGCGCTGACGTCCATCGTGAGAACGGCCCTGCACCGATGAGTGACGTCGAAACCCAACTCGAAACCTCTGATGTCGACGAAGCGGTAGAGCTGGGACGGCTTGCCGAGCTGCTCGAATTACCGGTTTGCGAAGACCTCTCCGACCGCGAAGCGTCGCGGTGGTTTCTCAGCCGAATCAGCATCGCCCACGCGCGGCAACATCGGGTGATCGGGTTGACCGGCGACTCCGATAACGAGATTTGGCTCGCGATTGATTCAATGCGTGGCTACCAGCACGCGGACATCATCGCCCGCGCCCTCTCACAAACCCCGGGCGGCGGTGTGCTACCGATGCGCGTCCGATTGTTGCCTGCGACACGAACCGCTATCGAGCGTTCGATCAATTCCGCCTATTCAGACCAATCCAGCCGCGCCCAGAGCGTGATCGATTCACTGGACCGTGACCAGGTGCTTGGCGAAGTCGCGGGACTCGCACCGAAAGAAGACCTGCTGGACACCGAAGGCCGCGCACCGATCATTCGGCTCGTCAATCATCTCCTCTTCGACGCCGTCAAATCGGGCGCTTCAGATGTGCACATCCAGCCCTATGAAGATCGTTTGATGGTGCGTCAACGAATCGATGGTGTCTTGTTCGATTCGTTTGAGATCCCGAAAGCCGTTCAGGAAGAAGTGCTTTCCCGAGTCAAAGTCTTGGGCAAAATGAACATCGCTGAGAAGCGATTACCCCAGGACGGCCGCGCGACGGTTCAATTGGGTGAACGCACTGTCGACTTGCGAATCGCATCCTTGCCGACGAGTCACAACGAACGAATCGTGATTCGGTTGCTCGACAAGAGTGCTCGGCTCTACACGCTGGGTGAACTCGGGATGCCGGATCATGATCTTACCCGACTGCGAAAATTGATCACACGTGATCATGGCTTGATTCTCGTGACTGGGCCGACGGGTAGTGGCAAAAGTACGACGCTTTATGGGGCGCTACAAGAGATCGACAGCGAAGAGTTAAATGTCCTGACGCTGGAAGACCCCATCGAGTACCAGCTCGAAGGCATCAGCCAAACACAGATCAACGAAAAAAAGGGGATGACGTTCGCTTCGGGGATGCGCAGCGTGTTGCGGCAGGACCCCGACATCATCATGGTCGGCGAGATCCGCGACGGCGAGACGGCGATGATGGGCATTCAGGCATCGCTCACCGGTCACTTGGTCTTCAGCACGCTACACACCAATGACGCGTCCAGTGCGGTCACGCGTTTACTGGACCTCGGAATCGAACCGTACCTGGTGAGCAGTTCGCTGGTCGCATCGCTCGCGCAGCGGTTGGTGCGAAAGCTGTGTGAAGACTGCAAACGACCGCGACGTGGCGGCGACTCGGTACCGCCGATTCCGCCCGGCCTCCTGGAGTCACGTGGACTGGTCGCTTCGGAAATGACGGGCGTTTATGAACCCACCGGTTGCGATCGGTGCCGAGGCACCGGTTTTAGAGGCCGCATCGGACTCTTTGAATTGCTGGTGCTGGACGATGCGTGTCGCGACCTTGTCCAATCGCGCGCCAACGCGTCGGCGATCCGAGAGGCCGGTCTCAAGTCGGGCATGCAATTGTTATCCATGGACGGGCTGATGAAAGTGCACCAGGGCGTGACGACCTTGGACGAAGTGCTCCGCGTAACGACGTTGTGACGCGATGGGCGTGTTCTCCTATTCCGGAGTCGACCGGACCAGCAAGAGTGTCCGCGGGACGATCAGCGCCGACACCGCACGTCAGGCCCGTGACGAGTTACGGGGCCAGGGCATTCGCGTTCAGAAGATCCGCGAAACGAAACAGCGTTCATCAACGTCGTTTCGCCTTCCGAACTTCTCGCTCGCCGGTGCTAAGAATCAGTGGGCCACGGCGGTCGCCGAACTTGCGATGTTGTTGCACGCGGGCATTCCAATGCTCGATGCTTTGGACACGATCGTGGATCAAAACCGAGGCAGCTTTCGCGCGGCGTTGTTGACCGTCCGTGATCGAGTCGCGGCGGGCGAATCCTTCGCTCAAGCGCTCTCGGGACGACCAGACCTATTCGATGAAGCCTCGATTCAAATGGTTGAAGTCGGCGAAAACGCGGGGACGCTCGAGCAGGTGCTCAATCAATTGGCCGAGTTCAAACAACGGCAAGCACGCTTTACCGACGCGGTGACCACGGCGTTGGTCTATCCGATTTTTCTGATTTGTTTTGGAACGGCTGCCGGCATCTTCCTGATGACAAGCGTGTTGCCACCGCTGCTGGAGAACCTCGAAGAAACGCTCGACGAGTTGCCTTGGCCGACGAGGGTCGCCAAAGCGATGAGTGTGACGTTGGTGGACTACAAGTGGTTTTGCGTGTTCGGGCTATTGGGTTTGGTCACGATGATTGCCCTTGTCTTGAGAACCCCGGCCGGCCGTGCCGCATTTGACCGCTGCCTCCTCCGGGTGCCGATTCTCGGAACGATGTTGGTGAAGCAAGGCGTTTCCCGGATCGCAATGATCATCGGAACACTGTCACGTAGCGGCGTCGAGTTGACTCGCGCGTTCGAACTGGCCGAGCGTTCGACCACAAACACCGTTTTTCGCAAAGCGTTGTCCGATTCGGGCAAACGCATCGCGGCGGGTGAAGAAGTAGCTGAGGCACTGGAAAATAGCGGCGCGTTCCCTCCCTTGGCGGTGCGAGTTTTTTCGGTCGGTCAGGAATCGGGAAAACTCGACGACATGCTTTTTCGGCTCGCCGAAGACTATGATGACCAGGTGAAAACTGCGTCGGCGCGTTTGACGTCGTTGATCGAACCGGTATTGATTCTCGTCTTGGCGGCGATGGTCGGATTTCTTTTGCTCGCCACGATCCTACCGATTTTGGAGGCTGGAAATGTGTTGTAGTGCTAAACGCGGTGCATCCTCGCGACGATGTCGTGGATTCTCGCTCGTCGAGTTGATCGTGGTGATGGTGATCCTCGGAATGCTCGCGGGCTTAGTCGCGATTCGCACACGGGGATATCTGATCAACTCGCGTCAGAATGCCGTGAAGACCGAGATGGCAACGATCATGCAAGCCCTTGAAACCTATCGCATCGATCAAAACCGTTACCCAAGCGAAGATGAAGGCCTTGAAATCCTGACGCAACCGACGGAGACCTGGCCGGAACCTTTTTTGAACAAGGTGCCAAAGGATCCTTGGAAGAACGAATACCTTTATTTCCTGAGCGACGACGGAGCTGAAGTCGTCTCGCTGGGTGCCGATGGCAGAGAAGGCGGTGACGGCGAAGACAAAGACTTTTCGAGTCTCATGCTCGAAGAATGACCATCCGCCCGCAAGCGACACGTTCGGACGAGCGTCCCGACACACGGCGCGGTTTCTCGCTGGTTGAACTGGTTGTCGTGCTACTGCTTCTGGCAATCCTTGCCTCAATGGCCGCCTACTCTGCCCGGGGTGTTGTTGCCAAGAATCGTCTTGCTCGAGCCGTTGAAACGGTGGAACAGTTTGACCAAGCACTCCGCCGTGCAGCCCGTTACGAGCGCCGAGAAATCACGGGCGTCATCGATCGACAACGCGGCACCCTATCCGTTGAAAACGGATCCGACGAACATCGTTTTCGATTGCCGGGTCGCGTTTCGATCGAATCATTGAAAATGGAAGGGAGTGGTGGCGGTCTAGTCGCATTCGGCGACGGTTCCACACGATCTTACGCTGTCGAACTCGAAAGTGATCGTGCGCGTGTGTTCGTGGTGTTTGCCGGCGGGACGGGGCAAGTCCTTCACCTGAATGACGTGGCAACAGTTCGAGCCATTTTGGAGTCGCGATGAGAAGGCGGTCCGGGCTCACATTGATCGAAGTCGTCGTTGCGCTCGTGTTGATGGGCTCGGTGCTAGTCGGATCGTTGTTGGCGTTTTCGGCACATCGAAAACAGTTGTCCATCGCGAACAAACAGATCGAGGCGACCATCATCGCGGAGTCCCTCGTTCGTGAGCTTTCGGCACGGCAGAGTGGGATGCCCTCGAGCGAGCGAGGTCTCGTCCCCGGGTACCCGAATTGGATGTGGCAAACATCGATCGCCGGGCAAGCCGAAGTCGCAACGGTCAACATGCGTGTGATCCAGTTCGAGATCCTCGACATGACCGACCGACCGCTGCGATTGGTCGCCGTGAACTTGTTCGTCAAGGCGGTACGATGATGCGTCGAACGGGACTGACACTGATTGAACTGCTCGCCGCGCTGATCCTGGCATCGGTCATGACCGTCGCCCTGTTGCGTATCGTGACCTTGGTGGCAACGGAGACACGGCAACTTCGTCGAGAACAAGCCGACTATGTCGCGGCAGGTGTCTTAGCTGATCGGCTCCGCGAAGACCTGATCAATGCGAGAGGCATGCAAATCGAGAGGGCTTCCATTTCGCTGGTTGGGTTTCCTGGAAAACAGAAGGCGGCGGGTTCTGTTCGATACGTGACGCGGTCGGCAGGTGGAACGAATGTCCTCATCCGCGTGGAGGGGAATCGCCGCGAACGCATGTGGGTTGGTGTGGGTGGCCTCTCGATCGATTCGCTCGAATTCGATGATGATGAAAATCGACCCGCGCGATTCGCTGGGCTTCCGGCAATCGGATCGCTTTTGCGAGTGACGTTTTCAGACGACGGTGGTCGTGTCCTGTTTCGTGAGGTGATCCGACATCATGCGAATTGATCGCCGTCGTCGTGGCTATGTGCTGTTGCTGGTCATCGCCGTCATGGTGTTGTTGATGACTGCGCTGGCAGCACTCTCCAAGGTGAGTCTCAAGCGAGCACTCGCGGCATCGGACGCACGCATTCGCTTGCAACAACGTTTGGGCGCAGAGTCGCTCGAGCAAGTGCTTCTCAATGAGGCCGCCGGGGTCTTTGATCGCCTCGAAAAGGCGGTCGAAGAGAGCCGTCAAGGTGGCGTGGACGCGCGGGTGCCGACACAACTTCGCGGAGCGGTTTCGATCGGTGGCGTGACATTCGATGTGTTGCTCGCCGACGAGGACGCCAAACTCAATCTCAACACCCTCTATCACGCTGTCGGGCAAGAACGAACCCGTCGTGCGATCGGTGAAGTCGCGGGACCTGCCGTGTTGCGATCCGTTCGGTTGAACCCGGCGTTATCGCCGACTCAGCCCGCCGAGAACCCCCGTGCCCGAGATACCGAATCGGACACGGAACTCGAAATTCCACCGGCGTTTCGAAGTTGGGGGGAGGTCTTTGATTTGGCTCGTTTGAGTTCGACGATCGGGGACGACGCGGCACTGCCCAATGTGACGTCGGAATTGACTTGCTGGGCCGGTGAAGGCATCAACGTCAAGCGCGCTACGGACGAGGCTTTCACGCAAACGGCTGCGTGTGTGATGTCGCAAGGCGCCGCGGAGCGTTTGGTCAGCCGATACCGCGAGAACCCCGCCGCGGATCTGAGGATTTTGATCCAAACGGAAGGCGCCAACGAACGTGAGCGGCTAGCTCTTCGCCGGCTACTCTCTGAGTCGAGCAGCCATCATTCGCTGTGGCTCGATGCATCCGCTGTGGCTCGGCGATCGATGCGATCCTTCTCGGTGCTGCGAAAAACCGAGGACGGCACGACCGTGAACGAACGCTTTGCTTTTTGAAGCGTGCGATGGTGGCGGCGAAGCTGCCGCGCTGGGTTACAATGTGAACTTACAGCGGTTGAAACGGGTGTATCGAGCGATAGCACACGAAGGATCGTGGTTCATCAGGCAGCCAGGGAGGTTCACGTCGATCGGACCCGATCAACACCGATGGTTCCAATGCGTTCGATGTCGCTTAACGAGCTGCCGCCGGTCCGATGAATTTGACTCAATTGCGACGAACGATTTTTGCTTCAGCGGGTGCCTTGGTACTCACAACGGCGGGGACGGTCGTCTGGTCGCTCGGAAGCATTGAGGCGGATTCAGCCGTTGCCAGTACCAACGACCGGCCTACCAAGTCCGCTCTCTCGGAGTTAACGGACGATCCACCGGCGACCAAAGACGACGACGTCAGGCTCAACCAACGGTTGCAGCAAACGCTCTACGATCCACCCAAGAAGCCAAAAACCGAGCCGGTGAAGCCACAGCGGCCGGTGAACGAGACACCCGTGGTTCGCCCACCCAAGCCACCGCGTTTGGATTGGACTCTCATTGGTACGATCATCGATTCGGGAAATAGCATCGCAATCATTGCCGATGCGTCTGGCAAAACGGATATCCGAACGCTGGGAGAAGAAGTCGATTTGGCGCCGCCGGGTGTACTTGTCCGCAAGATCGACTCCCAAGCTGTCACGCTTGAAGTGCGGGGCAAGGAATCCACGTTGCGATTGAAACAGGATTTTTCCGCTTCGGCCGGTGGTGCACCGAAAAGGCCGCGGAGGAACAATCGATGAACGCGACGGAGCGGGCTTCGATGGACCCGATCGCCGCGTCGCCCCAGTCGGGATGTTTGATTTGGCAAACGCCGACACACTGGCGGATGACAGCCGGCGGAATCGAGCACAGCATCTCCGCCAAGACGTCGTACCGAGACATCGCGACGGAGGTGCGAGAGTTCACCAAGCAGGCCGGCTCGAACGCCCGTCGATGCGTGTTGGCGATTGCGAGCACGGAGTGCTTTTTCGTGAATCTGCCTGTGGAAGAGATCGGTGGTTCGAAAGACCGTGCCGCGGTCGCATTCGAGTTGGAACGTTTCTTTCCGCTTGATGCGGAAGCGATGGTGGCCGATCACACAATCGACCGAGCCGGCAAGCGGATTGCCGCGTTGAGCATCGAGAGTCAACGGCAACGTGATCTGATTGAGGAACTGGAGACGCATGAGATCGATGTCGCGTCCGTGTTGCCCGCCTCCTTCTTAATGGCGCGTGGACTCGTGGAGTCGAATGATGTGCCCGACCGATTCGAGATGATCTTGGGGTCGGGTGACGACTTCGAATCACTGCTTGTGGATACCGACGGTATCTGGCAATGGAAAACACTTTTTGGCGAGACGGGCCTGCGTCAGCATCTTGCTCTGACCACGGACGAGTCGTGCCCGATCGTCTTACTTGAGTGCGGCGAGTTGCAAGTCGAAAGTTCACGGCCTGTTCAACGTAGCGATAGGACCACGGGACGTTTAGCCGTGCTCGGTGCCGACCAGGCGCTGAGTGGGAAATGGGGACGTTGGTTCGAATTGCGACGCGGTGCGCTTGCACCATCGGATCCGCTTCGTGCGGTCGCGACACCGCTGCGTTGGTTGGCGATGACAGCGGCGACCTGTCTGATTCTGATATCGCTCGCGGCCGGCTATCGCGGTCAGCGCATCAGCGACACGATCGCCAAGATCAAGGACGACCAGCGCGCTGCGTTCAAGGATGCGTTTCCCGATCGTCGCATACCGGTCATGCTCGCCCGAACCATTCGCTCCGAACATCGCCGAGCCCTCGGCGCTCGGGGCAAGGGGGATGCGATCAAGTTACCGACACCCGCAACGAATGTCCTCCGACGACTCTACGCGGGCCTCGAAAACGTGAGTGCTTCCGGTGCGCGATTCCGAGTCACGGATTTTTCCATCAACGATGGCGAATGTTCGCTGACAATTCGCACGCGGAACTCCGTCGACATCGGAGCAATCGCAAAGGCACTCGAGTCGATCGGTTTTGCCGTGCAGCCTCCCGGTTCGGAACAAATTGATCCGACCAAGGAAGAGCCGATCGCGACCTACGAGTCCACGATCAATGCGATTTGGAACGAGGACAATCGTCGGAGGTCGGATTCACCATGAGCGTGACAACCGTCCGTTGGCTCGTCCTCGTTGTGTTAATCGCACTCGGCTTCAATGCCTTCCTCAGCGTGTCACAAGTACGCAGTCAATCGAAAGAACTCGCCCGGGAGCGGGAAGATCTGTCGTTGATGGTCTCACGGATTGATGAAATTCGAGCCGTGGAGAACGCACCGCGAGTCGCGGCGCTGGACATCGAATCACCCGACGAAATCGTCAACCGGATCAATGAAGCCGTTAGGAAAGCGAGACTGCCGAGGGACCCCGTCGCTAGTCAAACGACCTCAGAACCGCAACGTATCGAACGCTCGGACTTTTCATCACGTTCTGTCGAAATCAAATTGAAAGCAGCCACCGTCGAACAAATCGTGGCGTTTTGCGATGCTCTCAAAGACGAATCAACGGGCAGTGTTGTCCGTGATTTGACACTCTATAACCCACAGTCGTCCGGCAGCCGTGAAACTTGGGAATCGCAGATGACCTTGACGCAAACCATCTTTTCACCGAAAAGCGATCCGTGATTTTGTCGAGTCGGCAACGCAGATGCTGGCAAACCGCCCGTCACGATGATGGGTCAATCAAAACATGGATCGAAACGGAATTCGAGCGGCGACCCAACGAACAACAGGGTTTTGCGCTGCGCTGATTTCGGTCCTGCTGCTCTCCGGCGCCACCGGTTGCTCCGCGTACCGAAAGGACTCGTCCATTATTCGCGTGAGCACCAAGCAGAACACGCCGCGTGCGAATCGCTTGACCTACGCCGGGATCCGCGAATTGAATCTGGGTCACATTGACATCGCGGCAAAGAAATTCCGCGAAGCGATCAATGCCGATTACACCTACGGTCCCGCACACAACAACCTTGGGTTGATGCACTATGAGCAGGGCAACCTCTACCAAGCGGTGACAGCGTTTGAAACGGCACGCGAGTTTCTGCCGAACGATCCGGCGGTGGTCTATAACTTGGGACTCGCATTGGAATCGGCGGGTCGAACCGAAGAAGCATTGGATCTCTATTACACGGCCAACCAGATGGATCGTGCCAATCCGCACTTCCTCGGCAACCTGGCGCGACTACGAATGCGGATGGGCGAACACGACGAACAATTGCGTCAGCAACTGAGGGACCTCGTGTTGATCGAAACACGACCGGACTGGCGACGCTGGGCCGATCGACAACTCGGATTGGCGATGAATTGGGAACTCGATCGCGGACCAGAGGGCCCTGATTTGGAATCTGCCGCTAACGATACCACGCAGTCGAAGAAGACAGACCTTCGTGACAAGATCATCGACCTAACACCAGTCATGCCCGCATCGCACCAAGAGGAAAATCAAACCTCGACCGAAGACCTTGAACTGAGCGAACCGGCGGAAGCGAACACGGAGCTCGGCACTGGGTTGGATGACATTCTCGATGAAACGGAAATCGATGACCTTTCGGAGGAAGCCTATTTCCGAAAGTGAAACTCCTTCTCGGAGTGAAAGGTGCTGGGGCTATTGACGCTTCGTCGCCTTTCCCTCAAGCGTCGTCCCGTCATCAAATGTCGATCGGGATTGATAACCTTCGCCGAAGCCTTCGAAAGTGGTTGTTTGGATTTGAACGGATCCGAAGCCTTTAAAGAACCGAGGCAAAATCAACTTGCGAACCACATTTCTCCCCGCCGGAATCAGTAGCGTGAATCCGACCAAGTCCGTTAAAAGACCTGGAGTCAACAAAAGTGCGGCCGCAAAAATGATCATCAATCCATCCTGGATCTCCTGGCTGGGCATGCGTCCTTCGCCCAAGGCCGCGTGGAATTTTTGCCATGCCATCACGCCTTCGCGTCTGGCTAACCAAGATCCGATGATGCCAGTCACCAAGACCAGCAAAAACGTCGCTCCCACGCTCGTCAGGTTTGCGAGCTGCAGCAACAGATACAGTTCGACGAGCGGAACGATAATGAAAAGGAGCAGCAGTCGCAGCAACATGGCTGATTCGTGGCTTGCGGAGAGTCTGGTTTGGGAACGGTGTCACGTTGACAAGTGCCCGAAGTGGCCCACGACGTGTCGCGAATTCCATGCCGAATTGGAATCGAATTACATTCTTCGGTGGGAAAACCGTCGTGGATGCTGAAACGATTCGCATCGGGGAATCTGCGGTCCACGCTCATCTTTGGACAAGAAGCCAAGGGTCGACTCGTGGACACGTGATTTTAGTGCACGGGCTTGGCGACCACGGTGGCCGGTACCGCGGTTTCGCCCAGCGGATTTTACGCCGTCGGTTCGGCGTGCTCGCAATCGACCTACCGGGTCATGGTCGATCCCCCGGTCGGCGAGGCAAAGCGACGCATTATTCCACCCTGCTTCGCACGATTGCCGACGCCCGTCGTTGCTTGGTCGATCGATTCGGGAAAACACCACAGATCTTGCTCGGCCACAGCATGGGCGGCAACCTTGTGATGAATTACGCCCTGCGACGCAAAGAGTTTGATCCGCCCTGGATGCCGGACTTGGATGCGATGGTTCTTGTCGCGCCGATGTTGATGCCGCCCCAAGTCATCGACCGAGCTCGTCTGGTAGCCGCTTGGATAACGGGACACCTATTCCGCTGGGTGCGACTCTCGCGGAACGTACGTGTTGATCAACTCACATCCGACCCAAACGCCGCCGCGCTGATCGAGTCGGATCCGCTTCAACACAGTCAAGTTTCACTTTATCTGGCGACCCAGCTGTTGGCTCAGGGTCGTTTCGCGATCGACCACGCCAACGAAATCAAGGTCCCGACACTCGTTTTGGTAGGCGACGAAGATGAATTGATCGATCGCGCCGCCTGTCGACATTTAGCGTTTCGAATGCAGTGTGCGGATGTGGTTTGCTGGCCCGATGGTCTGCACGACCTGCTACATGATGTCGATTCCGAACGTCTCATTGACCTGATGGTTGATCGGATGGATCAAAAAAGCGTGCCTTTCTCTGCCGCAAAGGCGGCGTAAGACATAGCATCTTGTCGCTGCGACAATTGGCGGCTCTCGTATCGAGGTGGACACGTCTAGGATTGTTACAACAGACGTTTTGTTCGTTCTCAGTCGGTGCCCGCCATGGACGTAGAACTTCTTAGCAGGTTGCAGTTTGCCGGAACGATCATGTTCCATTACCTGTTTCCGCCGCTCTCGATCGGACTCGGGTTACAGCTGTTCCTTTGTGAGCTCGCGTACGTACGCACGAAGAACCCTGCGTGGGAGGCCGCCGCTCGATTCTGGACTCGAATCTTCGCCGTGAACTTCGCGATGGGCGTCGCGACCGGCATCGTAATGGAGTTCGAATTCGGCACGAATTGGGCTGCGTACTCACGCTTCGTCGGTGATGTGTTCGGGTCCGCTCTCGCGGCCGAAGGTGTGTTCGCATTTTTTCTAGAAAGCGGATTCTTAGCGATTCTCGTGTTCGGATGGGATCGCGTCGGACCCAAGATGCACCTTTTCAGCACACTGATGGTCTTTCTCGGATCGGTCTTCAGCGCCGTTTGGATCGTCGTGGCGAATAGTTGGCAACAAACACCCGCTGGGTACAAGATTGTTTGGCAAGAAGTCCAAGGTGAAAGCGTCCCACGCGCGGAGATCACCGAGTTTTGGGAAATGGTTTTCAACCCGTCCAGCATCGACCGACTGACCCACACCATCATCGGCGCACTGGTACTCGGTGCATTCTTCGTCGCTTCGGTGAGCAGCTACTATCTTCTTCAAAAGCGTCATCAGGAAGTGGCACGTCGATGCCTGAACATCGCGTTGCCATCCGCATTGCTGTTCACGCTACTTGCCGGCGCGACGGGGCACTCTTCTGCCCAGCGACTGGTCGAAACGCAACCGGCAAAACTGGCCGCCATGGAAGCTCATTTCGACTCGAGTGAGGAACCGACCGGACTGTATCTCTTTGGTTGGCCCGACGGGGAAAAGGAAACCGTGCACTTCGGCGTCCGGCTTCCGTATTTGCTGAGCTTCCTCGTCTACAACGATCCGATGAAGCCTGTGCCGGGGATGGATCAAATCCCCGAAGAAGACCGACCACCGGTTTGGCTTCCGTTTCAGATGTTTCACCTGATGGTGGGACTTGGAACACTCATGATCGGTGTCTCCGCGTTCGGATGTTGGTCTTGGTTTCGAAATCAGTACGAAGAACGTCGCTGGCTAATGTGGCTGGTCGTTCTGATGCCCCTGGCCGCGATGACGGCGAATCAGGCCGGTTGGATCACGGCCGAAGTCGGTCGGCAACCGTGGATTGTTTATCCATCCGTTCAAGATGGCGTCGAGATGATGGGCCTACGCACGAAAGATGGACTCAGTGAGTCCGTCACCGCGCAACAAGTGCTCAGCTCGATCATTCTGTTTGCGGTTATCTACTCGCTGCTATTTGCGATCTGGGTCTTCGTGCTGAACAAGAAGATTCAACACGGGCCCGAAACGCCTGAGGAATTGACGGCTCATAAAGAGAAGCAACGCCCGCGACTCTCCGAAGCGATCTCCGCCGGTGGGACGAGTCTCGGCGGATCGATGTTGGAGGATGCGTCGTGAATCCATTCGATTGGCTCTCTTACGACACGACTACCTTCATGTGTTTTGTGTTGCTGGGCGTTTTACTCTCCGGCTATGCAATCCTGGACGGCTTCGATCTGGGTGTCGGGATCCTGCATCCTTTCCTCGCGAAAGACGACCATCAGCGGCGGGTGGTGATGAATTCCATCGGCCCACTTTGGGACGGCAACGAGGTATGGCTGGTGACATTCGGTGGAGCGTTGTTCGCCGCATTCCCCGTCGCGTATGCAACGGTCTTCAGTAGTTTTTACGAGGCCTTTCATTTGCTGCTGACGTGTTTGATCGGCCGTGCCGTCAGCTTGGAATTCCGATCCAAAGTGCAATCGGTTGGCTGGCGCCGTTTCTGGGATTTTGGCTTTTTCCTCTCTTCATTTGTCGGCGCCGCACTGCTCGGCATCGCTGGTGGGAATGTCATGTCCGGCATGTCGATCGGTGAAATGTATCGCTACGAGGGAAACCTGCTTGAACAACTGACCTGGTATCCGTTGATGGTGGGCGCCCTCACAGTCAGCCTTTTTGCGCTGCACGGTTCGATCTACCTCTACCTCAAGACGGAGGGCGAGTTGCAACAACGCGTCCGTCGTAGCGTGATGCCGTTGTTTATCGTTTTTGCGGCTCTGTACGTCGCGGTAACGATTGCGACGTGGATTCACGTCCCTCACGCGACCCAAAATCTGACGGACTATCCGGTCCTTTGGGTGGTCCCGCTGCTGAATGTGCTCGCCGTACTCAACATCCCGCGAGCGATGCACCTTGGTAAACCAGGCTACGCTTTCTTCACCTCATCGATGGTGATTTTGGCACTGGCATCGCTCTTCAGCGTGGCGATCTTTCCAAACTTCGTCATTTCCACGATTGGCCCGGAACTGAGTGTGACGCTTGAGAACGCACGAAGCAGCTACACGACACAGAAGATCATTCTGCTGATCTCATTGATCGGAATGCCCTGTGTCCTCAGTTATACAACGGTGGTGTACTGGATCTTTCGCGGCAAAGTGAAATTGGATTCCAATAGCTACTAAGAAGTCGTTCCGAAACAACTTCGGAAAGGATCGCTGACGATACGCATCGATCGTCACGCGAAGCCGCAAAGTCCCCAGAGAGATCGCACAAGATCTTCGCGTCTCAGCGCCTTGGCGTGATCACTCTTCACTTCCGCCGCCCACAGGGTTCCTTCACGGAGCCGGGTCTTGGCAACGATGAATACCTCGGCAATTCTCGATTGCGAAACCGGAACTTGAAGCGACGAACTTGTTTCCGAACGCTTCTTAAGTCCGGTCCGAGTTCCAGTGTCGCTAGTCTCTCAACTGAACGAATACTGGACCCAAACCTTCACCCGGAAGTCGTTCTCACTAGCGGTTCGAACGAGCAGCCATAGGTCGCCGTCGCCGCAGCAAGACTCTGTGTCTGCGACAAATAACCCAAACGTCGCAAATTAACTCGATAGACGGCAGCAACGGTGAACGATGGGGCACGGCGTCAGCGAAGGCTACAACGCCGAGTCACTCGTCGACGACGAGGTGGAGGACACCGAAAAGTTCATCGGAATCCGTCCACGACTTGCGGAGCGTCAAGCCGGCTGCTGCCGCCATTTTGGCGAACCCTTCGATGGTGTACTTGTGCGAGTACTCGGTGTGGATCGTCTCGCCAGCCTCGAATTCAAACACGTGCCCTTCGAGTTCGACGGACTGTTCGCACTCGCTCACGATTGAAATTTCGACGCGACCGTGTTCGGCATCATACAACGCTCGATGTGAAAATTGATCGACTCTGAAGTTGGCGTTCAGCTCGCGGTTGATGCGGTGAAGGAGATTCAAATTGAAGGCCGCCGTGACCTCTGCTCGATCGTTGTATGCGGCTTCAATCACGGAGACGTCTTTCTGCAAATCGATCCCGATGAGAAGGCCGCCACCACATCCGCATAGTTTGACGATCTGCCGCAGCATTTGCTCGGCGGCGTCCGGCGTGAAGTTCCCAATGGTCGAGCCTGGAAAGTAAACCGCGTTGTGGGTGGGTTCCGAAGTCGGATCCGGTAAATCAAACGGTTCCGTAAAGTCTGCGCAGACCGGTAAGACCTCCACGTCGGGGAATCGTCGAGCAAGCTCATTCGCACTCTCGATCAAGTGCTCACGCGAGATATCAACCGGCGCGTAAGCAACGGCCTCCTCAAGATGCTCCAGCAAGATCCGCGTCTTGATGCTGCTGCCGCTGCCGTATTCGACCAGCATGACCCCTGGTCCGATTTGTTCTGCCATCTCGGCACCGTATTGGACCATGATCGCTGACTCCGTCCGCGTCAGGTAATACTCGTCGAGTTCGCAAATTTGGTCGAAGAGCTTTGAGCCTCTTTGATCGTAAAAGTATTTGCAAGGCAACGACCGCGGCCGCTTGCCGAGACCAGCTACCACGTCCTCGTAGAACGCTTGAACCTCGGGTTCAAAGTCTAATAATGCAGAAGAGTGACTAGATGAGCCTGACAATTGATCGCCTTGGAGAGGTGTCTTCGAGCAAGTTTCAGGACACCGTATCAGAGTTGTCTAACCTGAGTAGGGTCTCGTCGGCGAAAACTTGACCAATTTGGTTGTCATCTCGACGTCGCGATTTCATTCATGAGGTTGGACACTTTGAAGTCTCAATCGGGCGCACTGCCATACCTATTGATCGATGGTGTCGAGCACGTGGTGCTCATTACGTCACATGTCACCGGTGGATGGGTCCTTCCAAAAGGCTCGATCGAACCGGGGATGAGCTCCGTCGAATCAGCTGCAAATGAAGCCTTGGAAGAAGCCGGCGTCCTGGGCGACATGGAGGAAGAGATCGTCGGGACGTATCGCTACGTCAAATACTCGACGCTTCACGAAGTCACGATGTACTTGCTACGGGTGACGGAAGTACTTTCGGAGTGGGACGAGATGGATTCACGAGAGCGTCAAATCGTTCCGCTCGATCTCGCCATCGAACTCGTCGAAGACAACGTGGCACCCATCCTCACCATCTTTCGTGATTCCGAGACCGGATAAAGAAACAGATCACGCAGTCGAACTCGATTGGGGGCCTGGCCAATACCACGCGTTAATCGCTAGCGGTCACGGGCCATGGGCATGATGACGTAGACGTAGCCGTCGTCGGTCGTCAGCATCGCGGGCGCGGAACTGGACTCTATTTCCATCATGAAACCCAGTTCCTTATCCAATACCTTGCAGAAATCAGCCAGGTAGCGGTGATCCATCGTCAGCGTGATCGCTTCGCCGTCGTATCCGATGGGTAGATCGATCTGAGACTGTCCAACATCCTTCGTATTCGCCTCGAGCTTGAGCGTCCCTTCACCGAACGTAAAGTCGATTCCTCGGCTCTCCTGGTCGGTCACGATGGCCGCTTGTCGCAGTGCCGAAAAGATCGGGCCGATGGTCAGGTCGAGCTGAACCGCATCCTCCCGCTGAGGAATCACCTGCCGCCAATTCGGATAGCGACCTTCGACCAGACGAGAATAAATCACCGCCGTGGACGTTCGAACCAAGAGGTCGCTGGTTCGCGCCGCGATGTCGACCGTCTCGTCGTCGCTCTCTAAAGCCCGTTCGATGATCTGGATTGCTCGTGTCGGGACGATCGTGTTTGTCCCGACGGTTTCGTGTCCCCCGATCGACTCACCCTCGCCCTCCATTCGTGCCAACCGTCGACCGTCTGTACCGACGGCCGTCACCGATTTGTCATTCATTTCCAACAGCACGCCGCCGAGGGCGAATCGGCTGTTGTCGGTATCCGTCGCAAACACGGTCCGACGCACCATCGTCTGGAAAAGCCGAGTCGGCAAAACGTGGTACTTTTCCTCCTCGAAGGAAGCGACGGGCGGAAATTCATCTGGATTGCTACCCGGTAGCCGAAACTTGCTGCGAGTACCGCTCACCTGAATCCCCGACTCATCGGTTTCCAAGGTAAGCGTTTCATCCGTACTCTCTCGGAGGATCGCCATCGTTCGGGTGACCGGCAACAGAGCGGTGCCTTCGGTTTCGATTTCGATTCCTTCGGTGACATCGAGCCGAATACCGACTTCCATGTCAGTTGCTGTCAAAACGAGTTTTCCGCCAGATGCGGTTGCTTTCACATTCTGCAGAATCTCTTTTGGACTGCGTATCGATGCGATACTGGCGGCGAGAGAGAACGCGGCGGTGAGAGGCTCTCGGGAGCAGGTAATTTTCATCGATGAGCAACGACTTCGTCAGCAAAAGAATCCCAGTGCGAGGCATTGTTGTACCGCAATCGCTCGCCAGCGGTAGCGTGCTTGGTGGAGTCCAATCCCGAGGCCAAGTGGGCGTCTTTAACTGCTGGAAGTTTTTCTATTATTCTTCGTTGTAATCATGAAGCAGGATCCTGTCAGCGACGCTGATTCATCGACTGCAACTCACTGTGGTGAAACGATTTAAGCGAAATCAAGCGAAGTGGAAAACACGTTAATAGATTGACTGCATTGCGTTGGGATTTGGACGAGTTGCTGACATCCACAAACGATGGCGGGGTTGTGTCTCGTTTACCGACCGTTCAGTGGACTTCCGTTCGACCGATGATGAACCGGTTTTCCACCGAATGAAAAGGCTCGAAAAGGTGAGGACAACTGCCTTTCGCGGACTGGTCTTGGGGTGGCAAGACGGTAATCAGTATCCTCCAAGGCAGTGCGCGTTGGCGACCGACTGTCGACCGCTGCGCTCCGCTCACACGTCGTGCTACGCTCAGGGAAGAGAACGTGCGGACCAACAAATATGAGCTCGATGATCTAGCCAGGGATCAGGAAGAGACAACGCGTCGGCGACGCAAAAAGCGCTCCCAGCGATACTATCGCATGTTGTTGGGTGGTTCAGCGCTGTTGCTTGTGTTCCTACTCGCGGCACCGAGCTTGATTAGCGCGACCGGCATTGCCCAGTCACTCTTGCGCGACAGCCTCGCTGGATACGGGTGGAAAGGTGAGATCGGGAAGGTGCGCTTCGGATGGATCACACCGCTATCGATTGATCAGATTGACTTGGTCGGTGCCTCGGGCGAGACCAAGCTTCAGATAACTCGACTCGATAGCTCCCTCACCTTGCCCCAGCTGATCGGATTCGATTCGTCGACAATGGGTGAGATCACACTTCGCGGTGTCAACTTGGAGAGCAGCGTCGCGGCGGGGCAATCATCGCTGGAAGAGGACCTTCGGGCATTCCTCGATGCCCCCACGGAGGAGAGCCGCGGATTCAGCGCAGAAATCAGTATTCAAGATGCGAATGCGACGTTCACCGATCGAGTCACCCAGCTCCAGTGGATTCTCGATCAGTCCAACATCGAATGTGAAATCTTTGAAGAACAGATCCAGGGCGAGTTTGCGGGGGTGATGACAGAGCCCGGCGGCGGTGGCGGTGCCGTCCAGGCGCAATTCAGTTGGAATCCCACCGCGGAGAATCAAACGACCGATCAAGCGAATGTCGCTTGGGAAGCGTCGGTCCAAGCGGATTCTTTCCCGTTGTCGACGATGAACCTAGTGTCCCGTCGCTTCGGCGGAGAGTTTCAAGGGTTGCCAGAGCAGTTTGGTGGCGACGCAACTGGGTTGGTTCGCTTAATCGGGGGAGAACAGGGCTCGTTTCAGGCCACAATCGAGAATTTTCGAGTCCGAAACCTCGTCACGATCGGGGGCGTTGCAGCGGGTTGGAATGAACAGCAATCCGACCGTTGGGCGAATTCGATGGCGACGCTCGATGGCAAGTTATCGCTCAACGATGGTTGGGTATTTGGCTACGGCTTGACGGCCACGACGGACTTCGGCGGCGCGACGATCGATGGAGCCTTTCCGACCCAGGTGACGTTAACGGGACAGGGTGACAACCCGGTGCAATGGCTCCAAGCGTTCGACGGGAAAGCCCATATGGAGATAGATCTGGCCGCACTCGACCGTGCGATGCCTGGCTTGATTCCACTTCGTGCGGACGCCACTCTGGTTTCGGGAAGGGCTACCGGCACGATCGAGAATGTTCGCAGCGTGTCGGGCGCGCGAAAGAGCAAACTTCAACTCGAGAGCCAATCGCTGCGCGCCCGTTCCGGCGGCCGAGCGGTCATTATCGAACCGATCGAACTGACGGCCACCGTTTCGGGCGAGAGTGGGGAACTGAGGGCGGAGGTTTTTGAACTCAACAGCACCTTCGCTCGCGCTTCGGGGCAAGGTTCACTTCAGTCGGGGTCGGCCAATGTGCAAGTCGATTTCGGACGGCTCTACACCATGCTTCGTCCTGTCATTGATCTCTCGGACATGTCGCTTGGAGGAACCGCCGGCGGTCGTGTGCAGTGGAAAGTGAGTCCGTCGGTTGGCGGAAAAGGTGATCGCTGGTCGCTCAGTGGAAATGGTGAAGGAAAGAATTTGCTCGTCACCTTGCCCGATGGTAACCGCTTCAAGCGGTCGGTCGTGAAAGCAGAAGTATCAGCGATCGGTCATTGGAATGGGCAGACACTCGATGAGTTAAGTGCAGGCGAGGCTGTCATTCACAGCGGTGGTGTCTACGCCAAGGCGGAGTTGACACGACCGGTGAGCAAGCCCACCGAGGCATCGACCTATCCATTGCACCTCAGTGGCGACGGTCGATTGGAAAACCTTTCAGAGTCGCTGCGACCCTGGCTGCCGGCGGTGCTTCGAGACGCCGAAGGTCGAATGACATGGATGGCTGATGCAGAGGTGGGGCGGAATCGCGTCCTTCTTTCGGAAGCCAAGATTGACTTGAACGAACCCCGAATCGCGATCTCGGACCAGTGGTACAGTCAGCCACAACTCAAAGTAGCCTTCCGCGGTGCAATGGATTGGCCCAGCGGGAATCTCTACAGCGAGGAATTCACTCTCGTCGGCGATGCGGTCTCGCTGGCCGTCCGAGGCGAGGCGAGTCGTGAAAAAACAAACCTGGATATCGCTTGGAAAGCCGATCTCGAGCGACTTCAAGCAAGTCTCGGCACTCGATTCGCCGCTGCCCAAGCTTCGATGCGTAGCGCGAGTTATCGGCCCACCGAAGAGAGCAGCTATCGCCTGACGGGACGATGCGAAGGAGAGGGCAAGCTCACCGACGCGGGGGACCGATGGAAGCTGGTAACGAACGCCTCGGCGGAAGACCTCCGAATTTTTCAACTTGCACCACGTCTGACTCCGCCCGGGACACCGGAAGGCTTGAGCGGTCAAATTCCGCGGCCAACATTTGGTCAATCCATCGGCACTCGGAATCGGCAACAGGAGTTATGGCGAGAGCCTGAACTCCGAGTCCGCGGACCGATCTTGGTCTCCAAAGAGATGACGGGTGTGGATTTCGATGGGCTGCAAGTTGCAAACGATTGGTTTGCTGGAGCCCTG
Source organism: Planctomycetota bacterium (assembly GCA_039821165.1). Lineage (GTDB taxonomy): Bacteria > Planctomycetota > Planctomycetia > Pirellulales > Pirellulaceae > Stieleria. Next base: position 18,861 of record JBCBOT010000004.1, on the reverse strand, counting down.
TCGGGGTCCGTCGTTACACAGGGTGACCAAACACGTGTGGATCTGACCGGACCGACTCAGTGGAAAATAGATGAGATCGCTCGTCGTTTAAGTCAATTGAGTGGCACATCGATCATTGCCGAGGGAGTTCACGAGACACCACTCAAAATACGGATGCGATCGGGTGGAACTGAACCGATGATTTTTGAAGCGACGGGTGAACTCGGTTGGACGAGTTGTCAGTCGGGTGGCGTCTGGCTTGGTCGAGCGTCACTCCCCTTCAAGCTGACCGAAGAACGGTTGGAAATCGCTCCGTCCACATTTCCAATCGCACCCCTTGTTCGCGGAGGCGGTGCGGGTCAGGAAAACGTCTCGGATCTGGGTCTCGCGACGATGTCGGCGGAAGTCCTCTATGCCGAGGAGGATCGACCAACCGTGGTCCGGTTGGGACGCGGTTCCAAAATCGAGTCTTTGAGCATCACGCGAGAGATGGCAGCCGGCTGGCTTCAGTACCTCGCACCGTTGGTCTCGGGCGCGACCAGCATCGATGGAAAGCTGGGTGCAGAGTTCGATGAAGCTCTGATCGTTGTCGACGATCCAGCGGCGAGTCGAATCCGAGGTCGGTTGAGAGTGGATCAAATGAGATTGGCGACGGGTGCGATGGCCCAACAGCTGGTTTTCGGCGTTCAGCAATTAAAGGCGCTCGCACGGGCCTCCGAAGGCGAACCGCCCGCGTCAACTCAAGCGACATTGATGACGATGCCTGCCCAATTAGTCGACTTTGCATTCGAGAACGGTGTCGTCACACACCAGCGGATGCTGTTTCAAATCGATCGAGCTCAGTTGATGACCAGCGGCAGCGTCGATCTCCAATCCAGGTTGGACCTCATCGCCCAATTACCGCTCGACGCAAATTGGCTCGGTAGTGACTTGAAAGGATTGGCGGGGCAATCGGTGACATTCCCGATTCGCGGGACGTTGAGCCGACCCGCACTTGATTCCTCAGGGATTCGAGACATCGTGACCCGATTGGGTACCCAGGCTGGCTCCGAAGTGATTCAGAACCGACTCGAAGGAATCATGCAGAAACAGCTCGGCTCGGGTTTGGACCAAATCAATTCGGGGCTCGAGAAGATTTTTGGATTCTGATGGCCGGCTTGCTTCGGGGCTATCATTGCGAAACGCCTCGAGGAGTCCTGAGTCGATATGAGTGAAGTCCATTGGCATCGCGGCTGGGACGCGTTGCGATTTGAGAATCGGTTCACCCGTGAACTGCCGGCCGATCCGGAAACGAGCAACGAGACGAGACAGGTTTATGAAGCCTGTTTTTCACGCGTTTCACCGAAGCCAGTGCGAGCTCCCCATCGTGTCGCGGTATCCGAAGAAGTTGCCAGCGAGTTGGGAATCGATGAGCAGTTGATTGAATCGCAGCAGTTCGCCGAGGTGTTTTCGGGCAATCTGCTTCATCCAGAAATGGACCCGTTCGCGATGTGCTACGGCGGGCACCAGTTTGGGAATTGGGCGGGTCAGCTTGGTGACGGACGAGCCATCAATCTTTGCGAAGTGATCGACGTGGATGGGCGTCATCAAATGCTTCAGCTCAAAGGCGCGGGACCGACACCCTATTCACGTTTTGCCGATGGACTTGCGGTATTGCGGAGTTCGGTCCGCGAGTTCTTATGCAGCGAAGCGATGCATCATCTGGGTGTTCCGACAACGCGGGCGCTGAGTCTTGTGCTGACCGGCGAGTCCGTGACCCGCGACATGTTTTATGACGGCCATCCGAAGCAAGAGCTGGGCGCGGTGGTGTGCCGTGTCGCGCCGAGCTTTGTGCGGCTCGGTAGCTTTCAGATTTTTCACAGTCGCCAAGACTACACCACACTCAAAACACTTGCAGACTACACCATAAGGCATGACTTTCCCGAACTCGGTGAACCGTCACACCAAGTCTACGCGGAATGGTTCGGCGAAATCTGCCGGAGGACAGCGGACCTGATGGTGCACTGGATGCGAGTCGGTTTTGTGCACGGCGTGATGAATACAGACAACCTTTCGATCCTCGGGCAAACAATCGACTACGGACCGTACGGTTGGCTTGAGGATTTTGATCCGAATTGGACACCGAACACCACGGATGCGGAGGGTCGGCGTTACCGCTATGGGCATCAACCGCAAATCGCCCAGTGGAACTTGGCCCAATTCGGTTCCGCGCTGCTACCGCTGGTCGACAATAACGTCGAACTTCTGCAGGAAGGGTTGCGATCGTATGTTGCGTCCTTTGAGTCGGGCTGGAACCAGATGATGGCGTCAAAAATCGGTTTGGATCAATTTCAAGGTGATGACGATGCCCTGTTGTTCGAAGATCTGTTGGAATTACTCCAACGTGCCGAGACGGACATGACATTGTTCTTCCGTCTACTCGCGAACGTGCCCCGAGATGCCGAGCCACAAACGGTTCCCGACCACCTTTCCGAGGCGTACTATCAACCCGACGAAATCGGCGCGGAGGTTCGTGAACAGACAGCGAGTTGGTTTGAACGCTATCGCGATCGACTCACTCGAGCAGGCGTGACCGACGCGGACCGCAAACTGAAAATGGATTCCGTCAATCCGCTTTACGTGCTTCGCAACTACCTGGCGCAACTGGCGATCGATCGGAGTGAAAAAGGTGATCATGGCGGCGTGACCGAACTGCTCGATGTACTCCGTCGACCCTACACGCCTCAGCCAGGTCGAGAAGCCTACGCGGAGAAGCGTCCCGAATGGGCACGTCACCGCGCCGGCTGTTCGATGTTGTCCTGCAGCTCGTGATCCGGTCACGAGTGAGTTAGCGATTGTCGATTAGACGCTTCGCTTTGCCTTCGAACCTTGGAAGCGATCCCTGTTCGGTCGAGCGTACATCGACCCGCATCGCCAACCGACTCTGAAACAGCCCGGCGAGTTCATTGCAAGCGTCAGTCGGTAGCTCAATTTCTACCGCGAGTGAGTCCATTTCGCCGAGCTTGCTGACAAGCATTCGAAACTCGGCCGTGGGTGTGAACTCACGCACAATCGCTTCGACGCTGCTCGGAAAAACATTCACGCCACGAACGACGATCATGTCATCGCTTCGGCCAAGCACACCGCCATCGAGATACAAGAAACGGCATGGATGAGGGTGCGATCGATAGGCTTTCACAATGTCGCCGGTGCGATAACGGATGGCCGCACCGCCAAGACGCCCCAGCCCCGTCAGAACCAACTCCGCGGGTTCGCCATCAGTGGCCGGGCGGCCTTCGGGAGTCTGTTCGTCAAAGCACAAACACTCGGCAATGAACTCGGATTCGATGACGTGCAGTCCTGTCCCTTCACTGTTGCCGAAACCCCAGGCACCGATTTCGCTGGCACCACTGTGATCGATCACCCGGGCGCCCCAGCCTTCTTCGATTCGTTTCCGGACCGCAGGAAGACTGCCGCCCGGCTCGCCAGCCACAATCAGCCGTGTGACTGGTGACGATCCAAGATCGATGGATCGCTGCTGCGCAATGGTCAGCAGATGAAGTGCGTAGGTGGGAGTGCAACAAACGAGCGTGCAATTCTGCTCATAGATCAATTGCAGCCTGGCCTCGCTGGACATGCCACCTCCCGGTACGACCATCGCGCCTTCGCCGAGCAACGCATCGCTCGCGCTCCAGAAACCGATGAAAGGTCCGAACGAGAAAGCCATCATCGCGATGTCCTCCGCCGAAACCGCTGCGGCTCGTAAGACGTGACGCCAGCAAGTCATCCACCAGTCCCAATCGTCGGGCGTATCGAGCACGGGCATCGGATGCCCCTTGGTACCACTGGTTTGGTGGAACCGCGTGTAACGCTCCCGGGGAAGATCGAACATTCGTCCTGGTGGACCGGCTCGATCCGCCACCATTTCCGACTTGGTGAGCAATGGGATCGACCGCAATTCGTCAAGCGATTCCAGCGGGAGTTTTAGCCCAGAAAGCCTTTCACGGTAGAAATCGCGCTGCTGTGCGACCCCAAGAAGCTGGTTCAGGCGTTCGAGTTGAAGCTGACGCAAAGTGTGGGGGTCAAGCTGCCACAAATCGTCGTGTTGGGTCGTCGATGTGCTCATCCTTTGTAGTTTAACGCCTCGACCACGTTCTTCGACTCGTCGTCGCTATTCGCCTAACAGTGAAGGAAGGATGAAGAAGAAGTAATAAACTCAATTTGAGATTGTCGGTATCCGACTCTCAAACCAACCTCTCGCACACGGTGCCCCTCCCCTTCCTCCCCAAAGGCTCGGAAACCAATGGTGAAGCGAAATGCGTTCACGCTGGTGGAACTGTTGGTCGTAATCGCCATCATCGGACTTCTCGCCTCGATGGCGTTGCCGGCGATGAGTAAAGCCCGCGAAGCGGCCAGAGCGACAGCGTGCAAAAATAATCTCCGCAACTTCGGGACGCTCATGGTTGCACGGAGTACCCAAGTCCCTGACGGCTCTCTTTGCACGGGAGGGTTTGACTTCACGCGGGATGGTGTCCCCACCGAAGTCGGTTGGGTCGCGGACATGGTCCGCGGGGGTGCCGTGGTCAGCGAAATGAAGTGCCCCAGCAACACCGCGGGCACAAGCAAAGCGATCCAGGAACTGCTGACATTGCCGTTGGCCCAATTAACCTCGACAGGTTGTGTCGACCTTCTCGGTTCGCCCGCCTATCAGGATACAACCGGCCAAACGATTCGAAACATCGCTCGACGGATTGTTCACGAAGGTGCGACCGCTGGTTCGGCCGAACGAGCCGAGTTGATCAACCGCTTGGTCATCGAGAACGGATACAACACAAACTACGCGGCGAGTTGGTTTTTGCTCCGGACCGAATTGAACTTGGATTCGGAAGGTAACCTTCAAGCCCTCGATGCGAGCTGCACAAACACCGATCCTCGTGGAACCAATGTGACGAAGGGTCCGCTCACGACGGCTTATCTTGACGGTGCCCGTGCTCCCGCAAGTACGGTCCCTCTTCTGGTCGACGCGTCACCGACGGGAACACTGTCGACGACCGTCGGAATCATCCCCGGCGGTAGCTTCTATGTGACGCCGGTCGTGGGTGTCCCGATCGGCAACCATGTGAACATCGACACAAATCTTGATGGGACCGAAGATACGCCCAGCCCGTTTCACCTACAGACCCCGGGTCGACTGTCCAAAGGCACGCAGTTTCCGAACGTCATCGGGGGCGCCACTCGCAACGGTCCGACCGGATGGTTGAAGCAATGGGACTACGATACGCGGCAGGATTATCGCGGGATCATGCCGTTGCACAACGGAATCGCGAATTGCTTGATGGGGGACATCTCAGTCAAACAGCTGATCGATCGAAACCGCGACCAATTCATCAACAACGGCTTTCAAGCACCGACGACGCCTGGGCTGTTGCAATGGACCAGCAACGAGATCGAAATCGGTCCACAGGAACTCGCCAGTTTTCACCGGCTGACTTCGAAGGGTCCATCGCTTTAGGATCGACTGCCTCTTAGAGCGTTTCGATCCAACGCACCAGCGTTCGGACCATGACGCCAGTGGCTCCCGCATCGCGGTACGGTTTCGCACTGTCAGCGAATGCGGGTCCGGCGATGTCCATGTGGACCCAGCGCGTCTCGCCGACAAAGTTCTCCAAGAACTTGGCTGCAGTGATGGCGCCGCCCCAGCGACCTTCCCCGATATTCTTGATGTCGGCGACTTTGCTTTTGACTTTTTCGTCATAGAGCTTGAACATCGGGAGTTGCCACACGGGTTCGTCCTCGACGTTGGCAGCGGCCGTGATTGCGTCGCACAGCTCTTGATCATTCGCCATCAACCCGGCGACTTCGTTTCCGAGTGCGACCATGCAGGCGCCGGTGAGTGTGGCCAGGTCCACCATCGCGGAAGGCTTATAACCAATGGCGACATCGAGTGTGTCTGCCAAGACGACACGTCCTTCGGCATCGGTGTTCAAGATTTCGATCGTCTTGCCACTCCTCGTTTCGATGACATCGCCGAGTTTGTAGCTGGAGCCGCTCACCATGTTTTCGGCCAAACCACAGAAGCCTAGAACGTTCTTTTTGATTCCGAGTTTTGCTACCGCATGAAGTGTTCCGACGACGGTGGCGGCACCCGCCATGTCACACTTCATGTCGATCATGCCGTCACTCGGCTTGAGCGATAAACCGCCACTATCGAAGGTGACACCCTTGCCGACAATTGCGATCGGCGGTTCATCGGGCGCACCACCGAGATGCCGCAGCATGACGAGCCGAGGTGGTTTGCAACTTCCCGCGCCGACGGCCAACATGGCGCGACAGTTTTCCTCGACGAGTTTGTTTTCGTCCCAAACTTCGCATTCGAGACTCACGCTCTCGGCAAGTTCGGCGACGCGACGTGCGAAGGATTCGGGGTAAATCGAGGCGGCCGGCTCGTTCACTAACCGTCGCGTGTGGTTGATCGAGTCACCCAGCACGTCGCCTCGTTCGATGGCCTCCGGCGCAATACCAGCGACTCCGATCGATTCGGGCACATGGATCGTTGTTTTGGTGCGGTAGATCGACTGACCCTCCAGGCCATACAACGCACCGGCCAGCAAGGCATCGTGATCCTTGGCTTTAAAATTCTCCGCGAGAGCCAGAACGACCTTCTCGTGTGGATCGCCGGAGAGGCTGCGCAGGGCCATCGCGGCCGCGGAAATCGCATTGCCTCGGTCAAGATCATCTTTGAGCCCCAAACCGAGCACCAGCACGAGTGCCGCTCCGTCGCCACCGGTGGCAGCGGGACCGGGGATGAGCATCGAATCCCCGACATCGGTGGAAAGCTTGTTGCGGGCGATCAACCCTGAAAGCGTGCCCCCAAGTTTTTGATCGATGTTGGCGGCAATCGACGAGAGCGTACTCTTCTCGCAGACTCCGATCACGAGAACATCGCAGTTCTCATCGGCGGCGTTCTCCACCACCACAAATTTCGGATCGGGCAGCTGTGGCACTTTTGGCGTCGGTTCGGACTGGAGCGTTCCGGACATGGTGTGGGTTGGAGAGAGGGTATGGTGTTTGGTCAGATGTCACGACAATGTTAACGGTTCGGCAAAGTAGCCGTGAACGCCGTCGTTTTTTTCGCGTCGCGAAGTAGGTTTCCGATCCGCAGTGTGGTGATCGCTTGATGGGTTTATTGCAGGAAGTTTTCGATTGTGAGTCGCCGGTTGCTTTGATCACCGGGAGCGGCGCCCCCCGCGTCGGTCGGGCGATCGCGCTGGAATTCGCCAAGCACGGATGCCGAATCGCGTTGCACGCCAACACAAGCACCGATCAGGCCGAAGAACTTGCCGAACAGATCAATTCGTCACATGGAATGGAGACGATCATCACGCAGGGTGATTTGGCGGACGAGGCCACTCCCGGTCGTTTGGTGCGTGAGTCTCATGAGGCGCTCGGTCGACTGGACATCCTCGTCAACAGTGCCGCCATTTGGTGGCCGACCCGTCTCAACGAAATCACTGCGGATGAAGTGCGACGCTACTTCGAGATTAACACGCTCGCTTGCTTTCTCGCGGCGCGGGCGGCCGGAGAGGTCATGCGTGACCAAGCTCGTGGCGGGGCCATCGTGAACATCGGAGATTGGGCCACTGAGCGGCCCTACCTCGATCACGCGGCTTACTTTCTTGGCAAAGGGTCGGTTGATCTGATGACGCGTTCGCTCGCGGTGGAACTCGCACAATGGAATCAATCGATTCGCGTCAATTGCGTCAAACCGGGTCCCGTGTTGCTAGCCGGTGAAGTCCCCGACGAACAGCGTAAGAAACTGTGTGCCAGCACGCTTGGCGGTGATATCGGAACGGCAGAACACGTTGCCCATGCCGCCCGATTTTTGTGCGAAAACACGTTCGTCAACGGTGTTTGCTTGCCCGTCGATGGCGGACGATCGATTTATGCGGCCGACGGACTGCAAGTCGGCGAGAACACGGGGTGAGGCCCCCTAAACCGCTCCCTCGGCGTACTGAACCGCGCACGCGATGTTGCCTTCGGTGTCGCTGAATTTGACGATTCGACCCACGGTCGGGATTTCAACTTCTTGAAGTACGATGCGGCCCCCGTGCTCCACGATGAGAGCGGCAGAAGCTTTGATATCGGCCACGGAGATGGAGCACTCAAAGCCATTGAATCCGGATCCGATCGGTTCCTGCCGCTTTTGAAGTGCCCCGCGGATTCCGAGTGAGTTCTCGTTGCCGGTTTCGATCAGATAGAACTCCGGAGGGCCCCACGCGACGAATTTCCAGCCAAATGCGTTCTCGTAAAACTGCTTCGCTCGTTCTACATCGTCGGCGTGAATGGCGAAGTGGCTAACGTTGTTTGCGTGCATGATTGATCTCTCGCAGTGTGGAATCGAGCAAGGTCGTCAAAATAGATTGTTGGACGTTGTCGGACTTGCGTTATTGTGACATGTGATGTCGATGACCTGCCAAACCGGACTCCGCAGTCTCTCGGTGAAATACTCACCGGGATATCAGATCGAATGGCACGAACACTCGTGGTCCCAATTCATCTACGCCAACGCGGGCGCGATGACCGTCGCCGTGGGTTCGGATCGTTGGGCCGTGCCACCACGGCGAGCGATCTGGGTGCCCGCCTCCCAACGTCATCGAATTTCCATGCATGGATCGGTCTATCTCCGCACGGTGTACCTGGAGTGCGAACTGGCATGTTGCGAAGACCTGCCTTGCGCGGTCTTTGACGTCGATTCGCTACTCCACGAATTGGTTCAACACGTTTGCGATCGTGGCATCGTCCGACCGGAGAATGAAGACGACGTCACGCTGATTCGTTTCTTCGAGCAGCGGCTTCGAACGCTCAAGCCGATCGATGCGGCGTTACAGATGCCGTCGGATCCCCGAGCCAGACGCTTTGCCGAACGATTGCTCGAAGACCCCGGCGGCGACGAAACTCTGGACGCACTCGCCGTCGCGTGTGGAACAAGTCTACGGACGTTGCAACGACTGTTTCGTGATGACGTCGGTCTGTCGGTGGGACGGTGGCGTCACCGTGTTCGCATGCTGCGAGCGATCGAGATGCTCGGTCGAGAAGAACCCGTCACGCAGGTCGCGTTGGAATTGGGCTTTGAGAGTGTGAGTGCTTTCATCCATTCATTCAAACAAACGTATGGCGAAACCCCCGGAAGGTATCGATCGTAAATAAAGAACGCCCGCCGGGGCGGTGAACCCGGCGGGCGTGCTGGCACGACAATCCGCCGACGACCGGCGAGTTGTTTCGATAGGTTTGGTCCGGCGCTGTTCAACGCGGGAGCGGAGCAGCGACTCAGTGCCGCTGTGATTGGCGTAACCAACCCCGCTTCCGCCACTGAGCTTCGATCCGCTGGAAGAGCCCTGCACGTCTTGGGCTGGGGCGAGTTCGCTGCTTCGCAGCCGTTGTTGGAGCGATTGATGGCTGAGGCGTTTCAGGGACTGCAGCCGGTTGGACGCCAGCGGGAGTACTCGTCTGGTTTTCCGTGACGGCGTTCGCCGGTTCCGACTTTGGGATGGCTTGCGGCTTCTGGACGTCAGCCTGAACAGGCTCATCCAACTCCAGCGGGATCAGGATCGATCGACCACTTTGGTTCACATCGGCAAACGCATGATTTGCCGTGGCGAGGAGAAGCACCGAGAAGAGAGGCGCGAATTGCTTCATCGAATTCGGCTCCTGTGTGGGAGGGCGGGAGGAACAACGAAACATTCCCGCTAGTTAGTGGCCGATCCGAGTTGCCGAGACGACTTCAATGGAAGAAGCCACGCACGGCTTCGGCTTGAACGAATTGCGGTGCGGTTGGTGGGTGTCCGTATTGCCGGGGTCCGATAAAGTCTCCGGGCACGTCGATCATCGATGCAGGTATTCTGATGAGTGAGTTCCATCTCCATCTCTATGGTCCCTTCACTGAAGAGGGCGGTCAGCCGTCTCCGTTTCCGTCGCGTTTTGAGACGGCGCTGACTCGTTTACAGACGGCTTATCCAGAGGCTTTGATTGAGATGGATGGGTCTGTGGCTTGGGCAAGTCCGAGTCATCAGCTGGTGGGAATGCTTTACGACGCGGGAGAAGCGATCGAGTACGTCGAGCTCCGCGGGAGATGTAGCCGGTCCCAGTTACTGGATTTTGTTGAAAACCTCGCCGAAGAGGGTCAAATCGGCGCCTTTGCTGTCATGGAACTGCCGCAGCGACAGTGGAAGAAATTGCAACACTTTGCAATTCAGCTCCCTGAATGACCCGGTTCGCGATCGAACCGTGGCCCGATTTGCCACGTCCATACGATGGAATGACGGCGAAAGCTCCCAAGATTTCGCGTTTTCGAGCGAACTTTCGGATAATCCGGTCGTCTAAGAGGACAATTGGCACGACGCGTGCAACTCCTAGAAACCGTTAGCAGCCAAGTTCGGCTGGGAAATGAGGAGCGATTTCACCGTCGCCGAGTTCAACACGAGGGATTGAAAATGACCACCGTAATTTGCCCCGAAGTTTTCGATCAGCCCGTCGCCACCAAGTCGCGTCCTTCGGATGCGGAAATCTTGCAGCGGGTTCGTCAGATCAAGTCGACCTGGACGCTCGCCGAGCGGGCGGAGCGACGACGTGAAGCGGATCGCCGCTTCGAGTCCTTGATCGATGCGATCTTTGCGGAAGCCGCCTAACGAGAATGCTCGGCGAATCGCGCGGGCCCGCCTCGGTGCGGACTTGTGTCGCGGCGCGATTCGCTAGTCGGAGCTTCCGTCGCCGTCGAGAGATTGGTCGCCGGAAGCATCATGGTGAATCGTTTGGCCGACGATTTCACCTCGGTACTGACAGGCTTCTAGAAACGACTCCAAGACGACCAACGCGGCGACAGCATCCAGTTGCTCTTTTCGCTTGCGTCGACTGCTCCGAGAGGGAGAGAGTCTTTCTTTCGCCGCGGCCGTGCTGAATCTCTCGTCGAAGAGGCGGACGGGAAGGCGAGTCTCTTCGCTCAGCCATCGCGCGAACTGACGGGACTCCACGCTCTTTTTGCTCTCCGCTCCGTCGCAGTGGATCGGTAAGCCGACGACCCATCCGACGAGTCGTTCTTCGCGCGCCAGTCGGGTGAAGTACGCGGCATCTTTCGCATCGTTTTGTACTTGGTACACCTCGACGGGGCTCGCCAACACTCGGTCGGGATCGCAAACCGCGATGCCCATCCGGACCGTGCCATAATCGACGGCCGCTAGGCGACCTGTTCTCGGAAATTCATCACCAGTTGTGGTGCTCATCATTCACGACTTCGAAGGCACATGTGACGCACCGCAGGGCTTGCGCCCGGCGGCTTAAATATTAGCGGAACGGCGCTAGCCGTCCGGTGTGTCACCCTCATGTTCAATTGGAAAGTACGTGTGCGTCACCGAGGAAATCGCCTGAGAAGAACCCTCGCTGACACCTATTGAAGTGACGACTTTTGGATTTTGGTAACCCGAAACGTGAGCGAGGAATGACTCAGCACTTTCACGAGATCGCCTTGCTGACGCACTGACGCGTCGGGTTCCCGTTGAACCCCATGAAAACGAGGAAACGCGAGCGGTCTGACGCTTCGGGTAACCACAACTATTCGCGAGCAACGGCTCACAGCGCCGTTTTAAAAACAGAGTCCGCTGTAACGCTAGACAGCGTTTTCGGCGGCCCGTTTTGCGAGAACATCTTTGACGCCTTGAACCGGCAATGGGATTCCGCGAATGATTCCGTCGACCACAAGTCGGTCGCCGACGACGCCTTGGAAATCGGCAACGATCATTCGGTTGCGTCTTGCCTTGGTCAATCGAATCATCACGATGAGTCGGTCACCCGGGACCACGACATCACGAAACCTTGCCCCATCGATTCCGCCAAAGCCAACCATCTCGGCGCCGAGCAGGTCGTGCTTTTGGGCGAAGTAACTCGAGAGTTGCGCGACGGCCTCAAGCTGCACGACGCCGGGCATGACAGGCATCCCTGGCATATGGCCCCGGCACCAAAACTCGTCCTGACTGACATCCTTGTAGCCGGCGCATGTCAGATCTTCGGTGTTCTCGTAAAGAATCCCGGTCAATTGTTCCATCTCATGTCGCTGGGGATTCAATTCGCGGATCGCATCAAGGTCCGCGATGGGCGAATCGGTCAACAGCGACAGATCTACGATGAAATCCGTCTTGGGCACGTCAAAGCCTGTTTTCAGAGATCAGAGAGTCGCGACGCTCAGGTCTTGATCTTTTTACGCTTTGCCTTGCGAGCTTTCGCATTGGCCGGACGGCGGCCGTGATTGGCCTTTTTCAGTTTGTGGTGTGGCTTTGCCATCGGAGAAAATCAAAGGTTTGTGGGTTTTGTTGCCGAGACCGGTTCGGCGGGACCGCGAACGATACCAGATCCCGCTGACACACGATAGTCTCAGCGGTAGACCGGGACTTGTCCGTTGTTCGACATCTGCGAGCGCTCACCAAGACTCTCTTCGGGACGTGGCTGGGACACGCTGTAGTATCCACTGGAAATCACCGATGGGGGGTCGAGTGAGCGAGTCGCCGGGCCCGCGGCGATGTTCTCAGCAGCCGGTGTTGACGAGTCTTGCAGCTGTCGACCGTACCAGCTGTCGGAACCGGAACGATTTCGGTTCTTCGACGCATCTCGCATCGCCACAGTGGTCGCGGGAGCAACGTTGCGGGACCGGACATTCGTGCTCACAAACGAATCGACCGGTCCACTGCCGGATTTGACCCAGGCAAGCCACTGTTCTTGAAGCTGCGCCAACGAGGTGTAACCGTAGTGCTTCTTGACATTCTGGGTCCAAGAAGGGTGTTGCATGTAGTCCCCAAGGAAACTGATGAACTCGCGAGGCCCGGACTGTTCAATGAGAAATCGGCACACGGAGTAGCCTTGGGCATACATCGGCAACATTTCTTGTGGATATTCCGTCAGTAAGAACAGCCGATTCATCGGAATTCCCTTTCGAGTGTTGAGGAATCTCCGGAGCATCGCCTCGTGCTTTTGCTTTTCAGCGGTGTGTTCGACTGTCGTACAAATCCCTTCGTCGGCCCACCTCGGAAGCGGCCGACCAAAATGGGTGGCCAAAACGGTGTGTGTGACTTCGTGTGGTAGCACGCTATCGAGGATCCGCTCTGCGGTGCCTTTCACGCGCATTTGAAAGTTGCCTACGGGGCGCCGTGTGTAGGTGGTGACACCCTCCGCCGCCAGTTGAGGTCCCGCGACGACCTCGATGGGACACGGCGTTCGCCAGGGCGGAAGCCTGCGGCCGAGCCAATATTCTGCGAGATCGTCCCGCAGTCGCTCGGCATGCTCGGCAACGGCTTCGGCGAGCCGTTGGTCCGGTGCGTGGACCAAGAAGTTTTGGGAGCGAGCGTTCCCAGCTCGTGCCGAGGAGTTCACTCCAAGCAACACCATCAACGCGACCGCCATCCAGCGGCCGACCCTGAATCGGGCATCCATGCCGACGTACTCCCTGTTTGCGTTCCGTCGTCATCGCTTGCTTCTCATCCGTTGCGAAGCAGCGACGTGGCGGAGTCTAGGGATTGGTCTCGTCGGCAGAAAGAGCGAACTCGTCGCCTAGGTACGTTGGCACTAAGCGCCGACTTTCGCCTTGTTTCGCGACTCGCGTAGGCCGCGACTTAGGATGTCACGCAACATCGGCGAGCAGTCTTCGTACTTGGTTTGATCGGGGGCACCACTGGAGAACTGATAGATAGCGTCTCGTGGCTTTGCACCCAATGCAATCAAAGAGCTACTGACCGTTCCATAGTCTTGATTCCGAATCACCATGCTCGGGCGACCGGGGCCAACAGGTGCACGTGCGAAGACGCGACTGGCGACCGCGAGAAACTTGACGGGGGAATCAAGCGTTTGCAGTGTGAGCAGACGACGAGCCATTCGAACCCGTTCATCGTCGGGGTCATTGAGATTGTGTGCCCCGATGATGTTCAATCCGGGCTGGAGGTCGACGACCCGTTGCCGCTGATCCGAGTGCACGGCGTAGCCGGCTTTGGCGTCCGCGATGATCAGGTTGCAACCTTCGTACTGCGTTTCCGAGAGTTCGACGAGCGCTTTGTCCAAAGCCTTGCCGGAGGACGTGCAACGGAGCAAGTCCATCACGAGTGAGCCGCGCGAACGTTGTCCGAACAGCGGCATTGCCGTTGCTCGATTGCAAACGCCTACGAACAGGCCGTTCTGGTTGACACCGAGCCAAGTCCCACCCGCTTTTTGGTCAATCCCACAGAGGACCCGCGGTTTACCCGATTGGATTGAGGGGGGCAGACTTGGACGATCAAAATATTCTTCGCGATTCGCCGCGACGAGGATGGGACTTTCGGGGACCAACTTGTATTGAACGGCCAATAAGCACATCTCGAAGCTTTCTTTTCAAAGATCGGTTTTTACTCAAGCACTGGCCGAATGGCGGTGAATCTCACGATCCGACTTCCACGCGACGCTCGCCAATCTATCTTCGTCGGCGCCCCCACTGCACCCGCCAATGGGGGGTTTAAAGCGAAAAGTACCGCAAAATAGGGCGGTTTCGCTCGCTAGCAATCAAAGGACGACCAGATTTGCACTGTCAAAAAGGTGAATTTGGGTTGCGTGACGCTACGCGTTTGATCCTGCCGTTCGGCGAGCCTTCTCGATCAGCGTTTGTTTCTGCGTTAAGAGCCTCGGTTCCAGCTGCACTGGGTAACTCTGTCCTCCACGAAGACGGCGGTGATCGGCTGACAATTGCTCGACCGATGACAACGCCCGTTCGCGCAATTGATCGAGTGGTGTCGGTGAGCCGACTCGCTTTCCTTCTTCAAGAACCGGTTGCAGTAGGTCCTCAAATTCACAGTCACTCGGCGCGGTTTGTGGGGGTCCGATCAACTCGCTGAAGAGTACGTCGCCGACGAGCCCACTGGAATCGCGGTAGCGACGCACCTGTTGAATGCCGGGATTTGATGTTTTGATCTCTTGCTCGGAGAGCTTCACTTTGGGCACCCACTCGCCCGATGTGTTTTTGATCGCCGCCAACTTGTAGACGCCGCCGAGCGCCGGCTGATCTTTAGCGGTAACCAAGTTCGTGCCGACTCCCCACACCGCGATCGATGCACCCGCCAGTTTCAGCCGTTCGATTTCGAGTTCGTCTAAGTCGTTGCTCGCGACGATGGCCGCGTTCGGGAAACCTCCTTCGTCGAGCAGCTTTCGTGCGTCGATACTGAGTCGAGCGAGGTCACCCGAATCCAATCGCACACCGACCATTTCGCTGCCGCGCTCACGGAGTCTATTGCCGACCGTGATCGCGTGACGAACCCCTTCGATCGTGTCGTAGGTGTCGACGAGAAACACGCAGTTGTTCGGCATCGCATCCGCGTAAGCCTCGAATGCCGCGAGTTCACTTTCGAACGACATCACCCAGCTGTGAGCGTGTGTCCCTTTGACGGGGATACCGAAACGCAATCCCGCTTCGACGTTACTCGTTGCGGCGCACCCTCCGACATAGGAGGCGCGCGAGGCCGCCAACGCTCCGTCGACACCTTGGGCGCGTCGGAGGCCGAACTCCAGTACTGCGTCGCCTTTCGCCGCCGCACAGACACGGGCTGCTTTGGTGGCGATCAGTGTTTGAAAGTTGATCATGTTGAGCAACGCCGTTTCGACCCACTGGCATTGCCAAAGTGGACCGCGAATGCGGAGCAGCGGTTCGTGGGCAAAGACGAGACTGCCTTCGGCAATGGCATCAACCGACACCGACAACGGCGTCGACTCGAGCATTTTCAAGAAGTCGGCCGAGAAGAGTGGTTTCCCATCGTTTCCAGTCAGGCTCGCGAGATAAGCCGTCTGCGTCGAGTCGATTCGGAACTCGCTCAGCCACCGAAGGGCGGGCTCAAGCCCGCACGCGATCGCGTACTTTCCCCGAAAGGCTCGCGACGAAAAAACAGATGAAACACCGCTGACCGCTCATGCATTCCCGCACGAAAGTAACCCTGGCTCATCGTGACTTGATACAAATCGGTCAGGAGCGACATCGGCTTCCTCTTGAATCATGTAACTTCGTCGTCGCGTGAAAAACGACACGGCTCAGCGACGGCCGTTCAGATAGATCATTGCTTGAATCTCAAGTGATTCTCAACGCTCTCATTATCAAGACACGACCGATGCGTCTCGGGTTCATGGGCCGTGCTTCATTCCGTCTTGTTGGCGTACAGTAGCTCCAAAGTGAATAGACCAGACGAGTGCCCGTCGCTAAAGCCGATGTTATACGCATAGTTGCCAACCGGTCGCATCGACGCGATCGAAAGTGGCTGGGCCTCGGCGGCGCTCAGGACCGGCAGACCCAATGAAGGCGCAGCCGGCTCTTCACTCTTCTTGTGCTTTTCACGGCAGGTTGCGCAGGGGCACGCTTTCCGAAGTGCCGCTGCCGTCCAGCGGGTCGCGCGACCATCGCTCCATGCGATCTGGATCGCGGCGTCGCCATCGCGGCTGATTGAAGTCGGGTGAACGTCCATGAGGGTGTTTAGGATAGACGAGAGGAGGGTGAGCGACGAAGCGCGAGGCGTCAGTCACGCTGTTCGTGACATTCTACTACCGCACTAAGCGACCGGAGCGTTTCGCGCAGCTTCGAGCTGTTCGATCCACGGTCCGACGAAATGCCCGTTGTCGTGAAACGTTCTGCCGCTGACAAGGTTGCCGTCGATCACGCAGGGTTCATTCACAAAGATCCCGCCGCAGACTTCAAGGTCGAACTGACACTTCGGGACCGTCGCCATCTTGCGACCGCGAACGCAATCGGCGTAAGCGGGAATTTCGACACCGTGGCACACGCTGGCGATCGGTTTGTTCTGTTCGAAGAAGTACTTGGTGACGCGAACGAGGTCTTTGTCATAACGGATGTACTCAGGGGCTCGTCCGCCGCTGAAAAAGATCCCCGCGTAGTCTTCCTCTTGGATATCGGCGAACGCGACGTCCGCCTTCAGCGTGTAGCCTTCCCATTCCTTGGTGATCGTCCAGCCAGGTTTCACTTCATGGAGCACGAGCTGATAAAGCCGCTTCTCGGGTGCCGCAACAACCGGCTGAAACCCGGCTTCGATCAGACGGTAAAATGGATACATCGTGTCGAGCGTCTCAGTTGCGTCGCCGATGATGATCAGAACTTTGTCTTGGCTCATGATTGATTCGTGGTGAAGGTTAGCTTGGCAACGCCACTCTGTTTGGGGTAGCAGTGGAAAGTTGTGACTCTTGAATTAGTCGATAGGAATCGAAGGTAACCCGAAGCGTCAGAGCGTCAGCGGGGGATTCTTTGAGCTGTTCTCTCGTTCACACTTTTTGAAGTTGCGTTTTTTGGCAAGTATCGCTCGCATTTCTTCGTTTTCCTTCGGTTTCAATGGAAACCCGAAACGTCAGCGCGGCGATCTCGTAAACGAGCTGTTTGTCGAGCTAAGTCATCCCCTCACTTGTGTTTCGGGTTACCAAAATTCAGCAAGCGCAACTTCAAGACTCATGCTTCGGGTTTCCTGAAAGGCTCAAACGCTTCGGATTCTCGAAGACCCGAACGTCGCTATCCAATTAGGCGACTTCGAAGCCGGTCCGTTGCTCGCGTCGCTGCATTGCCGCGGCTTCCCTGTCGTCGAGAATCTGCTCGGCTTCGGGGTCCCAGCGAAGCCCACGGCCGACTCGCATCGAGATGTTTGCAAGGTGACAAGTCGTCACGCTTCGGTGTTGGCTTTCGAGGTCCGAGATCGGTGTTTTCCGCGATTCGATGCAGTCGAACAAGTTACCCATGTGGTTCTTGATTGCATCAATCTTTCCCACCCGCTCCGGCCGGTCCAAGTTGTCGTTGTCGTAGATCGAGAACGACTCACGCGGCAAGGGATCTTTGGGTAGCTGTTCCACGGGAACACCGGAGATCGAGCCGCGGTTGACGAACATCCTACCTGCGTCACCTTCAAACAGGATCCCGTTGCGACCCGTGTCATTGACCTCCAACTCGACGCCGTTGGCGTAGCGAAACGTCGCGGCGAATTTGGTGGCGACGTTGTAGCCGTTCGCGACAGATGGAAGCTCAGCGGTGGTGGAGACCGAAACAGGATAGCTGTTGATGGCCCACTGCGCGATGTCGATGTGGTGCGCGCCCCAGTCCGTGACTTTGCCGCCGCTGTATTCGTACCACCAGCGAAACGTGTAGTGCCCACGCTCAGGGATGTAGGGCACGTCGGGTGTTTGACCCTGCCACAGGTTCCAGTTGAAGTGTGATGGGACGGCTGCGGTTTCGAACGGACCACCTTTGGGGTTGGGGCTCGACGCGCAAGTGACTTTGCGAAGCTTGCCGACGCGGCCCGCACGGACCATCTCAGCGGCAAGTCGGAACCGATGATCGCTGCGTTGCCACGTTCCGACCTGTACGACGCGATCGCTCGAACCGACGACCTCGCGGAGTACTTTGCCTTCGTCGATGGTCAACGTGAGCGGCTTTTCGCAGTACACGTCTTTCTGCGCACGCACCGAATCGATCAGCATCTTGCTGTGCCAGTGATCGGGAGCACCTATCAAAACGACGTCGACATCCTTGCGAGCCAACAAGTCCTGATACTCTTCGAAGATGCGTGGCGTGCTGCCAAAGCTGGCCCGTGCTTGTTCACGGACATGCCGATCCACATCGGCGATCGCGACAACATCACCAAATGCCGAGGCTTCGCGGGTGATCACCGAGCCTTGGTAACGCAATCCGATGGCGCCGATGCCGATTCGCTCGACTTTGGCTCGCGGTTTGGACTCCGCCGCAGCCAACTGGTGGGGACGAAGTGTCATCGCGGCGGCGGCGAGAGCAGAAGTGCTGGTCGCGAAGCCGCGACGAGTGATGCGGTGGGTCATGATCGCTTCGGGGGGAGGGGGGGATTGTATTAT